>DQSL01000011.1 GCA_015663235.1 Mariprofundaceae bacterium
CCTGATTTGGATATGCGCTTTGCTGAAGCTGTGGGTGAGAGTTATGAGCAGCTTTTGATTGTGGCAGAAGCGAGTACGGGTGGTTCACTGAACATTGAAGCAGTGGGTGGCATCAAATGCCCACGTTGTTATGTGGTGGGAACACCTGCGGATGCTTCTCATGCTGTGCATAATGAGCTTTGCCAACGTTGTTTGGATGTGGTGACCGTTTAATATGCAGCATATCCTTGTTCACTACGCAGAGTTAGCACTTAAAGGCAAAAATCGCCGTGAATTTGTGCGCCAACTTGCCAAAAACATCAAACAATTGATTGGCACAAGCAAAATTGATAAAGAACATAGCCGCATGTTATTGCATGTGGAAGAAGTCTCGCCTGCCATGCTCGACCACTTGGCATTGATTCCTGGCATCAGCAATTTTGCGGTGACTTTTGAATGCGAATCCAATGTTGAAGCCATGCAGGAAACAGCCAAAAAGGCGATTGAAGCCGAATTCCCGCATCCACAAGGCAAACGTTTCTCCGTGCGCTCGCGCCGCAGCTTCAAACGCTTTCCCATGATTAGCACAGAAATCAATTTTGAGGTGGGAGGCTTCCTTAAAAATGAATTTGATTTAACCGTGGACATCAACAACCCAGAAATCACGGTTCACGTCGAAGTCAGCGAACATGCCACCTTTATTTACACCAATAAACGCAAGGGTGCAGGTGGTTTGCCTGTTGGCTCATCTGGGCATGGCATTGTCTTGTTTTCTGGTGGCATTGATAGCCCCGTGGCTGCCTATATCATGATGAAGCGCGGTATGCGGGTTACTTTGTTGCATTTGTATAACAGCACCATCAATCGTGATTTCACCAAGATTGAAAATTTAGCCAAACAACTGTCTTTATACCAAGGGCGCGTAAAACTTATCATGATTGATTTGGAAGCGTTTCAGCGTCATGCCATTGCCCTTGTGCCGCCCCGCTATCGTATGATTATTTATAAGCGACACATGATTCGCAATGCGGGTTTGATGGCTGATGAAGTGAATGCCAAAGCCTTGGTCACGGGTGATTCTTTGGGGCAAGTCGCTAGCCAAACCCTTGAAAATATACATGCTATTTATGATGCGGCGGATTTGCCGCTGCTTTCACCACTCATGGGTTATGATAAAGAAGAAATCATCACCGTGGCACGGAAAATTGGCACATATGACATTTCTATTGAAGAATATTGCGATATTTGTTCGTATTTGATTGCCAAACACCCTGAAACCAAAGGGAAACGGGCAGAAGTCGCTGAGTTTGAAGCTGAATTACCGACCTCAGGTTTGGACATGATTAAACAAGAACGCATCTTTTTTGTAGGAGCCAAGGTTGAACGAAAATAACGCATCGTTATCGCATGTAAGTAGCAAACAAGCGCGTTTGATGCGCCTTGCGACCTACGCCTCGGCAACCGTGGCAATCATCTTGATTATTGCCAAACTGATTGCATGGATGTGGACCGATTCTATCACTATTTTGGCGACCTTGATTGACTCTTGTTTGGATGCTGCGGCTTCGTTAATCACCCTATTTGCCGTGCATCATGCCTTGCAACCTGCCGACAAAGAACACCGCTTTGGGCATGGTAAAGCCGAGGCTTTGGCTGGCATGGGGCAATCCATGTTTATCGCAGGTTCGGCTGCATTTTTGTTGCTTGAATCCATCAACCGTTTATTGCATCCCAAAGAGCTTGAAGTATTAAACATCGGCATTGTGGTGATGCTAATTTCGATTGCTTTAACTGCTGGTTTGATTGCATTTCAACAACATGTCGTGCGACAAACAGGCTCGACCGCCATCGCTGCTGACTCCATTCATTATAAAACAGATTTATTGGTCAATGTGGGTGTGATTATTGCGCTCTTGCTTGCCATGTATGGTTGGCCTGGGTTTGACCCCATCTTTGCCATTGCCATTGCCTTTTATATTTTGCACAGTGCGTGGGAAATTGCATCCGAAGCCATTGACCAGCTCATGGATAAAGAGTTGTCCGATGAGGATAGAGCCGACATCAAGCAGTTGGCAACATCACATCCTGAAGTGAAAGGTATTCATGACTTACGCACCCGCAAAGCAGGCTTGACCAACTTCATTCAATTTCATTTGGAGCTGGATGGCAATTTAAGTTTGCTACAAGCCCATGCCATTGCTGATGAAGTGGAAGCCACCATTAAAGAAAAATGGACAGATGCAGAAGTCATCATCCACGAAGACCCACACGGGCTTCAAGAAGCAACACCAAACTTCGCTAGCAACAGCGATAACACGAAGGAAAACACATGATTTCAAGTTTGATTTCAAAAATTAAAACTGCTTTTAGTAGCAAAGAAGAAGCGCCAAAACCTACACCTACTGATAAACCAAAACATAAACGTCCACCACGCAAGCTGCGTCAAAACAAAAAGGGTGCACGACCAGCCACATCACCAAAACAAAGCGGCAACAAACCGCATGACAGCAAACGACCTCCAGTTAAAAAAGTGCATAAACCTCGCCCTCAACCTGAACGTATCAAACCCTCACTCGCTGGGGCGATTGAAGCCAATGATGATTGGGTAGCGGATAAAGAAACAGAATTTACCGCTTTAGGGCTTCCCAACGCCCTGCTTCATGCCATTGATGATTTGGGTTATACCGAATTGTCCGCTGTGCAAAAAATTGCCTTCCCCATCACCATGTCGGGCAAAGACATTGCAGGGCAAGGTCGAACAGGCACAGGCAAAACCGCAACATTCTTAATTACCGCACTTAAAAAGCTGATTGAAAACCCTGCCAAAGAAGGTCGAAAAACCAATCAACCGCGTGTTTTGGTGATTGCACCTACCCGCGAATTGGTGATTCAAATTGCCAACGATGCGGTGAACCTCACCAAATATACAAACATTAATGTTCATGCCGTGTTTGGTGGTGTGGATTATGAAAAACAACAACGTCCTTTTGAAACAGGCGTTGAAATTTTGATTGGTACACCCGGTCGCTTGATTGATTTCCATAAAAAGCATTGTTACGACCTTAAAGCTGTGGACGTGATGGTGCTAGATGAAGCCGACCGCATGTTTGATTTAGGCTTTATCAAAGATTTGCGCTTCTTACTCAATCGCTTGCCTAAATATGATGAACGCCAGTCTTTGATGTTTTCCGCCACACTTTCCCACCGCGTCATGGAATTGGCGTATGACCACATGAATAACCCTGAAAAAGTGCAAGCAGAAGCAGGTGACATTACTGCTGCGAGTATTGTGGAGAGCATGTATCACACGGCGATGGATGAAAAATTACCACTATTGATTCATTTGCTCAAAAGCATGGATGTACAACGTGGTATGGTGTTTATCAATGAAAAACGCACAGGTGAAAAGCTCGCCGCCAACCTTGCTAAACATGGTTTTAATGTGGGCATTATTTCGGGCGATGTGCAACAGCGCAAACGCATGAAAATTTTGGAAATGTTCACCAAAGGTGAGATTAAATTATTAATTGCAACTGATGTGGCGAGTCGTGGCATTCATGTCGATGATATTACCCATGTGTTCAACTATGATTTGCCTGAAGATGCAGAGTCTTATGTGCATAGGATTGGGCGCACAGGTCGTGCAGGTGCAGATGGTATTGCGATTTCATTTGCTTGTGAGCGATACTGTTTTGAAGTGCCTGCGATTGAGGCATACATCAAAAAATCCATTCCAGTCAAAGAAATTACACCTGAAATGATTGTACTGGAAAAACCGACCAACCCAACAGCCAAAGCCGAAGGTTTGAAGGCAGGTGATGCAGCAGAAAAACGTCCTCGCCAAGGTGGGAACAACCGAAGCGGTGGAAATCGTGGTGGCAACAGAAGTGGGCAAAACCGTCGCCCTGCACGCAAATAGACCAGCAGGCACAACATCACAGATGATGACAAACCTGTTGCCGTCATACCCGTGTGGCGACAGGTATTCACCATCTGCAAAGATGAATTCCCGCCTTCGCGGGAATGACTACTTAATTACATATTGGAAGTTATAAACCATGAACATTGAACAACAAATACAATTATTATCTCGTGGCACTTTAGAAATCCTGCCTGCGGGAAGCTTGGAAGAAAAGCTCAAGCTTGCAGCCAAAGAGAATCGCCCATTGCGTATCAAGGCAGGTTTCGACCCGACTGCGCCCGATTTGCATTTGGGGCATACCGTATTACTAGAAAAATTGCGCCAATTTCAACAATGTGGGCATCAGGTGGTGTTTTTGATTGGTGATTTCACGGGTATGATTGGTGACCCCACTGGCAAAAGCGCAACCCGCCCGCCTTTGACCCAAGAAGAAGTCATTGAAAATGCGGAAACGTATAAACAGCAAGTGTTCAAAGTGTTGGATGAAAGCAAAACGGAAGTGCGCTTCAACTCGGAATGGTTGGGCAAAATGTCTGCCGCTGATTTGATTCAAATTGCAGGCAAAGCCACCGTTGCACGGATGCTTGAACGCGATGATTTTGAGAAGCGTTACAAAGGCGGGCAAGCCATTGCCATCCATGAGTTTTTGTACCCATTGGTGCAAGGTTATGATTCGGTTGCCTTGGAAGCAGATGTAGAATTGGGCGGTAATGACCAGAAATTTAACCTGCTCATGGGTCGCCAACTGCAACAAGCTTATGATAAACCCACGCAAGTGATTCTTACCATGCCATTGCTGGAAGGTTTGGATGGTGTGAACAAAATGTCCAAGTCACTTAACAATTATGTGGGTATTCAAGAACCTGCCAAAGAACAGTTTGGCAAAATCATGTCAGCATCCGATGATTTGATGTATCGCTATTATGAATTGCTGACTGATGTGGATTTGGATGAAGTAAAAGCCAAACACCCCATGGAAGCCAAGAAACAATTGGCAGCATTGATTGTATCGCGTTTTCACGGTGAAGACGCGGGCGTTGCAGCAAGGGCTGGCTTTGAAAACCAGTTTGCCAAGAAAGAAATTCCTGATGATATTCCTGAAAAAATAATCACCGCAGAAGATGGGCAGCTTTGGATAGTCAAAGCCTTGTCAGAAGGTGGTTTAACTGCTTCCAACGGCGAAGCCATGCGCATGATTAAGCAGGGTGCAGTGTCAGTAGATGGCGAAAAAATAGGTGATAAAGATTTAAAATTAAAATCGGGTTCATACTTACTTAAGGTTGGTAAACGTAAGTTTCTGCAACTTATCGTTCAATAACAGGTGGTCAAATAAGTATGCAAACAACTGAAAACAACACAGCTTGGACATTGATTTTTATAGCGTGGCTTATTGCTGCGTCTTCCACTATGACCAGCCTATTTTTCAGTGAAATCATGCACTTAGAACCTTGCATATTGTGTTGGTATCAACGCATTTGTATCTTTCCTTTGGCTATTATTTTGTTGATGGGTTTGTATCCACTGCGCCAAGATGTGATTAAATATGCGCTACCTTTTGCTGTGATTGGGCTGGGGTTCACCCTTTATCATATTGCCTTGTTTTACGGTTTTATTCCTGAAGGTTTGAAGCCATGCACCCAAGGTGTCCCATGTGATGATGATAGCATGGTATTGTTTGGCTTTTTGCCTATTCCACTGCTTTCATTGGGCGCATTTTCTGCAATCATTGTGCTATTATTAATGGCTAAATCGAGGATAACATCATGAATCAAAAAACAATCATTATGAGTACAATTATCTTGATGCTCGCCCTATTTGGTGGTGCTGCTTATTGGTATGATGCGGAACAAGTTGCCCAAAAAACTGAGCTTGCCAATGATAACAGTGCTGCACTAGAAAAGTTTCATTCCCCTAGAATGGGCAACCCCAGCGCCAAAGTAACTATTGTTGAGTTTATGGATCCATCGTGTGAAGCATGTCGCTCATTTCACCCGCTGGTCAAAGACACCATGAAAAAATATAAAGGTAAAGTGAAGTTGGTGATTCGTTATGCACCTTTTCATCATGGTTCGGATAAAGCCGTCGAAATGTTGGAATCGGCGCGCAAACTTGGCAAGTTTTGGGATGTGTTGGACTTGATGTATGGCACACAACAAGGCTGGGCAGCGCACCACAACCCTCAACCTGAACTCATTTGGGAATATTTGGCGCACTACAAGTTTGATGTTGAAGCTTTAAAGCAAGGCATTGATAAAGATGCCACTGCCCAACTGATTGCCATTGATTTGGCAGATGCCAAAGCCTTGGATATTACAAAAACACCCACCTTCTTTGTGAATGGTAAACCTTTGCCAAGTTTTGGTTATGAGCAGTTTCAAAAGCTTGTAGCTGATGAAGTGATGGCTGCCTACAAATAACATGTCACACTTAAAACGCCGTGGTTTTGATTTGGGGCAAGTTCAGACAGTCTCGCACTTTGCTATGCCATCGGCTGACATGGTTAAACAAACATGGTTGTCTGATAAAGCTATCGTTTTACCTGCCCTGCTTATAGAAAACATGATAAACCATGCGAAAAACATAGAAAAATCACATAAACTGATGGAAAATGTGCTTAAATCGGGTGAAATCACCCCGCTTATTGAAAAAGAACCTTATATTTCATCTTACGGCAACAACTTTGCTATCGTGGCAACTTCTACCGAAGAACATGATGCACAGGGCATTGAGAAAATTTACTTTGATGCCTTTGAATCAAGCAACGAAGATGATGTGATTGCTGAAGAGTTATGGTGCAAAGGCTCATGGTTATCTTTTGTTGATGATGATGCTTCGCTGCGCTTTCGTTTTTCATGGGGTATGGAAGGTTATGAGGATGTATCGGCGGACCCGCTTAAACAGGCATGGGCAGGCAAACTTTGTGATGTTTTATTCCCAGAATCTTCATTAATCACCCAAAATAATATCATTTTAGAACATTTATCATCTATTTTAGGCAAAAATCCATCATTTGTGGAAAGAATTGTCTATTTTAACGCACCCAATGGTGGCGCACAGTTTCACCATGATGTGGAACGCGGTCATGCAGGCGTGGTGTTTGCCCAACTCAGCGGTAGCACCTTTTGGTTGGCATTATCTAAACCCAAACTTATAGATGAAATCATTAGTTTTGTGGTAAACCCTAAAAATCAGCAAGCCATTGCCAGTGTATTACCCCAAGATGCTGCCCAAACAGCCTTGAAAAAACTATGTGCAAGCCGTAACCACTTAAGTGATTACATGGAAGAGTCTGACCATGAACTTGTCGAAGCCATCATCGACCGCAGCCCTAAGTTTATCGCGCAGCTTGTTGCGAATGGTTATTGCCATACGCTTGAAGCAGGCGATGTATTACTATTACCACAAAGAGATTTGGATAACTGTGTCTGGCATTCAGTGTTCACCCTTGGCGACAGCCCTGGCGAAGCATTATCCTTTGCAGTGCGCTAGAGAATACCTGAATAAGTCGAAATGAAGAATTTGTATTCGTAATACAGCATGATATGGGTTGTAAAAACAAACCAAACATTGACACACAACAGTGGCTGAATATGATGCGCTTCCTTTTTCGGATTAGTAGGAGTTTCAAATGAGTTTTACATACAAACCAAGTCGTATTCGTCGCGCTCGCACATGTGGATTCCGTGCTCGCATGGCAACCCGTGGTGGTCGCGCAGTGCTTAATCGTCGTCGTGCGAAAGGCCGCAAGCGTCTATCTGCATAAAAACAGATTTTCCTCGTGAGTTCCGTTTAATCAGTAAAGCTGATTTTGCGCGAATGAAACAAGGTAAACGTTTTAGCGTTTTAGGACTGAATTTAATAGTAGCCCCAAATGCTTGCAATCATGCACGTTTGGGGCTTGCTGTTTCTACAAAGTATGGCAATGCCGTGCAACGCAACCGCCTCAAACGATGTCTGAGAAGTGCATTTCGCCAACATTCTATTCGTGATAAACATATGGATATATTGGCAATTCCAACACCGCAACTGCAAAACAATAGTGTTTCGGAACAAACCATGACTGCTTGTTTTGATAAGCTCATCGCACGGATTTGATATGAAGTGGTTATTGATTAAACTTGTGCAGTTCTACCGCTATTTTATATCGCCTATGTTGCCTGCTCGCTGTCGTTTTATGCCCACATGCTCGGAGTATGCGATTGAAGCTTTACAAAAATACGGCGCAATCAAAGGCGGCTGGTTAGCCTTAAAACGAATTCTGCGTTGCCATCCGTTCTCATCATGTCATGGTTACGACCCGCTGCCTTGAGCCGCAACCTTTTCAACACTTTTTAACCACAGGATTTCACATCAAATGGACAACAAAAATCTAGTACTCGCTTTCGCACTTTCAATGGCCGTTTTATTTGGCTGGAGCTGGATGTTCCCACCTGAGCAGCCCAAACCTCGCTCGGTGGAACAAGCACAAAATAATCCCGCAAACAACACTGTTGCAAGCCAATCAACAACTGCTAACGACACCACAAGTACAAGCTCAGCCAACGCGGTGGATCCAACTACACAAGGCACCACATCTGCATCCATCCAAACCTTTGGCAACGATGTATTAGAACTTACCATCAATGCCAAGGGCTGGGTCACTGATGCCACATTGCTTGATTACCAAGTTTCTTTGGATAACCCTGAAAAAATCAAACCGCTAACCAGTGGTCAATTCCATGAAGCGTATATTAATAGTGGCGTGGTTGGACAAAAATTGGTTGAACCTTTCAAGCTTGTTTCCCTTGATGAAAAAAATAATAAAACCATTGCAATTTTTGAAGGAAAGTTGAGTGATGGCTACCTTTGGCAACGCACTTACACATTAGTACAAGGCTCTTATTTGGTGAATGTGAAAGACCGCCTCGTCGGTGGTGCAGGGCTGAAGCTTTACCGCCAAGTGGTAGAAAAAAATCCGCTCACCGAAAGCATGGATACATACAACGAACATGTTGGTCCTATTGGCTATTTTGAAGATAAACTATTTGAAGTCAGCTACGATGACCTTGATGAATCAGGTGCGAAGAAACTCGCCGCTTTGGGTGGTTGGACAGGTATGATGACCCGCTACTTTATCTCTGCTATTTATGGTGCAAACCAAGATGAAAGCTACCGCTATTACTACAAAGGCGATGGGCGTTCTTACCAAGCAGGTTTGATTAATGATGGCATGGTAGAGCAAGGTGACATGGTGTTTGATAACAACATGTATATTGGTCCGAAAGCAGTACCTACCCTTGAGAAGTTGGGCGTTGGCCTTGAGCGAAGTGTTGATTTTGGTTGGTTCACCGTGATTGCAGAGCCGCTGCATGAAATCATGTTGTGGATGAATCAATACGTCTCCAATTTTGGTGTCATCATCATTTTGATGGTGATTGCTTTGAAAATCATCTTATTTATACCAACCCAAAGTGGTTATCGCTCCATGGCATCCATGCGTAAGCTACAACCTGAAATGGTGCGCCTCAAAGATCGCTACGGTGATGACCGCGCTAAAATGGGTCAAGAAGTGATGGCGATGTATAAGAAAAACAAGGTAAACCCACTGGGTGGTTGTTTACCTATTTTAATGCAGATGCCCATTTTCTTTGCTCTTTATAAGGTATTACTTATTTCTATCGAACTTAGACAAGCGCCATTTTATGGTTGGATTGAAGATATGTCTGTGCAAGATCCGTTCTTCGTACTTCCAGTTTTGATGGGTATATCTATGTTTATCCAAATGAAATTGAACCCACAACCCACTGACCCAATGCAAGCCAAAGTGATGCAGTTCTTACCCATCATGATGACTGCAGTATTCTTATTTTTCCCTGCTGGTTTGGTACTTTACTGGGTTGTGAATAATATTCTTTCTATCATCCAACAGCGTTTGGTGATGCGAAGCATGAATGTTGACTGA
>DQSL01000145.1 GCA_015663235.1 Mariprofundaceae bacterium
AAATGCTGCATAGTTTTTCTTGATACTACGAACAAAGGCACAATAAGGACTTACCTTCAACCTATTGGCATATCTGATAGCACCGCAGCAGGCTTGTCAAATGGTTGGTGCTTTAGGAAGTTATATTCAAAATATCACTATATTTACCGTTATCACTTGAATTCAGGCTAATTGAGGTAATTGAGATGATTAGAAATGCAATAGCGATGACAGTGCGAAACAACTTGGGGGAGTTTTTGATCTTCTGCGCTTCCTGCCATGTGGCATCAATCAAAATATAGGCATCAAAGCTTGCTTCTTGTTCACCAAGTGAGTTGCTATTTTGATGTGGGTAGAGCAGGGCAACGGATTGACTGGCGATGTACTGCAAAAGTTGGGCGCTGGGTTGTTTGCGTTGCCATTCAAAGACAGAACATTGTTTGCCTAAAACTTCTTTGACCAACTTTCCTGTGTTGGTTTTGTGCAAAAGCTCGCGGCATGCGTCAATAGATAGATATTCAACCGCGTTGGGTGTTAAAAAAGCGTGGGCTTACTTTGCTGAAAGTTAACCCTCAGCAGGTTTGTCTTCTGGTTTATCTTCAGCTTTAGGTTCTTCTTTTTTCGCTGCAGGTTTACGTTTGGCTGTGGGTTTCTTTGCAGCAGGTTTACGTGTGGTTGTTTTACGCGGTGCGCGTTTGGGTTTGTCGGCGTGGGCAGCAAGTAATTTGGCATCAGGCCAATCACCCATAGGGTAAGGTTTGGTTTCCGAGTTGAAGGTAAGGAATTGCAGCACTTGATACACATAAGCCGATAAAGATTTACCAAGATTGAGGATTTTTTCATCTTTGTTGCCTGTGAAAAGAACAGATAAGAATTGATAAACTGCCACCGCAAAAATCACGATTTCGGCAATGGAATAGAGGATGGTAAACAAAATCATATACAGTAAACGTATCCATACGCTTTTATTTTTAAGGCATTCTTCTACATTCTTTTCATCTCTCATCGCGACCTCCAATAAACCGAACAAGAACAAGTTTAAGGTTATTTTGGATTAAAGCCAAGCGTTTGCTAGGGTTTGCCTATGCCAAAGTCTTATATCCATATTTTACCACCCCAAGTTGCCAACCAAATCGCCGCAGGTGAGGTGGTGGAGCGCCCTGCCTCGGCAGTGAAAGAACTGATGGAAAACAGTGTGGATGCTGGAGCGAAGCGAATTACTGTGCGGATAACAGGCGCAGGCAAAAAGCGCATTGAAGTCGAAGATGATGGTATGGGTATGTCTGCCCAAGATGCGGAACTAGCCTTAGAGCGCCACGCCACCAGCAAGATTGAAACATCCGAAGACTTGCATCATATCGCATCCCACGGTTTTAGGGGTGAAGCATTGCCATCCATTGCCTCGGTATCACGCTTTCGTATGACCACATGCAGCAAAGATAGCAACGAAGGGGTAGAAGTGCGTGTGGATGGCGGGTTAAACACGGAAACACGCCCAGCGCCCAAGCGAAAGGGCACAAAAATCGAGATTTTGGATTTGTTTTTGAACACACCCGCACGCTTGCAGTTTATGCGCACCGATAAAACCGAAGAAGCTGCTATTGTGGAAGTGTTTAAGGGCTTAGCTTTGGCGCATCCGAATGTGTCCATGCGTTTGGAGCTGGATGGTCGCCAACGCTTTGACTTTATCCAACAAAGCGAAGAAGCGCGTGTCTTGAAGTTGATGGGCAAAGACTTTGCTGAGAACTATATTTATCAAACGCTGGAGCATGAAGGCATTCATGTTTCAGGCTTTTTGGGTTTGCCAACTTACCACCATCGAAACAGTACGCGCATGATGTTTTTGGTCAATGGGCGGGTGATTCGGGATAAACAACTGATTGCTGCACTTCGAGCAGGCTACCGCGATGTGATGTTTTACGACCGTTATCCCGTTGCTATGATTCGCCTTGAGATAGACCCTGCGGCTGTGGATGTGAATGTGCATCCTGCCAAACGGGAAGTGCGCTTTAAATCGCCGCAAGCTGTGTTTGCATCCATTGTCGGCTGTGTGCGTGCTGGCATTGAACGCATGGGGCAAGCTGTGGCTTCCACGACCACAGGCAAAGCTTTGGATGCGATGCAGTCTTCAAATGTATCCAATCAACCATCGTATGCATCATCTTCACCTGTATCTCACAGCACCATGCCAAGGTTTGCCTCTGAACGAAGCTCTAATTTTCAAGGTTATGCATCCCAGCCATCCAACCGCGTACCTGAAGATGTACAACGGCTTTTGTTTTCATCTTCTGTGGCTGAGGGCGATACGGCTTATGATGTGGAAGGTAAGCTGGACTTGGGGCAACCTTTGGCGCAAATCCATCAATGTTATGTGTTGTCGCAAACAGCGGATGGCGTTGTGTTAATCGACCAACATGCAGCCCATGAGCGCATAACCTTTGAGAAGTTAAAAGCGCAATTATCAGGTGGTAATATCGCTGCGCAACTGATGCTTACCCCTGAAAACCTAACTTTAGATGGTGAAAGTTTAGCGTGGTTGCATGACAACAAAGATGCCTTGGAAGCTTTTGCGGTGTCTGTGTCGATTCAAGATGATGAGACGGTGCAAATCCATAGCATACCTGCGATGTTAAGCAGCGAACCGCCTGCAGAACTGGTTGCAGAGTTGATAGAATCGTGCGTGTTGCTGGGTATGCAAGCTGAAGCGGGTAACACGGGGCTAGGGCGCATATTAGAGCGTTGGTTGGGCAACAGAGCATGTAAAGGCTCCATCAAAGCCGGGCGAACACTTAGCCATGAGGAGCAAGTAAACTTGCTGCGGGAAATGGAAAAAACACCCAATATCGCCCAATGCAATCATGGCAGACCAACTTATATTCGCTTATCCTTGAATGACATGGATAGGCTTTTTGGACGAAAAGAATAAAGAAACTGAGTTGCTTTCGTTGTTCAAGTCGTGATGATTCGCCGCGAATTTATAGACAAGTGAGGCAAGATATGAATGAAACATGGGCGCAAGAGGTTATCAGTTGGGAATATTCCGCAGCAGCCACACCTGATTTAAAAGAAGTACCGATTCAGCCGTTTCCTGCATCGTTGCATGAACATGGGAAAACGCGTGTGATTGCCTTGGATTTATCCAAAGAGCTAGAAACACCTTATTTGGCAACATCGCCCAACTTGCTTGCTAATTATATTCGCATCAATCCGAATGAAAATATTCATACCCATGTTGAAGCGACTTCTGAAATCTATTTCGTGATGCGCGGTTCTGGTCATACCGAGACTGAAACAGGTTCAATCAAGTGGCAAGAAGGGGATTCGTTTACTTTGCCGTGTAATAAAGGTGTGACCCACTTTGCTGATGAAGACAGCGCACTGTATTGGACACATGATGGACCATTGCTTGAGCATATGGGCGTAGTGCCGAATAAAGCGATGTTTAAACCTGCATTTTACAGCCAGAAATATATGTTGGATGCTGTTGAGCGTATTCGCGAAGTGGCAATGACTGAAAACCGCAATCGCGTGGGCATTATTTTGGGTAATCATGCCAGTGCCAAAAGTAAAACAGTGACCCATACCATGTGGACATTGTTTAACCTACTACCTAAACAACAAATGCAGAAGCCACATCGCCATCAATCGGTGGCTTTGGACTTGGCAGTATCGGCTGGGGAAAACACGTACACCTTGATTGGCAAGAAAGTGGACAGTGATGGTAAAATTATCAACCCAATCAAAGCGATGTGGGAGAAAAACACTGTGTTTGTCACACCTCCTGGTTGGTGGCATTCGCATCACAATGATTCGGATACCGATGCCTATGTGTTTCCCGTGCAGGATGCAGGCTTGCACACGTATATGAGAACTTTAGACATTCAATTTGTTCATTAAATCAAGCGTTTACAGTAACCATATTGCTAAGCTCAATGGGTTGTTGAGCGATAGACAGTTTTTCAAATTGTTTAATGTTATTTAGTGTTGTGTCAGCAATATTTTGCAAGGCTTCTTTGGTGAAAAATCCTTGGTGTGAAGTAATTAACACATTAGGAAATGTCAGTAAACGTTCAAAGATGTCATCTTGGATAATGTCGCAGGAAAAGTCTTCAAAAAACAATTCGCTTTCTTGCTCATACACATCCAAACCCAAGTAACCCAAATGTTTGCTTTTGAGGCTGTGAATCACGGCTTGGGTGTCTAACAGTGCGCCACGGCTGGTATTAATCAGCATAGCTCCCTGTTTCATGCTTTGTAGTGCTTGTTTACCAATCATGTGATGGGTGTCTGGTGTAAGTGGGCAGTGCAGTGAAATCACATCGGATTGGGCAAATAAGTCAGCTAAGCTCACATAATGAATACCCAAGGCATCACTATCAGGATGATGTTGCGGGTCATAAGCAACCACTTTCATACCCATGCCGCGCAAAAGCTTCGCAACCAGCGCGCCAATGCGACCAGTGCCAATAATACCTGCTGTTCGCCCATGAAAATCAAAGCCAAGTAAACCATCGAGTGCAAAGTTTCCATCGCGTACACGGTTGTAGGCACGGTGTATTTTTCGGTTGAGTGAAAGCATCAAACCTAATGTATGTTCGGCGACAGCATAAGGTGAATACGCAGGCACACGCACCACTGTGATGCCAAATTCATGCGCTGCTTTGATGTCTACGTTGTTAAAGCCTGCACAACGCAAGGCAATCAATTGCACACCAACCTGAGATAATCGCTTCATCACTTCACGGTCAGCGCACTCATTCACAAATAAACAGATGGCTTTTTCATCATTGATAAGGTCAACCGTGTCGATGTTTAACTTGGCATCAACAAAACGAATATCATGCTGAAAATGCTGATTGGCTTGGGTAAAAAATTCTTTGTCATAAGCTTTGGCATTGTAGAATAAAATGTGCATATCCAGATCCTTAAATCACAAACTCATGTTACGCTAAAACCACAGATGAAGGAAGTGTTGCTTAAAGCTTAATTTGCACCTTAGCCACAGCAGTTTTGGCTTTGGTTCTTGCCTCTTCAATGCTGTTACCTCGTGCCAACATCACTGCCATACGGCGTTTTCCATGCACTTCGGGTTTTGCAAAGATGCGCATTTGTGTGTCAGGTTCTGCCAAGGCTTGTTCCAAGTTAGCAAAGGAAGCATGGTCTGAATCACCTTCGACCACAATCGGGCAAGATGCAGCAAAACCATGTTGGGTGATGTTGGGGATGGGTAAGCCCAAAATAGCACGAACATGCAGCGCGAACTCGGATAAATCTTGTGAAATCAGGGTAACCAAACCTGTATCATGCGGGCGAGGTGAGACTTCGCTGAAAATCGCATCATTACCTTTGATAAACAGCTCCACACCAAATAAGCCGTAACCACCCAAAGCTTCAGTCACTTGGGTGGCAATATGTTTGGATGCTGCCAATGCTTTATCGCTCATGGCTTGCGGCTGCCATGATTCACGGTAGTCGCCATCTTCTTGCAAGTGTCCTATGGGTAGGCAAAACGAAGTGCCATCACGGTGGCGAATGGTTAAAAGCGTGATTTCATAGTCAAAATCAACAAAACCTTCGACAATCACCTTGCCTTTACCTGCTCTGCCGCCTTCTTGGGCATAGTCCCATGCTTTTTGAATGTCGGCATCAGTTTTGACCACCGATTGCCCTTTGCCCGATGAGCTCATAATGGGTTTGACTACGCAGGGTGTGCCAATCTCGGCAATAGCTTTGGCGAAAGCATCAAAGGTGTCGGCAAATTGATAAGGGGAAGTGTTTAAGCCCAATGCTTCGGCTGCTAAGCGGCGAATGCCTTCTCGGTTCATGGTCAGTTGGGTGGCACGTGCAGTAGGGATGACATGAAACCCTTCGCTTTCAAGTTCGGCTAAAGTGTCGGTGGCAATGGCTTCGACTTCTGGCACAATTAAGTCAGGTTTTTCTTGCTCGATGAGCTGCCTTAGTGCCGCGCCATCGAGCATATTTACAATATGTGAGCGGTGGGCGACCTGCATGGCAGGCGCTTTAGCATAACTATCCACTGCAATGGTTTCAATACCCAATCGTTGCAGCTCAATGGCAACTTCTTTGCCCAATTCGCCAGAACCAAGCAACATCACTTTGGTTGCTGTGTTTGTGTATGCTGTGCCGATAGAAACTGTCATGAATACCTCGAGGATGTTACGCTATAAAAGCTAAGCGTACGGATGTTTTTCATATTCACAATACAGGTTGTGTGATCATGATGATACATTAATAAATTATAATATAATAAAGGTTAACTTTTGCAAAAAAAATACTATGCTGCGCCCATCAAACAAATCTGAATATAGGAGATTGTAAATGAAAAAACTAGTTTTATTGGCATCACTATCTTTCTTGGGTTTAAATGCGGCAAATGCAGCGAATATCCCTGAAGGTATGGGGGTATTACCAACACAAGTGCCTGTGCCAGTGGATAACCCGATGAGTGCAGAAAAAGTTGAATTGGGCAAAAAATTGTATTTCGACCCTGCATTGTCTAAAAGTGGTCAGTTTTCATGTAACTCATGCCATAACCTTGGCACTTGGGGCGTGGATAATCAAAAATTCTCCATTGGTCATAAGTGGGAGCGCGGTGGTCGTAATGCACCAACGGTATTGAACTCGGCATTTTGGAGTAAACAATTCTGGGATGGTCGCGCACCATTGCTTGAAGACCAAGCCAAAGGTCCACCATTGAACCCTGTTGAAATGGCAGCAGACAGTGAAGAAGACGTGGTTGATCGTCTTCAAGATGCAGGTTACACGCCCTTGTTTGATGAGGTGTTTGGTAAGCGTTCTTTAAACTATGATAATATGGCAAAAGCTATTGCAGCTTTTGAACGCACTTTGATTACACCCAATGCACCATTTGATAAGTTTGTTGAAGGTAAAGGGGAGATCTCTAAGGCAGCCAAGCGCGGCATGTTTAAGGCGGCTGAAATTGGTTGTACGTCCTGCCATTCAGGTGTGTTGTTTACCAACAATGATTTTATGGAATTTCAATACGGCACGGACGAAGGTTTGAAGTCAGTCACGGGCAAAGATGAAGACAGTCATGTATTTCGTGTCCAATCGTGGCGTAATGTGGCGATGACTGCGCCGTATTTTCATGATGGTTCAGCAGCAACATTGGAAGAAGCTGTGGACTCTATGGCGAAAGTACAATTGGATACAAAATTATCCAAACGTGATATTTCAGACATCGTAGCTTTCTTGGAAACATTAACAGGTGATGCGCCGCAAGTGACGTTCCCAGTATTACCACGCCCAACGGGTAAAACACTAGACTTTAAAGACTAAACTTACTGCGCACAAAACTAACCGTATTGTGCGGTGCTCGCTTCCTCGATATATTATTAATATACCTCGGTTGCTGTGTTCCGTACGCCGCGTTTGTTTTGCGCTCATGACAGTTTAAATTGATAGATGAAAGAATAAAATAAACACCGTGTAAGTTTATCACTTGCACGGTTTTTTTGTTTGCGCATGATTGGGGCATGAGTCGCATCCGCCCCCAACGTCAAACTCTCAAAATTTCATCTACGCAACGCGCACAACTTCAAATCGTGCTCTATGTTTTGCCACTTTGGGCTGCGACCATGTTCTTATCCTTTTTTATGCCGTTTACAGGCGTAATCGGCTCTATCCTTGCTTTAATTGCCTTGTTTACCTTGCCCTTTAAAGCGCGGAAAGGTGAGTGCCCTGAATGTGCTAGAGTGAGGCTGTTTCCATTTTCGGGTTTTGGCGGGATATGTAAAGGATGCGGGCAAGACATTGTATTACGCGGTGAAGATATTCATTTGCTTGAACCACGCGGAAACGCTGCCGTGGATGGCAGCGGGCGTGGGCATAGACCAACGCGTAAAGATTAAAGTTTGAAATCAATAAGTAGCCAAGGATAATAACATGAGTATTGAACAAGCATTAGAAACCCGTAGCGGAAACACATGCGAATTGTGCGGCAGTACAGACGGTTTGACAGTATATGATGTGCCAAACAGCCCCACAGATGATGCAGATGCAGCCGCTTTCGTCTGTGCTACTTGCAACACGCAACTCAACGATGCGGATAGTGTGGATGCTAATCACTGGCGTTGCTTGAATGATAGCATGTGGAGTGAAGTGGATGCGGTGAAAGTGGTTGCTTATCGTATGCTGCATCAACTCAAAGGCGAAGGCTGGCCACAAGATTTATTGGATATGATGTATTTAGAAGATGATGTGAAAGCTTGGGCTGAAGCAGGAATAGCTGCAGAAGGTGAAGAAGTCATTGTTCATCGTGATAGCAATGGTGCAGTCCTTGAAGCAGGGGATAGCATCACTATTATTAAAGACTTGGTGGTTAAAGGCGGTGGTTTTACAGCCAAACGCGGTACTGCTGTGCGTAATATTCGCTTGGTGCACGATAACCCTGGACATATTGAAGGCAGAGTAAACGGTCAGATGATTGTGATTCTTACCGAGTTTATTAAGAAGAACTAAACTTTATCCTAAGCTATTTTGAAGCCAGTGCTGATATTCAGTGCTGGTTTTTGCATCTAAAATGATAATTGCAGGCGTGTCGTAGGGATGATTGTTTTCTAACCAAGCCACAGCCTTATCTTTAAGTGCAGCCGTTGTTTTGATGCTTAAATAATATTCGGCTTCTTCGCAAGGTTTATCTTCCCACATATATACCGACTCACCTTGGGCGGATATTTGTACGCAAGCTGCAAGCTTGGCTTGCACCAATGCTTTGGCGATATGTTTGGCTTTGGCACGGTCATCAATGCTGGTGAGTATGATATTCATTATATGATACGGTTCATAGGTCTTGTTTGATTTTATCCATTCGCGCTTGGTTGACACCAAAATCCTTGCGTCCAATGCGTGATGCAGAGCGAACATGAATGAGATGAGATCCTTCATCAAACCTAAGCTCCACATCATCCACATAATGCATGATAGGTGTGCTAAAGGTGTAGTGTTTATAGTCCCCATGATCAGTTACCACCTCGCCGCCTTGGGCTTGAATAACGGATTGAAGCTTATTCCACATGGTTTTATCACCTTGAATAGGTGCGGTGTAATGCACATCATCACCTTGGGTATGTGCTTCGCTGCAAAGGCAGTTGGGCGATTCGGGGCAGGGGCGAAGTACGCCATCTTGTAAACCCAAATTATCGGGCATCTTTTGCGACATCACTGCCATCACGATATAGGCAACAAGCCCTAGTGCTGCCAATGCAGCTACTGCAAATAATACTGTTTTCATGTGTTCAATCCCCCAAGTAATCGTTCTCTATCCTTCTTCGGTAGCTTAGCCACCACCAGCGCATAAGAATCATCAACCATTTTGTGTATTAAGTCCAAGGGCGCATCATCATCCAATGCCACAGAGTTCCAATGCTCTTTATTCATGTGATAAGCGGGTGTGACAGCTTCAAACATTTGCCGATAAATAATGGCTTCATCAGGGTTGCACTTGAGGTTGATGCCAATGCTTCCCATAAGTGCAAACATCTTGTTTTTCACCTTATACACCGCCACATCTTCACCAAAAGGATAGCTCTTTTCAGCACCTTTTTTGGCAAGCACATAAGCCTCAACATCAGGGTCGGGTTGAAATAACATAGGTGATAGCATTCCATAAACGCATTCAAATGACTAGTGTTGCACCATGACCACCATTCGTTTTAACAAACCCTTCAATGTCTTGTGTCAGTTTAGTCCACAAGATAATAAAGAGACTTTAGCCGACTATATTAAGCTTAAAGATGTGTACGCTGCAGGGCGATTGGACAAAGATAGTGAAGGTTTGTTGCTGCTCACCGACGATGGAAAGCTGCAAGATAAAATTGCGCATCCCAAACATGGCAAAAGTAAGGTGTATTGGGTGCAGGTGGATGGTGACATCACCGAGAAAGCCATTGAACAATTAAGGCGTGGCGTAGTGCTTAAAGATGGTAAAACCAAACCTGCCAAAGCTGAAAAAATGCGTGAACCCAAAGCTTTGTGGGAGAGAAACCCACCTGTTCGCTTTCGCGCCAATATCCCAACATCATGGTTGAAATTAGAAATATCCGAAGGCAAAAACCGACAGGTGCGCCGCATGACGGCAGCCGTTGGTTTCCCCACTCTTCGTTTGATTCGTTATGCGATTGGCGAAGTCACCTTGGGTGGTCTTGATGTGGGCGAATATCAAACCTTGAACTCGCACCAGTTGCATTTTTAATCCACGTCAGGCCAATGGCTGTTTGACTTGGGCGTTGGCTCATCCTTGGTCACACCATTCTTTTCATCCAACATATCTTTGTATAAATACTCAACCTTGGTACGCGCCCACGGTGTTTTGCGCAAAAAGGCAAGGCTAGATTTGATGGATGGATTCATATTAAAGCAACGAATTTTGACATAAATGCCCATTTCTCCCCAGCCATAGAATGAAACCAGCTCTTCCAACATCATTTTTAGGGTTACGCCGTGCAAAGGGTCAGTGTTCTTGTGTTCTGTCATGCGCTCAGTCTTATGGTTTAAGGCTATGATTTCAATGATTGTCGGCTAAGCTCGCGATATGTGCGATGAAAGCTTAGAAATCTTATATCAGGATGAACATTTGGTCGCGGTGAATAAACCTTCGGGTTTGTTGGTGCATCGCTCCATGATTGATAAACATGAGACCCGCTTTGCTCTGCAAATGGTGCGCAATCAAGTGGGGCAGCATGTTTACCCTGTGCATCGCTTGGATAAACCGACATCGGGTGTGCTTTTGTTTGCTTTAAATCCTGACATTGCCAAACAAGTGGGTGAGCAGTTTGCAGCGCACACCATTGAAAAGACTTACCTTGCCGTGGTGCGTGGTTTCACCGATGAAAGTGGCATTATTGATTATGCTCTCAAAGAAGAATTAGATAAAAAAAGCGATAAACAAGCCAAACAAGATAAAGCACCACAAGATGCGGTAACGCATTATAAGCGGCTTGCCACGGTTGAGCTTGATGAGTCAGTAGGGCGGTATAAGACTTCAAGGTACAGTCTGGTTCGTTTAATACCGAAAACAGGGCGCAAACATCAATTGCGGCGGCATTTTAAACATATCTTTCATCCCATCGTGGGCGACACCACGCATGGTGACGGCAAACATAATCAGATGTTTCGAGAGAAGATGAATTGTCATCGCTTGCTGCTGGCTGCAACATCCCTAAGCTTTGAGCATCCTGTATCGCAAGAAAGAATAAATATTGCAGCGGGTTTGGATGATGTTTTTTTAGACGCTCTTCAGCGTTTGCATTGGTCGGATAAGGTTTAAGGAGAGACACACATGGCACGAGCATTAAAAGTTTTTATGCGCGGCAAAAGCATCACCCAACTGCAATCGGTGTTGCAGCGCATGGGTTATGAGATTAAAGACCAAAAGGCATTGTTTGGTGTGGATACCCGCGATGCCGTCAAAAGCTTTCAAAAGCAGCAGGGTTTAAAGCCGACAGGTATTGTGGATGAGGCATTGATGAAACAAATGTCTGGTGGTGCGCCAGCTCCTGCGGAAGATGAAAAACCAAGCAAAAATAAGGTGATGCCAACGAATCAAAAAGAGTTGGATGCTTTGGTGCGCTTGCTTATCGCCAAAGGTGTGTTTAACCAAGAAGAGTGGGATAAAGAAAAGAAAAAAGTGATACCGAGTAGTTTGGTTTAATCGGATGCGAATATGTCATTTCGACCAAGCGCAGCGCATGGAGAAATCTTAAGGGATGTCTCAACTACGCTTAAGGTGAATGCTGAAAGCAGAGAAAATACTCTAGAGTACGACAGGCAGGGGGAGGCGTTTTGCATCGACCAACTTTCATAAAACAGCTTACGGCATATTTATTGGCAGGGAAATCTGTCAATTTACATGCGCCACACGGACGAGGGCGGCGGCAAACATTGGAAAATTTACTGACAGTGTTAGTGGGTGTTCAAGTGCAGAAAATCGATCTTAAACGCGAACAAGGTATGTGGAATGATTGGCTCAAAGAAACTTTAACATTATCAGGTCAAGTTATTGTTATTATTCATAATATTGAATATATAACACAAGTACAAAAAGCTGCGTTACCAAGCTTGAAGGCTTTCACTTTATTATGTGTATCCGAACTATCTATGGGTGATAAAGATATGCTAGAAATCGAAATACCTGAGATGATTTGAATGTGTTATAGCCCCTGTCATTCCGACCGTGGTGCAGGTCTCCCTGAGACCTATCGACTGCGCTCGAGGTGTCAGGGTTGAGTGCGTAGGTCTTTATGAAACAAAGAAAGATTATTCATGTGGATATGGATGCCTTTTTTGCATCCGTTGAGCAGCGGGACAACCCTGAATACCGTGGTAAACCGTTGATTGTGGGTGGCAAACCCAATTCAAGAGGAGTGGTGGCGGCTTGTAGCTATGAAGCGCGTAAGTTTGGTATCCATTCTGCCATGCCATGCTCGCAGGCTTATCGCTTATGCCCTGAGGCCATCTTTGTGCCCGTGCGTTTTGAAGCTTATCGAGAGGCATCGGCAAAGATTCGTGAGGTGTTTTGGCGTTACGCTGCTCAAGTTGAACCCTTATCCTTGGATGAAGCATATTTAGACGTGAGCTACACCGCTGCATTTGATGGTATCGCCACCAAGATTGCCCAAGCCATCAAGCATGAGATTAAGCAGGAAACAGGTTTAACCGCATCGGCAGGCGTATCTTACAACAAATTTTTAGCCAAAATCGCATCGGATATGGATAAACCTGATGGTTTATATGTCATCACACCCAAGCAGGGCGTAGCTTTTGTGCAATCCTTAGCCATTGAAAAGTTCTACGGTGTTGGGCCTGCCACAGCCAAAAAGATGAAAGCTTTGGGCATACACACAGGCGCAGACCTCAAAACATGGGCATTGGACGATTTAAAGGCGCATTTCGGTAAGTCTGCGACGTATTACTACAATATCGCCAGAGGCATGGATGAAAGGGCAGTCAAAAGCTTTCGAGAGCGCAAATCATTGGGCAAAGAAACCACATTTGCCCAAGATATTAAGGATATGGATGTGTTACTTGGTCATTTCAAAGCATTGGTAGCACTTGTATTTCAAGGCTTGGACAAACACAAGCTGCAAGGCAAAACCATGACTATCAAAGTGAAGTATGCAGATTTTAAGCAGGTGACACGCAGCAAAACAGAGTCAAACATCATCAGCCAAACCCAAGCCTTAACACTTATCCCCAAACTGTTGGCAGATACCCAAGCAGGCATCAAACCTGTGCGACTAGTGGGGTTTACGATGAGTGGGTTTGAGCAAAAAGAAGTACACAAGAAAGGTAGTAAACAATTAGGGTTAAGCTGGCTTGGCTAGGATCCCCTCTTGAATGCCGATTTTTACAGCTGCTTCAATATATTAAAAGTATGATTGTAATCAATAGCAATAGGTTTGGATTGACCATTTTCTTCTAAAACAAGGCTTGGGAAGCTATATACACCCAAGCTTTGGTTCTTTTGGATGTTCGCTTGTAGCGCTTGTTGGGTGGCGGGGCTGTTTAGGGCTTGCGAAAACAGGGAGGTATCCAAACCAATGGACGCTGCGCAACTGGTTAACACATCATCATCGGATGGGTTTAAAGCATTCAAATAATACGCCTGTTGAATGGCGAGTATCATAGCACCTTCTTTATCGGAATTAATGGCTTTGGCAGCAAGCACAGCGCGGCAAGCGGAGTATGTAGAGCGGCGAGGCGTGTTGTTTGTCCAGAAATCGAAATTGAATTGAGTGTTGGGTACTTTGACTTGAATGGTGCGCCAATGGTGTTGAATCATGGTTTGTGTAGCAGCATCCATGGGTTCATTGGAATCAGGGGCAAGACCGCCCACCAAGTATTGAACATCTATATCATCAGGCAGTTTGTTTAGAAGCTCGGTAAATACGGGGCGAAATGCCCAACACCATGAACACATGGGGTCGTGGATGTAATATAGTGTACGCATATTCACTCCTTTAAATGTTTGTCATTTCGATTGTAG
>DQSL01000120.1 GCA_015663235.1 Mariprofundaceae bacterium
GCAACAACGGTTTGGCTTAGCCCAGTTTTATCTTGAAGCTGTTTTGAGGTTAAAGGTTCTGCATGTAAACATTGTTCAATTGTGAGTGCCACACACTGCTCCTTTAAGTAAAAAACTAGATAAATGACTAGATAATATTTGGGATAATAGCATCTAACATATCAATATAAAAGTATTTTTGTATTACAATGTATTACAGTCGACTAGATAGATGACTAGATAAATATATGCTTGTCTCTACTGACGAGCTATTTTAAATGTGTTTTAAGGTAACGACCTGTCCATGATATTTTGTGTTTGGCGACTGTTTCAGGCGTGCCAGATACGACCACTTGCCCACCTTTATCGCCACCTTCGGGGCCCATGTCGATAATCCAATCGGCAGTTTTGATGACATCAAGATTATGCTCAATCACAATCATGGTATTGCCGCGTTCAACCAGCGAATGTAGCACATCGAGGAGTTTGTCCACATCGGCAAAGTGCAAGCCCGTGGTGGGTTCATCGAGGATGTATAATGTGTCCCCCGTGGCTTTTCGTGCCAGTTCTTTGGCGAGTTTCACGCGTTGGGCTTCGCCACCTGAAAGTGTGGTTGCCGCTTGCCCGAGTCGGATATAACCCAAGCCCACTTGTTGCAATGTGTTCAAGCGATTTTTCAATGATGGCACGGCATGAAAGAATTCAAAACCTTCATCAATGGTTAGGTTTAAGACTTCATCAATGGTTTTGCCTTTGTAGCGAATATCCAGTGTTTCTCGGTTGTAGCGTTTACCCTGACATGTTTCACAACTGACATAAACATCAGGCAAAAAGTGCATTTCCACTTTAATCAGTCCATCACCTTGACATGCTTCGCAGCGTCCGCCTTTGACGTTAAACGAAAAGCGTCCGATTTTATATCCTCTGGCGCGTGCTTCAGGCACGGCGGCAAACAGTTCACGAATCGGTGTGAAAATGCCTGTGTAAGTTGCGGGATTAGAGCGTGGGGTTCTGCCAATCGGGCTTTGGTCAATGTCGATGATTTTATCTAGCTTATCTTCACCAATCAGTGCGGTGTGCGCACCAATACGTTCGGTTTTTAAACCTTTGGCGTGGGCAAATGCGCGGTATAAAGTATCCAACGTTAGCGTCGATTTTCCTGAGCCTGAAACACCTGTAACACATGTGAACCTGCCAATCGGAAACTCAGCGGTGACATCTTGAAGATTGTGTTCCGATGCGCCTGTGATGCCAAGCATGGGGTGTTTTTTAGGCACAGGACGGCGTTTAGGGATTTTGATGGACTTGCGACCCGTTAAATAATCGGAAGTCAGTGTTTTCTTTTTGAGGATTTGTGCCAACGAACCTTGGGCAACGATTTCGCCACCGTGTTCGCCCGCGAGAGGCCCCATATCCACAATAAAGTCGGCATGACGAATCGCATCTTCATCATGTTCCACCACAATCACCGAATTACCCAAATCTCTTAAACGTTTGAGTGTACCCAGCAACCTATCATTATCCCGTTGGTGCAAACCAATGGAAGGTTCATCCAAAATATACAACACGCCAACCAATGCCGAGCCAATTTGCGTGGCAAGGCGGATACGCTGGGCTTCACCGCCTGATAATGTGCCTGATGTACGGTTTAAACTGAGATAATCCAAGCCTACTTCAATCATAAAACCAAGGCGGGCGGATATTTCTTCCAAGATTTTTTCGGCGATTTCTTGGTCTTGTTTGTTGAGCTTGAGCTGTTGCACCCAAAGTTGGGCTTCACGCAAGGGAAGCTTGCATACTGTGGGCAGTGATAAGTCACCCAATAACACATGTCTTGCGGTGGTGTTTAGACGCGAACCTTCACATTTGGGGCAGTCTATCATGTTGATATATTTGGATAATTCTTCGCGCACATCTTCAGAGCTTGTTTCTTTGTAGCGACGTTCAAGGTTGGGAATTACGCCTTCAAATGGACGGCTGACGGTGCGCGCTTGGGTGGCTGTTTCAAAGACAAAATCAACTTTTTTGCGTCCTGTACCATACAAAACTGCCTTTTGTGCGGCTGGGGGTAAATCTTTGAAGGGGGTGGACATGTTTGCCCCCATAAATTTGGCGACTGCTTCGATAGTTTGATGGTACATAAAGGTTTCACGACCACCCCAAGGGATGATTGCGCCTTTTTCTAGGGTGAGTTTGTCATCAACCACCAACGCAGGGTCAAAAATGGTTTGTTTGCCAATGCCATCACATTGCAAACATGCGCCAGCAGGTGAGTTGAACGAAAACAAACGTGGCTCAATTTCAGGATAAGAAATGCCGCAATCTGCACATGCACAGTTTTCTGAAAATAACTTCTCTTCGTTACTTTCTTTTGTGGCAATCAAGGCAATCAACATGCCTTCACCGTATTTGAGGGCAGTTTCCACTGAGTCGGCAAGGCGAGTGCGCATGCCTTTTTTGACCACCAATCTATCAATGACCAACTCGATATTGTGTTTGATATTTTTTTCCAAGTCGGGCGCATCTTCTAGCGGCATAATCTCGCCATCAATACGAATGCGCACAAAACCATCTTTGATGGCTTGCTCAATTTCTTTTTTGAATTCACCTTTTTTGTTGCGGGCAATAGGGGCGAGCAGTTGTAGTTTGGTGTTTTCTTTCAAATGTTCCAGTTGCTCAATAATCAAGCTTGCAGGCTGAGAGGTGATGATCTCACCACATTGATAGCAGTGCGGCTGCCCAACGCGAGCAAATAAAAGTCTTAAATAATCATAGACTTCAGTAATGGTTCCTACAGTTGAACGCGGGTTTTTACTGGTGGTTTTTTGTTCAATTGAAATCGCTGGGCTTAAACCTTCAATAGCATCCACATCGGGGCGCTCCATTATGCCTAAAAACTGGCGAGCATAAGCAGATAAGGATTCCACATAACGGCGCTGCCCTTCGGCATACAATGTGTCAAAAGCCAAAGATGATTTACCCGAACCAGACACACCTGTAATCACCACAAGTTTGTTGCGCGGAATATCCAAGCTGATATTTTTCAGGTTGTGAACACGCGCACCTTGTACGCGAATAATATTATCTTTTTTCAAAAGTGAGTTTAATCCTTATAATGGCAAATATAATCCAATACATTAGCCACTTCGACATCAAAACTACTGTTGGCAGGCACGTTAAATGATTCACCTGCGCTATAAATATACCAATCTTCTGAACCTTCAAGCCGTACACGGCATTCACCATGCAAAACTTCCATGATTTCAGCCGCAGAGGTATTAAAATTGTAAGTGCCTGCTTGCATAAAACCTAGTGTTTTGGTTTGCCCATCTTCGGTGGTAATGGTTCGGCTAATGACATCGC
>DQSL01000099.1 GCA_015663235.1 Mariprofundaceae bacterium
ACATTCGGCGCAATCATCACGACGATTTATGAATAATGCGGGCTAAAAGCTGTAAGGTCACCCAATGATAATATTTATCTTATCATTTCGACTAAGCGTAGCGCATGGAGAAATCTTTTAAGATACCTCGGCTTTGCTTGAGATGAATGCCGAAGACAGAGAGAACACCCTGCGGTGTGCGGCATGATAACAAACCTACTTCTTACAAAACACCGAGCCACGAAAATTGCCCGCCAAATCTGTATAATCTTCAAGTTTCTCTAATGTGCTCGGTGTGGCAGGCATACCACATAAACCCGATTCCAACACCAGCAACCCACCGTCTTTAAGGTGCAAGTGTGCATCTTTAAGCAGCTTATCCAATAACGTTAAACCCGAAGCCTCATCCGTCAGCGCAAAGCGTGGTTCAAAGCTAAGCTCCGCTTCCAAATCATTCATTTCATCTTGGCTCACATAGGGTGGGTTGGATACAATCACATCAAATGCTTCACCTTGTGACAAAGCTTGATACAAATCACCCTGCAAGAAGGTCAAACGCCCACTTACACCCAAATTATCCGCATTGGTCTGCGCTATTTTCAACGCTTTATCCGATATATCACATGCCGTCACAAAAGCATTAGGGTATTCCTTAGCTAAAGAGATAGAGATACAGCCTGAACCTGTGCCAATATCTGCAATGTTTAAGTTTTTTTGCTGGTTGGGTTGATATTTCAACACCATTTCAATCAAATGTTCGGTTTCAGGGCGCGGCACAAGTACATCAGGCGTGACCACAAACTCATCTTTCCAGAATGCTTTAACACCCAGAATATAAGCAAGCGGTTCTCGGTTGATTCGCCGCGTAAGCATAGCTTCAAACTTCGCCATCACATCATCAGGCACGTTATCATGTGCGCGAATAATCAAATCCGTTTGTGACACACCCCAAGCAGACATCAACAACAACTCGGCATCTTGTCGTGGTGCATCCACACCTGCTTGCTCTAGCTGTTGAATCACTTGTTGCAGCAATACGCGTGTATTCATTTATTTTTGCCCAGCAAGCAGCTCCGCTTGATGATGCGTAATTAACGGTTCGATAAGTTCATCCATCTCACCATTCATGATTTGATCGAGTTTATACAGTGTGAGATTGATTCTATGGTCAGTCACACGCCCTTGCGGATAATTGTAGGTGCGAATGCGCTGCGACCTATCGCCTGAACCCACCATATCTTTGCGTGCTTCGGCGCGTTCTGAATCTTTTTCCGATTGCTCTTTATCCAATAACCGCGCTTGCAACACTTTCATGGCTTGGGCTTTGTTTTTATGTTGGCTGGCTTGGTCTTGGCATGTCACCACCAACCCCGATGGTGCATGGGTTAAACGCACTGCCGATTCTGTTTTGTTCACATGCTGACCACCTGCACCCGATGCGCGGTACACATCAATACGCAAATCTTCAGTGCGGATATTGATTTCCACTTCTTCGGCTTCAGGAAGAATCGCCACCGTGCAAGCAGAAGTGTGAACACGACCACCCGATTCGGTTTCAGGTACACGTTGAACACGATGCGCCCCCGATTCAAATTTGAATACAGCAAATACATCTGTGCCTGTCACTTGCGCTACAATCTCTTTATAGCCACCAATGCCAATATTACTGCTGGTTAAAACAGATACTTTAAATCCTTTGCGCTCGGCATAACGGCTATACATACGAAATAAATCTGCAGCAAATAAAGCTGCCTCATCGCCACCCGTGCCTGCACGAATTTCTAGAATAACATTACGGTCATCATTGGGATCTTTGGGTAGTAATAAAGTATCCAAGCGCGACTTGCTGGCAACCAACTCTTCTTTAAGCTCAAGGATTTCTTGCTGCGCCATGTCTTTGAGCTCAGGGTCGCAGCCATCTTCCGCCATCATCTCTTGATTATCTTTGATTTGTTGGTCAATCGACAAATAATGTTCTGCTTCATCGGCAACAGGTTCAATGGCGGCGTATGCTTTGGAAACCTTGGTGTATTTGGTGGGGTTCGATGTAACTTCGGGGTCTGCCATCATCACAGACAAGTCATTCTTCTTTCTTAATATCTCATCCAGACGCGTGTTCATCAGACTCCCGAGGTTTATCTCTTTTCTTTTTGTCGTGAATCGGCTCTGCAGCAAACAAACGACTCGCAGCTCCCATCAATAAGTCACCTTCAATATCATCGGGTAAAGTTTTAAGTGTTTGCATGGTTGGGTGAACAAACCGCTTCATCAACGCCTTACTTAGTCGCTCCACAGCTTCTTGCTGCTCATCAGTCAAACCTTTGAGATAACGCGATGCTTTAGCCAATTCTTCAACACGCGCCTTTTCCACTTGCTGCTGAATGCCACGAATCAAAGGCACTGATTCCAATGATTTCAGCCAAACAGAAAATGCAACCGCCTCTTCTTCCAACAGTAGTTTGGCATGTTCTGCTTCTTTCTCGCGGTTTTGCTGATTGCCTTGCACCACCTGTTGCAAGTCATCAATATCATACACATATGCACCATCAATATCGGCAACGCGCGGGTCAATATCTCGCGGCACAGCAATATCCACGAAAAACATCGGCTGACCTTCGCGTTTTTTCATGGCGGGTTTCACATCTTCAGGCAGCAACACATAAGTGCTTGCACCCGTTCCTGAAATCACGATGTCTGCCCTATCCATATAGTTGGGCAGCTCATCCATAGTTAAAGCATGACCTTCAAATTCAAGGGCTAATTTACGCGCGCGCGCCAATGTTCTGTTCGCCACTAAAATCTCAGTGCAACCATTGGCTTTGAGGTGGGTTGCCGCAAGCTCTGCCATTTCACCAGCACCAACCAATAACACTGTTTTCCCTGACAAATCACCAAAAATACGTTTGGCGAGTTCCACTGCACACGATGAAATATTCACCGCTTGTTTACCAATGGATGTTTCACTTCGCGCACGTTTGGCGGCGGCAAAGGTTGATTGATAAAGTCGATGTAAGATGTGTCCTGCGGTTTTCGCTTCAAGCGCAAACTCATACGATGCTTTAACTTGCCCAAGAATCTGCGGCTCACCCAAAACCAACGAATCCAAGCCTGATGCCACAGAAAACAAGTGACGAATGGCTGAGTCGGTGGTGTGTGCATACAAATGTTCAATAATTTCGGACAATGGAAGGTTCGCTTTTTTGGCGAACCATTCATGGGCAACGGCAATGGCTGCATCGGGGTCATGTGTCACCAAGGTCATCTCCACACGATTACATGTGGATAAAAGAGCTGCTTCACGAATCGCAGCGTGTTTTATCTTGGCTTGTAAAATATGCTGAATATCTGCTTCAGGCACAGCCAAACGCTCACGCAATTCTATCGGTGCGGTTTTATAATTGAGACCAATGTGACAAATTCTCATGTCGCGAACCTAAACAACCGTGTCTTGCTGTCCATCTTCAATCAAATCCAAGTTCAGTTTTACAACACTTCCCACTTCTTTATCATAGAAGTGTGCCAGTAAATCCAAACGTCCTTTTTCAGCCAAACGAACTTTTAACACGGCATATTGTGCTGGCATGGCATCCAGCAAAGCTTGCGAAACCCCATCTTCTTCAAACTGAAAAAAGCCTAAACATTGAATGCCCAGCTCAGCCCAAACGTCTAATGTCTGCGCTATATCTGCATCACCTTTCACCATTGCCACCTTTTCAATGGCAGCGGTGTTACCCTTATCTGAGCCAATCAAACCACGATACACGAAACGCTCATCTGCCACCAAGGCTTGATGCAGAATCCATTGAAAGGAGTTGCGTGAAATATGATTGGGTTGTATGCGTGCTGTTTTCATGGGGACGCAGGATTGAGCGTGAAGCGGTTGATGTCAAATAGTCACGCTAAAAATAAATTGTGACATTCATCATAGTGAGGCATAATGCGGCACTTAGACTTGACGCTAGTATGGTCACTCTTTAGCAACCGCAAATCAAGAAAGAGTGAGAGGGAGTTTTGAACACGTGAGTCATTTTTCAGTTATGCTGCTTCCCGATCGCGGGCAAACCAAAACTTACCGCTTGAGCAAGGGCAAATTGCGTTTACTAGCGCTCTTAGTATTTTTGATTATCGCTTCAAGTATCGCTGGCACATATAGCTTATATGCCAGCTTTGATATGCGCAAAGACTTTAACCTCACTTTAGAAACCCTGAAAACCGAGCGTATTGCATTCGCTCATCAAAAGTTAACCTTTGAAACTGCACTTAAAGCTGAACAAGACAAAATGAATGTCTACGCACGCACCGTAGGTCAAATGCAAGCGCGTTTAGCGCGTTTGGACTCACTTGGCAAACGACTCATGCAATCATCATCTATCGACCCTATCGAGTTTAACTTTGATGTTGAGCCCGCATTTGGTGGTCCGCGTACTCCTGTTGAAAGTAGTATTGCAGACATCAGTATTTTTGGGCAGTTGGCGAAAGTTGAATCACAAATTTCAGCATTGGACACCAAACTTGTTGCAGTCAACTACCTACTACAAGACGGCATTGAAGAAAAAAATGCGCGCCCTCACGCATGGCCCAGTGAAGGCGGATGGTTAAGCTCTAACTATGGCATTCGCACCGACCCATTTACTGCTAAAAAAGCCATGCACAAAGGTATTGATATTGCCAATCGCTTCGGCGCTCCTGTGCTTGCTGGCAGCCGTGGTGTGGTTGTTTTTGCAGGTAAAATGAGTGATTATGGTTATTTGGTTGAAGTAGAACATGGCTATGGTTACCGCACCCGCTATGGTCATATGTCAGCTGTCACCGTTGTTGTGGGTGACATTGTAGATGCCAACCAAATGGTTGGTCGCATTGGTTCCTCAGGTCGCTCAACGGGTCCACATCTTCATTATGAGGTGCGCAGAAACAACCAAACACTTAATCCTGCAAAATTTATTCCTAAAAGCTAAGCCAACCTTTAAACAAGCCAGCCTCTAAGGCTGATGCTGTATTTATTTGAATACATACAACGAAAAAGGGTGCACATCTTGCGATGTACACCCTTTTTGAATACAAAACCTAAAACTGATTAAGCTGCTTTAGCAACCTTACCTGAACGCAAGCAACTAGAGCATACACGAATCTTTTTAGTATTGCCGCCCACAACCGCACGAACATTATGCAAGTTCGGCAAGAAACGACGACGGGTTGTATTGTGAGCATGACTCACATTATTGCCACTCATAGGGCCTTTATCACAAATTTCACAACGCTTTGCCATGATTACCTCCAGTAAAACCGAGCCGCACTTTAATCGGCACAAATCAGAATACAAGCATTAAATATTCACCTTCCCTATTCATGGACGTATGCGACCCAGTTGTTTACTATTTCAGCTATGAAACAAATTACACAAGCCGTTATTTTAGCCGCAGGTTTGGGCACTCGCCTCAAATCTTTCACAGCAAATAAACCCAAAGCCTTAATGTCAATCATAGATGAACCTGCCATTGTTCATATTATCCGAGACTTGGTTCGCCAAGGCATTCATCATATTGCCATCAACCTGCATCATCATGCCGAACAAATTCAGCAAACATTGGGCGATGGCAGTCGCTTCAATGCCATCCTATATTATAGTTATGAAGAAACACTGCTTGATTCTGGTGGCGGCGTTCGCACTGCGATGGAACTGCTGCCCGATGATACATTGATTGCTGTCTACAATGCCGACATCATCAGTAATATTGATATACAGCAACTTGCAGAAGAATGCCCGGAACACGGCTGTGCTTTAGCCCTTGTTACCAACCCCAAGCACAATAAAAATGGTGACTTTAGTTTGGATGGTAAACATATCATTCGCAAAGCTGAACCGAGTTACACCTTCTCAGGTGTGTCTGTTTGGCATCAACAAGTCTTGCTTGAAAAACCAACCCAACAAGCTTTTTCTTTGGTGGAACTTATCCAAGAGAGTGTAAAACAAAAATGTTGTTTAGGACTTATACACTGCGGATATTGGTTTGATATTGGTCGCCCCCATGATTTGTTTCAAGCCAAACGATTCATGCGTGCGTTTAGCTGATGATACTTCATCCCCAACTCAAAAAAGACTGTTTTGTTCTTGGTCGTTTTGACTTATGCCTGCTCCTGCTTATCAATGACAGCCAATACCCTTGGTTCATTCTAGTACCCCAACGCGAAAATATTTCTGAAATTCATCAGCTAACAACCGACGAACAATACATGCTCATCCATGAGTCATCCCTGTTGGCCCAAGCCATCGAAGCAGCATTTACTGCCGATAAAATCAATGTAGCAGCTTTGGGTAATGTTGTCCCCCAGCTACACATCCATCATATTGTGCGCTATACAAGTGATATAGCTTGGCCCAAACCTGTATGGGGTGCATTTCCAAGTAAACCATACACCGATGATGAGTTGTCTATTGTCATCAAGCATGTTCAATCGCATTTACCGACCCTACAAGCAATGGAGCAATCATGAATATCGAAGCTATTTTGGTAAACATCAGCATTTGGGCGTTGCCTGTGTTGCTGGCTATTGTGCTGCATGAATACGCGCACGGTTGGGTTGCCAACAAGTTGGGGGATGACACTGCCCAATGGATGGGTCGTTTAACACTGAACCCCATTAAACATATTGACCTCATCGGTACAATCCTAATTCCCTTAGCATTATTAATGATGAGTGCTGGTTTTGTCTTCGGTTATGCCAAACCTGTACCCATCAACATCAAAAAACTGCGCAACCCCAAACGCGATATGATTTGGGTCGCCCTTGCTGGTCCGTTCACCAATCTCGCGCTTGCCCTAGCTTCCACATTTTTACTTTGGATTGTCTTCCAAATGCCCGATGCCATGCGCTGGTTTGCCGAGCCGCTCGCTATGATGTGTCAGGCAAGTATATTTATTAATATTGTATTGTTTGTGATTAACCTTATCCCCATCCCGCCCTTGGATGGCGGGCGTGTTGCTGTGGGTTTATTGCCCAATCATTTGGCATACCAACTCGACCGCATCGAACCCTACGGCTTCTTTATTCTGATTGGCTTATTGGTTTTCGGTGTGTTTCAAGCCGTTTTAGGACCAATCATTTTCGGCTTAGGTAAAGCTTTGGTGACTTTAGCCCTTTAATTCATAACATTCGCGCATGGCAATTCTCAACAAACGTGCGCGACATGAATATCACATCCTTGAAACCTATGATGCAGGCATGATTTTAACAGGTCCTGAGGTGAAATCTTTGCGCGCTGGACAGGGCAACCTTAAAGAAGCGCATTGCCTGATTCGCAACGAGAAAATGTTGTTGATTGGTTGTCATATCAGCCCCTACAAACCTGCTGCGCGCAACAACCCGCTTGACCCAGCACGTACCCGTGAATTATTGCTGCATAAAAAAGAAGTCACCAAGCTCATTGGCAGACTCAAAGAGCAAGGCCTAGCCCTTGTACCACTCAAAATTTATTTTAATGCGCGCGGTTATGCCAAAATTGAAATTGGGCTTGGGCGCGGTAAAAAACTGTATGACAAGCGGCAAGATAGCAAAGAGCGTGATGTGAAACGTGACTTACAACGCAAGTATAAAATGTAGTTCCAATTTTAAATGACAGTAACTGTTTAACTGGCTTTGATGAATCAAATTGAGAAAAGGAAGTGCGAGGATATTTAACATGAAGGTACTAGTGATAGGTGGTGGTGGTAGAGAACATGCACTGTGTTGGAAATTAAATCGTTCTGCCTCGGTGAACGAAGTCGTTTGCGCACCTGGCAACCCTGGTATCAAACGTGAAGCACGTTGTATAAATATTGGCGCAGAAGACATTGATGGTTTGATGAACCTTGCCCGTGATGAACAACCAAAACTTATCGTGGTTGGTCCTGAAGTGCCTTTAGTCATGGGTTTAGCTGATAAACTTCGTGCTGAAGGTTTTGCAGTGTTTGGCCCAGACCAAGCTGCCGCAGAACTCGAAGGCAGCAAATCATTTTCTAAAGCTTTGATGGATGAAGCAAATGTACCTACCGCATTTTTTGAAACCCATACCGACCCTGAACAAGCCGCTACCTATATTCGCAAAGTCGGCGCACCTATCGTGATTAAAGCATCAGGTTTGGCAGCGGGCAAAGGTGTCATTATCGCCCAAACCGAAGAAGAAGCCATTGCAGCAAGCAATGATATGTTAGCAGGCAACAGCTTTGGTGATGCGGGTTCGCAAGTGGTGATTGAAGAATTTTTAGAAGGTGAAGAAGCCTCATGTTTGTTCATCGTGTCGGGTGATACGATTTTACCATTGGCATCATCCCAAGACCACAAAGCGTTGTTGGATGGCGACAAAGGTCCCAACACAGGCGGCATGGGCGCATACAGCCCTGCCCCATGTGTCACAGGTGAAGTGGAGCAAGAAGTATTAAACACGGTTGCCAAACCTATCATTGCCGCACTCAAAAAACGTGGTGCAAACTTTATCGGCACATTGTATGCAGGCGTGATGTTGACCAACAAAGGCATCAAAACCTTGGAATTTAATGTGCGCTTTGGCGACCCAGAATGCCAACCCTTGATGAGCCGCCTCAAATCCGACTTGGGCGAAGTATTGTTGGCTGCTGCTGAATCACGTTTGAATCGTGTGCAATTAGAATGGGATAGCCGCAAAGCATTGTGCGTGGTCGTCTCATCAAGTGGTTACCCTGCAAGCTTTGAAAAAGGGCAAGTTATCAGTGGGCTTGATGCCGTGGAAGCTGCTGGCACAACTGTCTTTCATGCAGGCACAGCCGAAAAAGATGGCAACATCGTCAATAGCGGTGGTCGTGTACTTGGCATTACCGCATTGGGTAATTCGGTACAAGAAGCACAACAAACGGTGTACCAAGCCTTGGAAAAACTTGAGTGGCATGATGGTTTCTATCGCAAAGATATTGGTTATCGAGCTATTGAGCGCGAACAAAAGTCTTAGCCCAAACTTTATGTTTGACAGCGCAATGATGAACACCATAATGCGCGCCAATGCGCCTATAGCTCAGTTGGTAGAGTAGCGGACTTTTAATCCGTGGGCCCTTGGTTCGAGTCCAAGTGGGCGCACCATTCATAGCAACAAAGAAGACCGATAAGAGCCTGTAAGCCTAGTGTTTACAGGCTTTTTTCTTGCCTTGTTGTTTGTTGTCGTCCTATACTATCCGACAGAAACCAAGAAAAAAGACGGTATTTTTGACGGTATAAATCTCAAAACCCCCACCTTCAATAAATTTATACCGTCTTTTCAGTGTGGAGGTGTGACCTGAAGCTAACTGATTCAAGGGTTAAGACCGTAAAGATTGATGATGAGAAAACCAAGTTGAAGTTACCTGATGAAGGCGTTGCGAGCAATCGCAGCTCCTTTTTTTATTTACACCAAGCAGGTCTTAAACAATCGAGTAACAAACAGACAGTGTGTGTTTACCTTTTGCAGACAGTGTAATGACATCTTCATCAGCATTGGCGCTTTCGATGCACAACATGCCCAAATAAGCATCATCAGCGCCCATATCACCCAAAGCCTTGGTTTTGTCTATCCAAGGATTCCATACAATGGTCGAGCTGCTGCCCTGTTTTTGAATACGAACCGTGCGCTGCAAGCTTCCATCTTCGAGCAACACATCTTGCCCGTTATCCAAATAAATTCTATCCACTTCGCTGGAAATGCTGGTGTTACCTTGCTGTTTCTGCTGCACTGTGTCAGAAGACAACTTATCAATATAAGGGCAATCTGCCAAACCATGCACCGACACTTCACGTACATCCCCCACCTTAAAATAGGTGTGTAAGGCTTGCCCGATGGTGATGGGTATGTCGCCCAAGTTGGTCGTGGTTAAGTTTAATAATAACGCTTCACCAACCACCACTTTCAACTCGGCTAAGGTGTCATGCTGCCATTGGGGATGTTGCTTGCTTTGCAGGCTAAGTGTGATCTGCACTTCACCCTGCTTGTTGATGGATGTTTGTTTGACATCCCACATGGCTGTTCGCGCAATACCATGTGCAGCAAAGCTTGGTTGTGTGGGGTGCGCACCAAACCAAGGCCAACACACAGGAATACCACCTCGAATAGATTTTCCTTGTTTCAAACTTGCAGCTTCAGATATCCACAGTACAGGTTCAGCTTGTGTTTTGGGTTGCCAAGTCATCACCTGCGCACCTTGCAAAGCTATGCTTGCTGAACAAATAGCATTGTTGATTTCAAGCACAACAAAACCACCCCCCACATCACGAAATGATAGGTGTTTATCCAATCCAAATTGACTCTGAAGTGCGGCAGCAGATTGTTTCACAGACTTAAACCGAATGTGCTTGTATGCGTGTGACTGCTTCATCAAAGCTTACTTTTAATTGTTCACCTGAACCTAAGTTCTTCAGCATAAGCTTATCTTCATTCATCTCATCTTCACCGAGAGTAACCACAAACCTCGCACCTTCACGGTCTGCCATTTTGAACTGACGCTTGGCACTCCCACCACCGCAATGAATCACCGACAACCCTACTTGACGAAGTTTAGCAGCTTGTTGTAAGGCATATCCCACCGTATCGCCAAGTGCCACCACGGCAACATCTGGTTGATGTGTTTCTCTATCAGGCAGCAACATTTCCAATCGCTCCATGCCTGCGGCAAAACCAATGGCAGGTGTGGCAGGGCCTCCCAAGGATTCGACCAATCCATCATATCGTCCGCCAGCCAGCACTGTGCCTTGTGCGCCCAATTGGTCGGTGATGAACTCAAATGCTGTGCGATTGTAATAATCCAAGCCACGAACAATGCGTGGATTGATGATGTATTTCACGTTCAAAGCTTTTAAACCTGATTGAAGACCTGAAAAGTGGGTTTCACAACCTTCGCACAAATGATTGACCATTTCAGGTGCATCGGTGAGCGCTGCTTGGCAGGTTTGCACTTTGCAATCAAGCACCCGCATGGGATTGCTATCCATGCGCTCATGGCATGTTTCACACAAAGCTTCTTTTTTACTTTGCAAGAATGTAAGTAAAGCTTCACGGTATGCGGGGCGGCATGTTGTGCAACCCAAGGAGTTGATTTCAAGACGTGTTTGTTCAATACCCAATGTGTCGAGAAAACGCTGCGCCATCGCCAAAACTTCTGCATCTTCAATAGCTGCCGATGCACCAAAAAACTCCGCACCAATTTGTTGAAATTGACGCAACCTACCTTTTTGCGGGCGTTCCCTGCGAAACATAGGACCCATATAAAACCAGCGTTGCGCGCCAGCACGGGTTAAACCTGCTTGCAAATAAGCGCGCACAGCCCCTGCCGTACCTTCTGGACGCAAACAAATATTGTCCCCACCCTGGTCTTCAAAGGCATACATTTCTTTGGACACAATATCGGTTTTTTCACCCACCGAACGCACAAACAATGCCGTTGGCTCTAAAATAGGCAGGCGGACTTCTGAAAAGGCATAAGAAGCAAATACATCACGCGCAACATCTTCAATATATCGCCATTTGCTAACTTGCGTGGGCAAACCATCGTGAATCCCGCGAATACTTTGTAATTTTTGCTTTGCCATGATGAATTACCCGTTACTGTTGCTCTAAATATGTTGTTCAAATGCAAACTATACTTGATTGCACGAATGCTACAAAGGGGTTTAACATGGAACATGCGATGCCAACACAAGTCATATCACTTGTTGCTATGCTAAACGCTGATGATGAAGTGTTGCTACTCAAAAGAAAAAGCGATGTACACTGCCCTAATGTTTGGTCTTTTCCTGGCGGAAAACTGGAAGAAGATGAGATGCCTTTACAGGCTGCAGTTCGTGAATTGAAAGAGGAAACGGGCATTAAAGGAAAACTTTGGCGGCATATTGGCAAGTATAACCACCGCTATGGCGAACAAAATCTATCCTTTCTCTTTTTCTTTTGCCGCTATGATAACAAACATGAAATTCTCGCTGAAAGTGAGTTTATGTGGTGCAAGCTGATGCAACTCCACACGCTCGATATGCCGCAAGCCAATCAAAAACTCGTGCAAATGCTCTTAGACTGTCAGCAAGAAGGGTTATTCCCCTAAACCGTACAAACGATTTAGGAGATATGACTAGAAGCCTGTTGGATATATAACAATCTGCTACGAAAAACTCGAATGCATAAATCCGACAGACTTCTAGAATTTTGAATGATTCAAAATTTATTCAATTTCGCCCGTATCTACGCGTTTGAAGCCTGCTTTGCGGAACAAAGGTTCGCACTGCAAGTTATCGCCTTGCAAAAGTACAATGTCTTTTGTTTCAGGATGTTTATAAACCAATGGTTTGCCATTGCTTGCACACGCAGACAATATTGCCGCTGCGCCAATTATTATGATGATACGTGATAAAGTCATACGGTATCTCCTTATGCTAACTTTCTCCCAAGCGTAAGTTAAACGCACAATAGCGTCAATTTGTTACCACCATTGGTTCATTTTTTAACAATGTTGCTTATCATCAATTACAACTTGCGCGCGACCCAATCTCTTTGCCTGATACAAACGTCTATCTACAATCGCCAACATTTCATCAACCATGGCTGCTGTGGCCGCGCCCTGTTTAAGTTCATCAAATGATGCGACCCCT
>DQSL01000006.1 GCA_015663235.1 Mariprofundaceae bacterium
CCAGCAGCAGGCATGGGTACTCGCTTTTTGCCAGCAACCAAAGCCACACCCAAAGAGATGTTGACGGTGGTTGATAAACCCATGATTCAATATGGGGTGGAAGAAGCCTTGGCATCTGGTATGGATGATATTATTATGGTAACGGGTCGCGGTAAGAATGCGATTGAAGACCACTTTGATATTTCTGCGGAATTGGAAGCGAACCTTAATAAAGCAGGTAAAAGTGAGTTGTATGCCAAAGTCTCTCGCGTAGCGCGTATGGCATCTATGGCTTATATCCGTCAAAAAGAAGCCAAAGGTTTGGGGCATGCAGTGTTGTGCGCTGCCAACTGGGTGGGTGATGAAGCGTTTGGTGTCTCGCTTGCTGACGAATTGATGATTTCCGATAAACCTGTGATGCAGCAATTGCGTGAAGGTTATGAGCGCACAGGTTGTTCTGTGGTGGCTTTGGCGCGTGTGCCTGAAGCGGATGTACATAAGTATGGCATTGTGGATGTTGATGCTGAGCAAGATGGTTTATTTAAGCTCAATGGTATGGTGGAAAAACCTCAGCCAGAAGATGCGCCGTCTAACCTTGCATTGATTGGTCGTTATGTATTTACACCCCAATTGTTTGATTTTTTAAGAGAAAGCAAAGCAGGTGTGGGTGGTGAAATTCAGCTCACCGATGCCATGAATGAGCTGGCTAAGCAACAGCCTGTGTATGGTATGATTGTAGATGCTGAACGATTTGATGCGGGCAATCCGTTGGGGTTTTTGATTGCCAATGCAACACTTGGACTTCGCGATAAAACCTATGGTGAAATCTTTAGAAAAGAGCTGAAGAAACTACTCTAACTCTAAGGTTCTGTGAAAGTTGGTGAGATTATCGCATCCGTTTTCACGTACCACCACCAAATCTTCCAAACGCACACCACCAATATCGGCATAATACAAGCCTGGTTCTATGGTGATGACCATGCGCTGTTCAAGGATTGCCCCGTTGCTAGACACGCGCGGATTTTCATGAATATCTAGCCCTACACCATGCCCTGTGCCATGAAAGAATCCACCTTGTTTACCGTTCGCAATGCCTGTCTTAAACCCTTGCTTATCAAAGTGAGCGGTGATGCTGTTATGGATGTTTGCTGTATCCACGCCTGCTTGCACCATGTCTAGACCCATGCTTTGTCCTTCAAACACAGTTTGATACATGTGGTTAAGTGTCTCCGATGCTTTGCCTTTGACATAAGTGCGTGTCATATCACCCCAATACCCTGATGCGACAAGGCGTGGAAAAATATCAATGATAATGGGTTGATGCGCAGATATGTTGCCTGAACCCATATCATGCGGGTCGGCAGATTGGCTGCCGCAGGCAACAATGGTATGCGATGGCACAGCACCTTGCCCAATAAGGAAGGTTTCAATCACAGCACGGATAGCTTCAGATGTTACCACCTCACCAGCGCGTTCGTGTTCACTTGGGAATATGACCAACCCATCATTGTTGATGCCACATGCGGCAATAAATGTTTCAGCTTTTAGCATACTTTGCGCTGTTAATTTTTCGGCATGGGTAAGTCGGATTATTTCATCTTCGGATTTAATCACGCGCTCGGGGAATAGACTGGCAGGGCTTGGTGATACTTCAAATCCAAGTGTTATCAGTTCTCTGGCATACAAAAAGGGAAAATCAGCAGGCACAGTAACGTTTTTAACACCATGTGCTTGTAAAAAAGCTGCGGCTGCGGTGCTTAAGCTACGCTGCCAGCCATTGTTTTTTGCTTTATCATGCCAAACAGTGTCCAAATGAACTTCATCCAACTTGGATTGAACCTTGGCTCTATCAACTTCCAAAGGCGATAATAAACCATGCCAAGCGATGTTATTTTCATGCTCTAAACCAACAACGATAAAGGCATCAGGCACAAATAGACCTGATACATATAACATGTCAGCAAAATGTTCCGAGCCTGAAATAAGTAGTTTGGCTGTGGACATTATTTTTCCTCAGGGGCTTTGGCGTGAATGCTCAACGCATGAATCGTTGCAGGAAATAAATGTTTACAGGCATCATTGACCATGCGATGTTTTTGAATGCGTGATTTTCCCGCAAAGACATCTGCCACAATGGTTGCCACATAATGCCCGCCACCCGCTTTTGCCCCCTCATGCCCAGCATGAAGGTGGGATTCATCAATGATTTCAAGGTGGGTTGGCGAGAAAGCTTGTTTTAAGGCTTCTTCAATCTGAGTTGCACCACTCATGTGCTTTTTTTATCCTTATTTTTACGATACAGCACAAATATTTTGCCAATGTTATGCACCAGTTCAGCACCTGTTTTTGCAACAAGAGCAAGTCCAGCCTCTTTGCGTTCAACTCTATCATCGCTTTGAATTTGTACTTTAATCAATTCATGGATGTTTAAAGCACTGTTGGTTTCAGCCACTAAATTCTCAGATATACCATGTTGCCCCACTTGAATAATTACTTTGAGGTGATGGGCTTGGGATTTTAATGCGCGTTTTTTCTTATTATCTAAACTCATGGGCAAAGGATAGCGTCATCTTCATAACTTTGGTATCAAATATGCTTACGAAGCATGATATGCAAATAAAGCAAAGTGAAAAACAAAACAAACGCTTGCGTGATGACCCAAGCCGCGTGGTGATTCTTGGTGCTGGCCGCGGCGGGATGGCAATGTTTGAAACCCTTTTGGGAGAAGACTTGGTGGACGTGGTGGGAATTGTTGATATTGATGAGCAATCACCGGGCATGGTGTTAGCAAAACAAGAGAATATTCAAACCTATACGGATGTGGAAACGGCTATTCTTGCCAGCGCACCTTGCGTGGTGTTTAACTTAACAGGCAATGAAATGGTGGAAGAAGTTGCTGCCAACCTTTTGGGCGTAGGTGGGGTGATTGGTGGGCTTGAAGCAAGGTTGATGTGGCGCATGGTGACTGATTTAAAGAAAGCCAAATTAGACTTGGAGTTCCAAGCCACGCACGATGTATTGACCAACCTTGTAAACCGTCGGTTTATGTTGACGCAAATGGAGCAAGAATTGGATAGATGCAAGCGGTATGGCGTGTCTTGCTCTTTGGTGATGCTGGATTTGGATTACTTTAAGAAGGTGAATGATGGGTATGGTCATGCGGCAGGTGATGAAGTGCTTAAAGTCGTCACGGAAGTTCTGAATACGCATATTCGTGGTGCGGACACTTTAGCCCGCTGGGGAGGGGAGGAGTTCTTGGTGTTATTACCACATACAGGCAAAAAAGAGGCAGGTATGGCAGCGGAAAAATGTTTGCAGATGGTTGTAGCACAACCGATCAAGCTGGGGTCAAAATTAGAAATAAGTATCAGCTTTTCCGCAGGGGTCGCATCATTTGATGAACTTAAACAGGGCGCGACCACAGCAGCCATGGTTGATGAAATGTTGGCGATTGTGGATAGACGTTTGTATCAGGCAAAGAGATTGGGTCGCGCGCAAGTTGTAATTGATGATAAGCAACATTGTTAAAAAATGA
>DQSL01000080.1 GCA_015663235.1 Mariprofundaceae bacterium
CGTTGCACAATACATGTAATCAAATAGGCATCGGTTAAAACATTGATATGTTGGACACTCATACTGTTTCTCCTTGGATTTCTTGTTCTTGAACCCGTTGATCCATAATGCGATGTTTGCGGCGGACTTTATACTGCACCCATTGCCCAGTAAGTAACACAGTCAGAATAGGGCCAATGGAGGCAAGCGCCAATATACCAAAACCTTCAATGGCATCCACCGCATTGCCTAGACCCAAGCCCATAGCGAGGACAAGGGGCACTGTGATTGGCCCTGTGGTTACACCAGCACTATCCCATGCAACATTGACGAACTCCTCTGTGGACACCCACGTCAATAAGAGTGCAAGGGTGTAGAGCGGGATGATTAAATAGCCGAGTTGAAGGTTGAAGATAATTTTGAGTACACCCAAGGTGATGCCAATTGCCACACCAAAAGCGACGGCATAAATCAAAACTTTTTTCTCAAACGCACCGTTGGTAAGTGTTTCCACAGTTTTCCCCAAGGCATTGAGCGCAGGTTCGGCAATGGTTGCGCCAAATCCAAGCGCGAAGGCAAAAAACATGGCAATGCCAATACCTACAGTCCAAGGAAAAATGGGTGAATCTTGTACATGTTCAAGCATGGTGAAGGCGGCGGACAATAAACCGCCAGCTTGTGCGCCCAAGGCAGTTAAACCATAGCGCAAGCCGATGCTAAAGATAATCATGCCCAACACGCATAAAATAATACCATAGAAAATAATACCAGCATTGGTCAGTTTTTCATGAAGTAGGAAGCGAAGTACAATCATTAAAAACACAACCAATGGTACAATAGCTTGCACACCTGATAACATTTCCTGTACAGGACTTTGTGCATACCATTGAACTGAGGCTTGGGCAGCGTGTGTATCTGCGGCATGAGCTGCAGCAATAATGGATTCGGCGGATGTGGTGGAAGAGACAAATAGACTTAATAACATCACGCCAATGATAGGGAATAAGGATGCGAGGGTGACAATGCCAAAGCCTGATAAAGTACTCAAACCTCGTCCTGCGGCGGCGGCGATTCCGATACCAAGTGCAAGCACGAGAGGCACAGTTACAGGACCAGTGGTTACTGCGCCACAATCCCAAGCCAGCCCCAATGTTTTGCTAAGTTCTCCATCTTGCATAAACCAAGCTGTGAGACCTAAAATCGGAATTAATGTGCTATAAATCAGAGGTTTAAGGCTCCATCCGTATAATAAACGCAATGTGCCAAGCACCACGGCAAAGCCAACGCCAATACCAACAACCAAGACCAATGTGCCGCTCCAATTATTGAGCAGGGTGTATAAATATGGTGCATTTTCAACTTTAAGTATGCTGCCCGCAGCTTGGAGTGCGCCAATGGCTGGCTCAGCAAATGTAACGCCAATACCCAATAAAAAAGCAACGATTAACACGATGGGTAAGGAGACCTTGGCAGGTAAGTTATGACCAATGGTTTCACCAAAAGGCATTAAACCTTTGCTTAAGCCTTCCATGAATAACATCAAACCGATAATGACCGCCATCAAGCCCAATAAGATTTGCATGGGTTCACTCACGGTTTGGTTGAGCACCAAGGTTTGGAATAAAATCAAGTAGGCAGCCAATGGAAATACTACTTTGACTTGCTCAATAAAACGCGATGAAATATAGGGTGCGAGTAGACGGTAAATATCAATGCTGCGCAAAGAAGTGCAGCTTTTCTTGTGGGATTTCGCGCGAAATTCACGTTGTTTCTTAGCAAAGTCGTTGAAACTCAAGATGTTTTGGCGGAGTGAAATATGCCGTATCAACTTCCCATAGCGAATTTTTTGTGGCGCATCCGACATAAGGACTCCTTTAAATGAGGTGTCCAAGTATAGAATAAATCAACCTATTTCACAATATGATAGGGTGTTAATCACGCTTTCTTTTTTGCTTTATGGCAGGAGCAAGTAATAAAAGCATCCATAACATTTGCCAAGGAGGTGTACTTGATAAACACGCACCACCACCGCCAGAAGATGAGAAAGTTGTGAAGTTGCCACCTGATGTGGTTGGGGATAATGCAGGAAGTGGCGCAGTGACCCCATCGGTTAAACGCCATGTCATGCTGTCATCGGTTGGCGAAACATTGGAAATCACAAAAGTCACTTTGTTCGTGCCTACAGGGGCTGCCCAACTGCCTTGTCCGCCTGTGAGTGGGATGGACTCAACGGTGTAAACACCACCTACTGTAGATTGAATCATAGCGGAGAGTTGCCCCGAACCTGAGCTGGTGAAAGTGTAGGTGGCATTGGGGTTGTTGACCAATTCATAAATGGTGGACAAATGTTTTTGTGCACCGCCAAAGCTGCGCAGTGATTGTGTTGCATCGCTGCTGATATTGATAGCACCATTGTTAAACAGTCGGTCACCCCAAGCGATGGGGTAATCTGCACCATTGGTGTATTTACCAACATCAATATTCCAAGTGCCAAACTCATGAAATGCCGCAGCTAATGTTGTGTTGTAGGGTGCTGCTTGCAGTGCCGCATCAATCGCGGCATAGGTATTGTTGCCACCTGTTACACCTGTGTTGGTGAGTATATTTTTAATAAGCGCATCACCATGTTTATCGGATAAATAACGAACCCACATGAACCGACCATACTGCTCTAAACCATTTTCACTTAGTCCAAACGAATCAAGGTGAAGTTCAGGGTAATCCTGGCTTCCTGATTCGCGCAAACCATTACCATTACGGTCAGTGAATGTTTCACCAGATGTATATTGTCCATCACCGTCACTGTCTGTAAAAGGCTCACCAATATATTGTAAATTATCTTTGATGGAGGGATACACTTTATCCTCCATCCATGTTGCCGAAGATTCTAAAAAGGCTGCGAACTCTGTTGGGTCATAGCCAAATTGAATACTGTGAAAAAATTCATGCGCAAAAGTGACTTTTGCGGCTTCTAGAGGCGCTTGCGGAAAACCTGTAAAATCATTGTCAACCACCATGTGCGAATAGACCGAACGCAGATAGGGCGCACCAAGGTAAGATTGAGCATCACTGGTGACGTAACCATAAATGCCTACACTACCTGTGTTAATCAGGTAAATATCGTATTTATTATTACCGCCTTTTGTGACATCGGATGGTGGAGCATTATAACCCATGGTGTTTACAATTTGAGCCCAAACAACTTCTGCTTCAGCTGCAAGCTGATTGACAAAGGTTGTTGTAGCGCGATTGGGGTCGGTGGAATATGTGGCGGCATCGAGGTAATGAAAAACAAAGTTTGCACTGGTCACTGTTGAGATGACTTGGCTTGAGCCGAAGAAGCTTACTCCCGATGGCGGTGAACCTACGCTGTCATCAGGGCGCGCAAACCAAGCGTTCACGAGAGATTGGGTGTTGGCAGATAAAGTGTCCCAGTTGGCTTTGGCAAACATCAACATGGGTGTGAGTTCACGGTTTGGTTTAGGTTTGGCGGCTGCTTTTTGTAGTGCGCCCACTGCAACGGTTGCAGGTTGGTTAAAGTCTTGGAAAAAGGAAGATACAATATCATCGGGGGTTTGGGCAAAAGCTGTGTTTATTGATAAACAGGTGAATAATACAAATAAATATAACGATTTCATAAACACTCCACGCACTAAAGTTTGATCACCTGCAAGAGTATAGGTGCTGCGGGGCGATTGGGCAAAATAATTGCCTTGTAAACCAAGGTGTTGCTGTTTTTACACGTTTGTTCAAGCCAATGCATCACCTGCTTAGCCTCATCATCGCCGCCTGCATGACCAGGATATACCATCACGCTTAATCGACCCTTTGTTGTAAGCAATTCAAGGCTTTGTGCTAATGCTTGGATGGTGGTTTTCGTTTGAGTGATAACGCTTTTATCGCTGTTGGGTAGCCAGCCCAAATTCAACATAATCACCTTAATGTGACCGTGAAAATGTTGCGGAATATTGGCTTTCATGGTTTCATGTCCTGTGAGTAATAAATATTGCTGGCAAGGCTCATCAGCCAGTAAAACCTGACTTGTTTCTATGGCTTGGGTTTGAACATCAAAAGCAAATAAAACACCCGCTTCACCAATCTTTTGGGCTAAAAAAAGAGCATCAAACCCATTGCCAAGGGTTGCATCAACCACAACATCACCTTCTTGTATGATTTCAGCTAACCAGCGCTGTGCGACTTCAGTTAAACGCATGGTTGATTGGGTTTCATGAGGGTTTACTTTTGCTGCGTTCACCAAATATAATCACAGGTATCACCGCAGCATATAGTAACAGCGCAATCATCCAAATGCCCCCTGGCCAAATGGGCTTTAATAAGCCATAAAGTGCGGGGAATATAAGCAGTCCAAGCACTGAGGCTAAGGTGACTAAGCTGGTGAGTACGCCCTGCAATTGCCCCTGATTATTTTCATCAACGCGAGTGGATAAAAGCGATTGCAATGCAGGTTCGCCTATGCCACCCATGGCAAACAAAGGCAGTAGGGCAAATACCATCCAGCCATAACCTGCAAAAGCAATGAGGCACAACGCCAGCAGCTCAATATATACACCCAAAAGGATAGTATTTTTCTCACCAAAGCGGGATGCAACCGTGCCTGCAAGAAAAGCTTGAGCCAAGGCTTGAAATACACCGTAGGCTGCAAGTGAAAGTCCAATCATAGCCATGCTCCAGCCAAACTTATCTTCCAAGAATAAGACCCAAACGGAGACATAAACAGCACCGATGAATCCCATGATTGCCATGACACTTAGCAGTGGTCTAATCGCTTGAAAATGGAATGCCCACATCAACGGTTTGAATGGATTCACCTCTTTCCAATTGAATTGTTGTTCCGTGCCTTGGCGGCTTTCAGGCAACAGAAATATTGCCAACAGAAGGTTGATTGCATTTAAGGCAGCAGCCAGTAAAAAGGGTGCTTTAATCCATAATTCACCCAAAAGACCACCAATCACAGGCCCGATGATAAAACCAACACCAAAGCAGGCGTAAAGTAGCCCAAAGCGTTTGGTGCGCTGACGATGTTCACTGATGTCAGCAATATATGCCATAGACACAGCCATGCTGGCGGCAGTGATGCCTGCAACCAAACGACCAAGTACGAAAATTTCAATGTTGGGTGCAAATGCCATCACCAAATAATCAAGTGCAGCACCACCCATTGCCAACATCAGAATAGGTCGCCTGCCATAACGGTCGGATAACATGCCCAAGATTGGTGCAAACAAAAATGCCATAGCCCCATAAGCGGCAAGGATTGCACCATAAAGAAAGGCGATTTCAACAATGCCTGTCAAATCGCGCAGAAGAGTGGGCAAAATAGGCATGATTAGCCCAATGCCAACGGCATCAAGCGTGACTGAAAGTAGGATGACAACCAATGCCTTGTTCATTTGTTATTTGACTCCATAGCGGCTGCTAAACCATCATACCTGCTGATATTCGCTTTGGCAGGGATGTTATGGTTACATAGCTGATTTGCATACCACGGAATCATCAAGCTTCCTCGTGAGCCAAAGCCATTAAAAATGTGGATATTTGAATACTTTGGATGTGTGCCAATAAAGGGTTGTTTGTCCAATGTGGTTGGGCGAATGCCTGCTTGATGTTCGACCACAATAAAATCATGTTTTTTACTGAACACACCTTCTGCAAATGCCAACAATTGTTTCTTGGATGATTCGAGCAGGGTGGGGGTGGTGATTTTAGTGTCAAAGGTTGCACCAATACGGCAAGTATTTTGGGAGATGGGCAGTAGCCACTTACCTTTGTTGATGATGGTGCTGGGCAATGTTTGTTTGCTATCGCAGGTGACGATTTCACCATGTGCAGGTTGCAAAGGAAGCCATGAAAAGAGGGGGTTAAACATCATATGGACACCTTCGCAGTAGATGATGTTTTGTTCCACATTTTCAGCTTCAAAGTTGCGATAGGTAATGATATTTTGCTGCTTAAAATAAGTATGCAAGGCATCCAGCAAGGTATTGGTATCCAGCCATGCGGTATGATTTTGTATGATGCCACCATGTTCAGCAAGCAGGCTCTTGGGAGGGGAAGTATTATCCAAGAAGTCATCATATTTTTCATTCTTTAGCCGTTTTTTGCAGTTTCCTTGCTCTTTTTGTGAATTAAAGAGCCGAAACATGGGCTTTTCATGAAAACATTGGATGTTTAGGCGGCTTTCGATGCCTTGATAAAACTTGCTTGCATAGGTGAGCATCTCAGGCGTGTTGTCAGCAAGCACAAAGCGTTGCCCCGTCACAGGATTAATTAGCCCAGCGGCAACCCGTGATGCACTAGGTTTATCCCCTGCAAAAATACGCAAGGTTTTACCCTGCTCCAACAAAGTCCACGCCAATAAGCTACCAGCCAAACCGTGCCCAACAATGGTGATGGGTGCTTCAAAACATAAAGACATGCCGCACAGCATAAACGATATGGCGATAAGCGGCAAAAGCCGTGTCAAAGTGCGGTGTATGATATGAGAAGGTGGATTCAAGTTCCAAGTACAACTTGAGTTTTCTGTATTGGACAAGGCTGGGTATGGTAAGGCAGGATTAAAACAAGTAATGTTCGACCATTAAAAAATACAACTTAAATGATAGGAGTTTATTATGGCAAGAGCATCAGCACGTCACCTTTTGGTTAGCACAGAAGAAAAATGTTTGGAAGTCAAAGCAGAAATTGAAGCAGGTTTGGATTTCGGCGCAGCAGCTAAAAAATATTCATCATGCCCGTCTAAGGCGCAAGGCGGAGATTTGGGCGAGTTTGGTCCTGGTCAAATGGTTCCAGAATTTGATAAAGTGGTATTCTCTGCGGATATTGGAAGCATTGAAGGCCCAGTGCAAACACAGTTTGGTTATCATTTGTTGGAAGTGACCGCGCGTAGTTAAGTTCATATGGCACAAACATGGCACAGCCATCTGGATGAAGCGGACTGGGAAGCTTTGTGTGATGGCTGTGGCAAATGTTGTATGCACAAGTTTGAAGATGAAGATACGGGCGAGATTCTGCGAACGAATGTTGCCTGTAAACTTTTTGAGCAGGCGACTTGCCGCTGCACCAAGTATGAGCAGCGGTTTGAACAAGTTCCTGAATGTTTGGATATTCGCAAGTTGTCCGATACTGAAATGCTTTGGTTACCCGAAACATGTGCATATCGCTTAACGTTTGAAGGCAAGTCGTTACCAAGTTGGCATCCCTTAAATAGTGGGAAATCGCAATCTGTGAACAAAGCAGGGCATTCGATGTCGGGGCTTTCCGTATCTGAGTTGGATATTCCTGAAGATGAAATTGTGGATTATATTTTAACATCTTAGATAATAGGTGGTAGTCTTGCTTTATGAAACTTGAGGAGTGGTGCGCTGAATATTAAAAAATCAAATTTTCATCTGCATTTGACGGGCTGTAAAGAAGGGCTTCAAGCCTTGCAACACTTGGCAGACCAAGCTTGTAAAGGGGTTTGTTTGAATGCCATTCAAATTAATCGTATCGCTTTGGCATTGGATGAGTTGTTTGCCAATATTCATGCGCATGGTTATGCCAATCAGGGTGGGGATATAGATTGTTCGGCGAAATGGACGGGGCAAGAAGGAAAACCCTGTCTTTTAGAAATTAAGTTGCGTGATTATGCGCCAGCAATTCAAGATATTAAAACATGTAAAGGTGTTGACCCCGAAACACTCAAAGACCACCCCGTGGCAGGTGGTTTGGGTATGCATTTGATTTATGCGATTACCGAAACCTTTGAACACACCCCGCTTGAAGATGGCAACCAATGGCGGTTGGTATTTAACTTGAAAGAAGAGGATGAAAAAACATGAGCCTTCATATTGAAACTGAACATGCTGGAAAAGCAGCGAGCATCACCGTCACAGGGGATGTGACGATTCAAACATCGCCTGAATTGCGCAATGAATTGCAGCCCTTATTTACCAGCGATGTGGAAGTGATTCGCGTGGTATTAAATGATGTGAAATTCATGGATTCATCGGGTATTGCCACCCTTGTTGAAGGTTTGCAATGGAGCAAGCGGGTGAAGGGTCGTTTTGTGCTTTCGGGCTTGAGTGAAACGGTGCGTGATGTGTTTGAACTGGCAAAGCTGGATACGATTTTTGAGATTGAAGGTTAATTCATCGCATGAGTTATAAAGATATGCGCGATTTTATTGCCGACTTGGAAAAGCGCGGCGAACTTAAACGCATTCAAACAGAAGTCAGCACTGAATTGGAAATGACGGAAATTTCTCAGCGCGTTTTAGAGGCTGGTGGTCCTGCATTATTGTTTGAAAATGTGAAAGGGCATGATATGCCTGTGCTGACCAACTTGTTTGGCAAAGATACGCGCATTGCTTTGGGTATGGGGCGTGAATCAGCATCAGAATTGCGTGAAATTGGTGAGCTTTTGGCATTCCTCAAAGAGCCTGAGCCGCCCAAAGGTTTGAAGGATGCATGGGATAAACTTCCTGTGTTTAAAAAAGTGCTGCACATGTCACCCAAGATTGTGAACAAAGCACCTTGGCAAGAGGTCGTTGTTGAAGGCGATGCTGTTGATTTGGATAAACTACCTATTCAAACATGCTGGCCAGAAGATGTTGCGCCATTGATTACTTGGGGGTTGGTCGTCACCAAAGGCCCACACAAAGACAGACAAAACTTGGGCATTTATAGGCAACAAAAAATTGCCAAAAATAAGCTCATCATGCGTTGGCTCAAACATCGCGGCGGGGCAATTGACCACCAAGAAGCCAGCCAAAAAGAAAAACGCGAGCCGTTTCCTTGTGCCGTGGTGATTGGTGCAGATCCAGCGACTATTTTAGCCGCCGTAACACCCATTCCAGACACACTTTCCGAGTATCAATTTGCAGGATTACTGCGCAATCAAAAAACACGTTTAACCCCATGTTCAGTGGTGGACTTGCAAGTACCTACCTCGGCTGAAATCGTCTTGGAAGGTTTCATTTCTTTTGATGAATATGCAGAAGAAGGTCCGTATGGCGACCACACCGGTTATTACAATGAAACCGAGACCTTCCCTGTGTTTACCGTTGAAAAAATAAGCATGAGAAAGGATGCTATTTATCATTCAACGCACACAGGCAAGCCGCCTGATGAACCTGCCGTGTTGGGGCTTGCATTTAATGAAGTGTTCGTGCCGATTTTGCGCAAACAGTTTCCTGAAATTGTTGATTTTTATCTGCCTATGGAAGGTTGTTCGTACCGCATGGCGGTGGTGTCGATTAAGAAGCAATATGCAGGTCATGCCAAGCGTATTATGTTTGGCGTGTGGTCGTATCTTCGTCAATTTATGTACACCAAATTTATCGTGGTGGTAGATGATGATATTGATTGCCGCGATTGGAAGGAAGTGATTTGGGCGATTACCACCCGATGTGACCCTGTGCGTGATTTTACCATGGCAGAACATACACCGATTGATTATTTGGATTTTGCCTCACCCGTTGCAGGTTTAGGCTCGAAAGTGGGCATTGATGCCACCAACAAATGGCAAGGTGAAACCGACCGCGAATGGGGTCGAACCATCACCATGACTGATGAAGTCAAACAACATATTGATGATATTTGGGAAGAATTAGACTTATGACAGATACAAACAACACAACATTATTAATTATTATGGATGGTTGGGGCGTTGGCTCAGGCAGCGATGATGATGCGATTTCTTTGGCAAATACACCTAACTTTGACCGTCTCAAAGCTTCATGTGCATACACTGAAATCAACACTCATGGCAAGTTCGTCGGTTTGCCATCCATGAAAGATATGGGTGGCTCAGAAGTCGGGCATTTGACTATGGGCGCAGGTATGATTCTCGAACAAGGGCCAACGCGCATCAACAATGCCATTGCCGATGGTTCATTTTATGATTCCACAGCTTTATCAAAAGTGATTGAAGTGGGCAAAGGTGGTGGAGCGATTCACCTGCTTGGTTTGTTATCCGATGGTAATATCCATTCGCATATTGACCATTTTAAAGCGGTGATTGCCTATGCTGATAAGCAAGATGTGGAGCGTTTGTATATTCACGCATCACTGGATGGGCGAGATGTGGGTATTCAATCAGCGCAAAATTATATTCTGCAACTTGAAGAATTATTTAGCGAAATCAATATCAAAGATAACCGAGACTATGCCTTTGCATCAGCTTCGGGTCGTGAACATGCGATTATGGATAGAGACCAAGATTGGGGTAAGGTGAAACGTGGCTGGGATGCCATGGTATTGGGTGAAGCCGAGCATGAATTTGGCTCCATGATTGAGGCGATTACGAGTCTTCGCGCCACCAGCCCAGACCTTGTCGACCAAGATATGGATTCGTTTATCATCATTGATGATGACTTGGGCAAACCCAAAGCAACCATTGAAAATGGTGATGCGGTGTTGATGATGAATTTTCGTGGTGATAGAGCCATTGAAATCACGGAAGCTTTTGAAGTGGCTGATTTCTCAGGTTTTGATCGCCAAAAAACACTGGATGTGCTGTATGCAGGCATGATGGTCTTTGATGAAGATAGAAACCTTCCAGAATTGCAATTGATGGGGCCAACCAAAGTGGATTATCCGCTGGGTAGGTATCTGGTGGATAAGAAGATTAAACAGTTCCGCCTCACTGAAACACAGAAGTTTCCACACGTCACTTTCTTCTTCAACGGTGGCTACCGCAAACCTTTAGACCCAAGCATTGAAGAATATATTTTGATTGATTCGGACAAAGGCATCTCATTTGCCGATAAACCAGAAATGAAAGCACCTGAGATTGCAGCCAAGGCTGTGGCGCTTATCGAAACAGGTGAATATGGCTTTGGGTTAATCAACTTTGCCAATGCCGATATGGTAGGGCATTGCGGCAAGTTAGCACCTGCGATTAAAGCTGTGGAAGCGGTGGATAAAGCCGTGGGTTTAATTGTTGATGCTTTAGAAAAACATGGTGGCAGTGCCATCATCACCGCTGACCATGGCAATGCCGAAGAAATGGTGACACATACAGCAACGGGTGATGAACCATGCACCAAACATTCGGTGAACCCCGTACCATGTATCTTGTTTAAAGCGGGTGGAAAATATCAGCTAAGTGTGGTGGCTAAGCAGGAGCCGGGGCTTGCCAATCTCGCTGCAACTGTCTGCGACATGATGAAGATTGAAACACCTGCCAACTTGGAGGCATCCTTGCTTATGCAATAGCATGAAGCAGATTCATGTAGCGAGAAAGAACGAAAACAGACCCAAAATGGCTCAGCTTTTAGGACGGAATGACACCCCGTGCCTTTTAAGTGTTGGTTTTTTGACGATTTTCTTTAAATATGACAGTGAGCCTTTGTTATGAAGGAAGACCAAAACCAAGCAAGTGCAGCACAACACACGCTTCCTTTGCAAATGGAAGAAAGCAAAGCAGCACAACAAATAAATATTGATGAAAAAACACAAGCATTTGCATCGTTGGGTATGCTGACAAGTGGTATTGCGCATGATTTTAATAATTTATTGTCCGTAATTTTAGGTAATGTGAGCCTAGCAAATAAACATATTGAATCACCAGAGCAGCTTGATATTTATTTATCTCGCATTGAACAAGCTAGCAAAAATGCGGCGGGCTTGTGTCAGCAGATGCTTACATATACAGCTGGCAGCACTATGCCTAACCAGCACGTTCACTTGCCCACACTGGTTGAAGGTATGGCTAGATTGTTGGAAGTGGTATTGCATAAACATGTGAGCATTGTTTATGACATCTACCAAGATATACCACTTGTTTGCGCTGATACAATCCAGTTGCAACAAGTGATTATGAACTTGATTACCAACGCCAATGAAGCCTTGCAAGATAAGAAAGAAGGCACAATTATGCTGAGGGTTCAGTGTATGCCAATGGATGGCAATGTGTTGTCAATATCAGGTAATAGCATTGATAAAGGTATGTATGTTTGCATTGAAGTGACAGATGATGGCTGTGGAATGAATGAAGATACACAGGCTGCGGTGTTTACTCCGATGTTTACCACCAAATCGACGGGTCATGGCTTAGGTTTAAGTGCGATATTGGCAATTATCCGTAGACATTCTGGGGTGATTAAGGTATCGTCAAAGTTGGGTGAAGGTAGTGTGTTTACCATTGCATTCCCAGCCTTAGATAAGCAAGAGAATCAGGATGATGATATGAAACAAGAGTATGATGCTCTCGAAAAGTTTCAGCCTAACGGTAGGATACTGTTGGTTGATGATGAAGAAGTGGTATTGGAAGTCATGCAGGTGATGTTAGAAGACTTAGGATATCAATGCATTTTAGCGCAAAATGGTATTGAGGCAATGGAGCGGTTCCAATGCCATCAGGATGATATTGAAATCATTATTATGGATTTATCGATGCCATGCATGGGCGGGAAAGCTTGCATTGAAAAGCTGGCACAAGTCAATTCAGATGTTAAAATCATTGTATCAAGTGGGTACAATAAAGAAGATGTTCAGCCCCAACTCAAAGATTTAAATATTGCAGGTTTTTTGCACAAGCCTTGTAGCTTGGAGCAGCTTTATGCAACGGTTAAAAGTGTGGTTAGCCCACACGTTTCTAAGGCCGATGTAAGGTGCCTTTAATATCCACGAAGCGGTGATAATCTTGCGGCGAGATACTGTTTTCTAAGAAGGCTAGGGTCTCTTGATGCGGATGCGCTAGCATCACGCAATGGTCATTTCTTTCAGCACATTTTAAAGCAGACTGCCAAGCATGGGCTAAGGCCTCGGCTTCCACACTATGATCGAGGAATATATCGCGTTCACTCCAAGCAATGGCACTTGCTTCCGCCACCTTCCTAGCCACAGATGTTGAAGATGTTCGTGAATCAACAAAAAATAAACCATGTTTTTTGCTCAGTTTCATCAGCCATTGCATGGACTTTTTATCTGATGTTAAAGCTGAACCCATATGATTATTGATGCCAACCACATAAGGTATTTTGGACAATGCATCTTCAAAAACTTGCGTAAAAATAGATTTGCTCATGGCAGAATGAAGATAAAAGTCTTCCATACGCCCTTGATACTTGATGTTGGCAGTTTCCATAGGCATATGTAGCATGACTGTTGCCCCATGCTGATGTGCCAGTTGAGCCGCTCGTTTGGCGTAAGGTGCATCGGGTAAAATGGACACAGTGATGGTATATGGAAGCGCAAGTAAGCGTTTGAGTGCTTTCATGTCATATCCGACATCATCAATAATCAATGCAATTTGATGTCTGTTTTGGTGTGATGTTTTGGCAACAGTCTCACTAGCGAGCACAGGGTCTGGAAGTTGATCTTCAAACACAAGGGTAAAGGTATCCTCTTGCTTTACCATGGGGGCAATAAGGTTGCCAATGTTTGGCTCATGCTCAACCCGTTCATCCATGGGTGGTGCTTGGTTGAGTTTCAGGTCTTGAAATATGCCAAAACCAAACCAAACCAGTGCAAATAGAGCAATGATAAACAGTGCTTTTTTTACGTTGGCTGTTCGTTGCTTGCGTTTTTTAAGCGCTCTTTTAGCCAAGGGTTACGAAATTTTCTTCAACACATGTAAGCCTTGCAATAAGTCTAAGGCGCGTTGCAATTGTACATCTTTGGTCAAGCGCTCCACCATCTTATCGCTGGGTTGACCAGGCAACGCTTCTTCTTCCTTCTTGGTTTTGTTTTTACCATTACCATTTGCCAAATGCCCCTTCATATTGGCTTCAGTCACTCGTTCAGGTCTATCGGCACTATCCTCTTCAATTTTTAAGCGCACAGCTTTGACTTCCACATCAGGGTCAATACCTGTGGCTTGGATGGAGCGTCCGCTTGGTGTGTAGTATAAAGATGTGGTGAGCTTGAATGCTGAGCCATCGGATAATGGGATAATACGCTGCACAGAGCCTTTGCCGAAACTGCGCGTTCCCATCAAAACAGCACGTTGATTGTCTTGAAGTGCGCCCGCAACAATCTCTGATGCTGATGCAGAACCACCATTGATAAGCACAACGAGTGGTTCACCTTGAAGAACATCACCACCTTTGGCACTGAAACTCATGTTTTTCCCAGAGCGTGATTTGGTGCTGACAATGCCGCCATCATTCAAGAACAAATCACTAATTGCCACGGCTTGGTCAAGTAAACCTCCAGGGTTATTGCGTAAATCAAGCACAGCGCCATAAATTTTTCCGCCTGATTGTTTGCGAATAGCAGCTAGTTTTTCTTCGAGTTGTTCTGCGGAATGCTCTTGGAACTGGGTGACACGAAGGTAGGCATAACCTGGTGCAAGGATGTCTGTCTTCACCGATGCCACTTGAATAATAGCGCGTGTGATACTGACGTTAAAAGTGCGCGATTCATTTTCACGGAACACTGTCAATTTAATGTCAGTTCCAGGCTTGCCGCGCATCAATTTTACGGACTCCATGATGTTCATGTCTCTAGCCACAACATCACCAATTTTGATAATTAAATCGCCAGCTTCAATGCCTACGCGTTCAGCAGGTGTATCTTCAATCGGGGTGACCACGAGGATGCCGCCATCGGCTTTGGATATTTCGATACCAAGCCCGCCAAATTCACCACTGGTATCTTCCATCATTTTGCCGAACATGTCTTTGTCCATATACGATGAGTGGGGGTCTAGGTTTTCAAGCATACCTTTGAGTGCGCCTTCAAAAAGCTCTTGGTCGGTTGTTTCTTCAACATAATAACGGCGCACCGCATTCATCACATCTGAGAATTTTTTCATCTCTGCATAGTCGGTTGCGGCATAAGCTTGATGCATGGAAGCTTGTGGCTGCCATGAGACCCATGCCAAGGTTAGCGCGGCACATGTGCCGATTGAAACTATCCAACGTGTTGTTTTTATTGCCATTGTGTCCTCGTTATTACCATCACTTTTTACACCATCGAGCAGGGTTTACAGACTTACCTTTATCACGAATTTCAAAGTATAGTCGCACATCTTCTACCCAACCAGTGCTTCCTGCCTCGGCTAAGGTGTCATTTGCTTCTACCCAGTCGCCCACTTGCTGGTGCAGCGCGTCATTGTGGGCATACACTGCCATGATGCCACGCCCGTAATCAACTATCATCATCAAACCATATCCACCAAACCAATCGGCATAACGCACCTGCCCTTGTCCTAAAGCGCGGACCAACTTGCCTTGTTCGCTTCGTTTACTGGGGCTTAGGTGTACACCTGCAAGCTTTACTCCCGTGGTCGTTTTTTGCCCAAAACCAACCATAATACTGCCTTGAATAGGCCATGCAAGCTTACCCTTTTGCCTGCGAATGGACTTGATTTGACTTTGTTTGTCGCTGGCAAGCAAAGTGTCGCCCAAGCCATCCACCAGGCGTTGTAGAGCCTTTTCTTGTTTAGCCAACCTGCGCTCATGTGCTTTTTGTTTATGCAAGTCTGAGCGCAAAGCTTTGGCTGCATCCTTTTTGTTGGCAATGTTTACCACCAATGCTTTTTCAGCACTTTTACGTTCTTGGCGAAGTGCAATTAACTTATCTTTGGTTGCTTGTTCGACTTTTTCGATGGCGGTAAGCTCATCTATTTTGGCTTGCCAAGCGATGCGGTCTTGCTCTTGTGAAAGCAGCGCGTATTTAAGTAAATGTTGGCGATGCGGCAATTCTGTGATGGATGTATCGGATAATATATCTACCCAAATCGACTTGTTTTGTGATTGGTTTTGCCCATGTTTGTATGCGGCTTTGGCTGCTTTAAGCATTTGCTGAAACAGGTTTTGCATACTTTTTTTGATGTCAGACTTTTGAGCGGTCAATGTTTTAAGGCGCTGGTCTGTAGCAGCAATATCCTTGCGAACTTGGCGGTAGGCTTTGCGCGCTGCAAGCAGCTTCACATCTAGTTTTTTAAGATTGCGACCAACAATACCAAGCTCTTTATTTAAAGCTTGTTGCGCTTGTCTGACCAGTTTTTTTTGTTGCTGAATCTGTTGTAGCTCTACTTTAATATCACGCGCTTGGGCAGTGAAAGTAGACATCATCACTGCTGCGGTAAGGCATAAACAAGTGAGCAGCTTCATACTTTGTGGTACGGATGCCCATGGATGATGGAAAAAGCGCGGTATAATTGTTCAATAACCAATACCCGTGCCAGTTGATGCGGAAGGGTTAATGCCGATAAAGACCACGTAAAACCTGCTTGTTGGCGCACTTCATCGGATACACCTGCCGCACCACCAATCACAAAATCAATGCTGGCATTGCCCACTTGTTTTTTAAAGAAGTCTGCCCATTGCATACTGCTTAACGACTTTCCTTTTTCATCGAACAACACAAAACCTTGTTTGGCTGTTTTTAAAATGACTTTGGCTTCATCGGCTTTGATTTGGTTGAGTTGTTTGGCTTTGCTTTCAGTTAGCTCCACAATATCAAATTGATGGCTGCCTTGCAGTCGTTTTTTCAGCGATGTTTCATAATCTCTGAAGTCTTTACCTGCTTTGCCAACCACCAAAAGCCTGAGTTTCATGCCTTGTTATCTTCATCCTTGGTCGTGCCTTCTTCAGGAATACTCCATAAACGTTCAAGCTGAAAAGACTCACGAACATCTGGTAAGAAGAGGTGTACAATAATATCACCCAAATCGACAACCAACCATTCCAATGCTTCCATGCCATCCACGCGGGCGGTAAGCTCATATTGATGCCCAACTTGGCGCACGCTATTGGCAAGTGCTTTGAGTTGACGGTCGGTTCTACCCGTTGCCAAAATGAATTGGTCGGCAAAATTACAGCGACCTTGCACGTTGATGGTGATAATATCCAAGCCTTTTTTGTCTTCAATGGCTTCAATCACTTCAGCGTTTAATTGTTCTAATGTTATGGGTTTACTCATGTTTTTCTCTCTTGTTTAGTGTGTTTCAGTCCGAAGCATAACATGCTAAAATTGCATTGCAGGTATCTTGATGTAAATGGGCTTGGTATTTATTGGGATCTTGGCGAATTTGGGTGGCAGAAATAGCAGGTAAAGCACTGCTTACCTTCACGATACCCCCTGCTTTTGTTAGAGGCTGGTGAGCGCTTATGACTTTCCAACTATCTGTTTCTAAAGTTTCTTTTACACCTTTTCTTTGAAACACAGCAAGATTACAAAGCTGCTGATGTTTGGGGTACTCCATCCAGCTTGGCATATCCAAAAATGAATCCAAACCCATGAGCCAAAACGGAATAGTGCTAGGGTTTTCTGCCCGAAAGCGGAGTAATGTGGCAATCGCAGGCGTAGCTTGAGGGTGATTAATTTCCCAGTCAACAATACGCACCTGCAAGTCATCGCCAAACATGGTGTTCAACCAAGCGAAACGCTGTTCTGCGGTTGCCTTGCCAGAAAGTTGTCGGTGTACAGGCAAACCCACAGGAATTATCCATACTTCATCAAGGTTAAGTTCTTGAAGTGCTGCATCCACCAAAGCTTTATGACCTATATGTGGCGGGTCGAATGACCCTCCGAATAATCCAATGCGTTTAGGCATATATTTGAACCGCAGAGGTTCGCAGAGGCATATTGTTATTTCGACCAAACGCAGCGTGTGAAGAAACCTTTAAGATACCGCGATTGCGCTCGGTATGACATGGCTTCAATTTATTTGCGACCCGAACTGCCAAAACCACCTTCGCCACGCACAGTTTCAGAAAGCTCAGTGACCGCTTGGAAATCAGCCTGCACAAATTGTGCAATCACCATTTGAGCAATGCGTTCGCCCCGTGTAATCGTAAATGGTTCTTTACCATGATTAATCAGAATCACACCCACTTCGCCACGGTAATCCGCATCAATTGTGCCAGGAGAGTTGAGCACGGTAACCCCATGTTTATAAGCAAGCCCAGAGCGAGGGCGAATTTGTGCTTCATAACCATCCGCCAAAGCCATGGCGAAACCTGTTTTAATCAGCTTATGTTCGCCAACTTGCAGCACCACATCTTCATCAATGGCAGCGCGAATATCTGCACCCGCAGCTTGGGCAGAAGCATAAAAAGGAAGCTCTAGACCTTCGCCGTGAGCTAGTTGTTGAATTTGAACGATGGAATGTTGCATATAGTTAATTCTCCGAAACTTGGTAAGTGCTACCCTAAAGTGCTCAGCTATGAATTTCTATCATGATTTTATTTTTGTAGTTTCAACCAACCCATCACCATGAGAGAAAGCACGGAAAAGGTGATAAAACCTAAAACCAAAGGTTGCACAGATTGGGCATAACTTTGCCCGATGAGTGCGCCAAAAGGGACGGCAATAAATGTGGAAACTGCACCCACCAAAGATGCGCCAATACCTGCCATGTGTCCTAATGGTTCCATAGCTAAAGCATTTAAGTTGCCCATAAGAATGCCAAAGCAAAACAGCACGACTGTTAAATAAGCCATAAGTTGCCAAAGGTCGGGGTGACCATTGAACTGGCTGCTAAAGCAAAAGAAGATGATGGATGTTAGGCTGATGGTGAGTAGCGCATATTTTGACATGTCATGCATACCATATTTCATCACCAGCTTAGCATTTAACAATGATGCAAGACCGACTGCAATGGCGAGCACACCGAAATATAGGGGGAACATCGCACCCAACTGATATTGCGCTTGGAAGATTTGCTGGGAAGAATTGAGGTAGCCCAAAAATGCGCTAAATACAAAGCCTGACATCACGGTGTATGCCATGACTTCTTTATTTTTGAGGATGAGCCAAAGGTTTTGTCCGATGTTTTTCAGCGAAAAGGGTATTTTGTCTTCACCATGGATGGTTTCAACCTGTCGAAGGGCAAACCAAATCAGCACCACAATACTTAATACGAGAATAAACACAAAAATCATGCGCCAGTGTGCAATAAAAAGAATCCCTTGCCCCAAGGCAGGTGCTAAAATCGGCACAAGAATAAATAATGCCATAATCAGCGACATGACTTTGCCCATTTCATTGCCATGGTATAAGTCGCGTACCAAAGCAACCGTGATAATGCGCGCTGAAGCAAGCCCTAAACCTTGTAAAAATCTACCCAAAAGCATGGTGCTGTAAGAGTCGGCAACCAAAGATATAATGCAACCAACGATGGCAATGGATAACCCAAGGTAGATGGCGGGTTTCCTGCCAAAGCTGTCGGATAATGGGCCATAAAAAATCATGCCGATGGCAAAACCTAGAAATAGTATTGAAATAATAAGTTGGTTGTTATTGGTGCGGGCAACTTGTAAGTCTTGCCCAATTTGCCCCATAGCGGGCAGCATAATATCAATGGATAACGCCATGAGTGACATCAATATTGCCATAAGCGCAACAAACTCACCAAAATGCATGGTGCGTTTATTGGGAGGTTGGGACACGGTGTTTATAAGGATTGAAGAAGACGTTGGTGAATGCTTTCAAAACCACCATTGGATAAAATCAGCACAATATCATTGGTCTTTGCATGATTTTTGATGTGTTGAATGATGGCATCGGTGGTTTCAAGCACTTGGGCATCAATATGCTGTGTATTTAGTTCTTGGCAGACTTGGTTGACATCCAATACATCATTTTCCTGCATATTGCGATGCGATGGCGGTGTGAAAATCACAAAGTCAGCACTTCGTAAGGATTTCGGCAATGTATGTTGATGGATTTTCATGCGCATGGTGTTGGAACGCGGCTCTAAAACCACCCAAAGTTTACCTTTTTTCATACCAGACTTCACTGCATCAACAATACCTTTGATAGCAGTGGGGTGATGGGCGAAATCATCATAAATAGTAATACCATTTGCCTCACCAATTTTGCTCATGCGGCGGCGCACACCTTTAAATGTCTCAAATGCTTGTTGGATGTCAGATAAACCTACGCCCATATGTGTTGCTGCTGCTGCCACTGCACATGCGTTGGCAATATGATGTTTACCTATGCTATCCCACTCGGCTTCAAGGCAGACTTTGCTGTTGTGATGCAACTTAAAGTGTGAGCCATCTTCTTGCAAAGCTTGCCATTGCCAGTCGGCTTTAATACTGCTACCAAACTCGGCAAAGGTGGTGACAGGTGTCCACACACCTTGTTCAAGCACATCCATAATATTGGCATCATCAGCATTGGCTATGATGTTACCTGTTTCAGGGATGGTGCGTAATAAATGGCTGAATTGGGTTTTGATTGCATCTAAATCTTCAAATATGTCAGCATGATCGAACTCTAGGTTGTTTAGAATCAATGTTTTGGCATGATAATGGATGAATTTTGAGCGTTTATCGAAGAAGGCAGTGTCGTATTCATCCCCTTCCAATACAAAAGGACTAAAAGGGTTAGAATTACCAATAATTGCACCTTTACCGAAGTTTTTAGGGATGCCGCCAATCATAAAACCAGGCTGTTTCCCTGCCACTTCCAATACCCACGCCAAAAGGGACGAAGAAGATGTTTTTCCGTGTGTGCCAGCCACCACTGCGGCATGTCTTTGGGGCAAGATATAGCGCCCAATAAATTCAGGCCCAGACATATAAGGCAAGGCGTGGTCTAAAATGTATTCTACTTCCACATTGCCTCGGCTCATGGCATTGCCAATCAAACAAAGGTCTGGGCTGGGTTTCAAGTTGTCTGCGGAGAATGTTGCAATCTCAACACCCATATTTTCTAAGTAGGTGGACATGGGCGGGTAAACATTGGCATCTGAACCTGTCACCTTCCAGCCTTTATCTTTGGCAAGTGAAGTGATGGCTGCCATGGCTGTGCCGCACACGCCGAGCACATGTAGATGTTTACTCATGCTGCCTCCCTAAAGTGTTGTTGAAGTTTCCACACAGCAAGTAAACCCAATAAGGCAATAAATGTACACGCATAAAATGCAGCACTGTAACCTTGGGTTTCAACAATGATGCCGCAAAGCATGATGCCTACTGTGCTACCCAAACCAAAACCTATCGAGCTATACCAACCTTGGGCCGATGTTTGGCGATGGGGTTTGGCAAACTTGCGCACCCATGCCACAGCCGACAAGTGGAAGGCTGCAAAGCTTGCAGCGTGTAATAGTTGCAACACAATAATGGCAGCGATGTTGGTGGTGATGGCAAGTCCAAACCAGCGCAAGGATGCGAGCAATAAACAAATGCCAAGCACCCAAGCGGGCGATGCCTTTTGAATGCGTTTGCTCCAATACCACATCAACACGATTTCAGCCAACACGCCGATAACCCAAAATAGACCAATTTCACCGCCTGAATAGCCTGCATCCAACATATATAAACTAAAGAAGCCGTAATATGCGCCATGCGATGCTTGCATACAAAAGCCAATAAAGAGCAACCATAATAAGGCTTTCTGATTGGTTTGTGCGCTTGCTTGCTGCTTCTGCTTGGTGTCTATGTTGGATAAATCAGGGAAACCAGTGGCTGCAATTGTGGTCAAAATTAACAATGTTGTGAGTATCCACGGGAATAATGAAATGTTGTCGCCAACCAACCATAAACCACCCAAGAAGGATGCAAACACAAAACCGACAGAACCCCAAACCCGTAAACGTCCGTAACTCATCATCGATATTTCGGAAACAACCAAGGATAAACCATCGGTGAGTGGCAGAATAGCTGCCCAAAAAAAACCAAACACAATCACAATGGTTAGCATCCAACCCATATCAAACTGGGGAATAAATAACGCAGATGCGAGGGTGGCAAGACCTGCGGTGAAAAGTAAAAAGGTGCGGGTATTGGTATCGCGGTATTCAAGCAATAAACCTGCAAGTGGTGGTGCAATGATCTTGGTGGCAGCCAGCGCACCGATAAAAACACCCACCCATAGTGTATTCAAACCCAAGTCCGTTAAATAAACAGGAAAATAGGGGAGAATAAGTCCCATGGCTGCGAAATATGCAGTATAAAACAAACGGATAGAGATAAGGGAATGGTTGGAAATCACGGGGGTGATACTCGTAGGTATGAGGGGCTTGTAAAGTTCAGATTTGTCATTCTCGCGTATGCGGGAACCCATTGGCTAGGTGCTTTGTTGTTGAGAGTGAAAGTTGCACCTTCATTTATTTTGGCGAAGATATAGCAGGGTTAAGCGTGTACAGATGATGCCGTGCTGTTTATATTTAGACTTCTATGAATGAGCATAAAAAAATAGAAATTTGTTTGGGGCAGAATTGCAAACCGTATGGCGGGCAAGATTTGGCAGATGAACTCAAGAAGCGTGGCGTACCGTTCACCACGTTTGATTGTCGAAGCCTATGCACCTACGCACCAGTGGTGTTTGTTGAAGACAAAGCCAAACTTAAAGCCAGTTTGGATGATGTGCTTCAAGTTGGGGAGAGCTTTCTAGCGGGTTCTAGTATCAAATCCTCTTGCGGTTTGCAAACACAGGGCAAGAAATAACCTTGCTCTTTTTGTTTGTCGCTCAAACCAACTTGTGATGTTTCAGAGACTTTTCCTTTGACCACTTGGGTTAAACAACTTTGACAAAGCCCTTGCTGACAGCTGTGCGGAATCATTGCTCCTTGTTCATTCATAGTGAACAACAATGTTCGATTGGAATCACAAGTATATGTTTTTTCTTTGTATTGCACTTTAATATCACTCATGACTCTTCCTCGATAGGTTGTGGGTCAGCACTAACATCTGGGATAGCTTTAGGTGGGCGAACATTGACTAAGCGACACCCCAACTTTTCTTTGAGCCGTTGCACATTGAGGTTAGCTTCAGCTTGCTGCCAAAGTTTGCGTTCGTATTCGTCTTGTTTGCGCTGTTTTTGTTCGAGTAAGCTTTCACCTGAATCTTCGGTTCGCGCTGACCATATGATGGGCTTGTTCAACCATGAAGCGAAGTCAGCCTTTTCTTGTTCACTCAATGCCTCTTGTTGATGCGGAGTAAGCAATAGCCGCACCTCAGATGCAAAGGATTCGCACACCACATGTTCAAGCATGGCTGCAATACCAGGCCTAACTTGATGATATTGATTCATGGCCTCCCCCCAAGACTGAGGGGGAGAAGCTTCAACGACGGGCGCAAGAGCTTTTTCTTCTACATCATGGTTTAAGGGTTCGACTTTGTTGGGGTCGGAGGTGTTTTCGGCTACTTTTTGCGTGAATTCGCGCTTTTTTTCAGCATTTACGTTTTCAGGCGTTTTTTTTTGCGTGGAATCCAGTGTTGGCAGCTCTTTTTCAGGTGGTGAAATGTTGTTTAAATGAGCTAAACGCATCACAATCATTTCCACACCGCGCTGTTCGTCAATCATCATCAAATCTCTTAATCCATGAATGATCACTTGGTAGCGCATATCCAAAGCTTGATTGCTCCAAGATGCTGCTTGCGCCAATAACCATGTTTGTGTTTTCGCATTTACACCTTGTGGCACAAGGCTTTCATCCAACTTGCAACACATCATTTCATGCAGGCGTTCTGAGAGTTCGCGTAATAAATGGGCTGGTGCTAACCCCATTTCTCGGGTTGCACGTAAGATACTGACTGCTTCTTTAGCATCACCATGCAATACCGCATCGGCTAAATGTTGCACTTGCTCTGAACCAATTAAGCCCAGCGATTGTTGTACATCTTCAAGCGAAATGTCTTGGCTAGAAAAGGCTAAAACCCGCTCGGTCAAAGAAAGCGCATCACGCACACTGCCATCGGAGGCGCGGGCAATGACTTGTAAGGCATCCGCATCGGTGTTGATACCTTCTTCTTTGAGCACATACGCCAAATAATCAGCAATTTCATCGACATTTAAACGGCGTAAATCAAAGCGTTGGCAGCGGGAGCGCACCGTAATCGGCAACTTGTCCGATTCCGTGGTTGCTAAAATAAACATCACATTCTCAGGCGGCTCTTCTAAGGTTTTGAGCAGGGCATTAAACGCAGGTTTGGACAACATGTGTGCTTCATCAATGATATATACTTTGGTTTTAAGATGCACAGGTGGGTAACGCACACCATCTAAAATCTCACGAATATCATCCACACCAGTATGGCTTGCCGCATCCATTTCTTGCACATCAAGGTTGTTGCCTTTGGCGATGGATGTGCAGGAATCGCAAGTGCCGCATGGTTCGCCTTCGTTGGCTTGGGTGCAGTTGACTGCCATCGCCATAAGGCGTGAAATGGTGGTTTTACCCACGCCACGAATGCCCGTCATCAAATAGGCATGGGCGATATGGTTGCTAGAAAGTGCATTTTTGAGCGTGCGCACGGTGACATCTTGACCAACCAAGTCGGCAAAACGTTGCGGTCGCCACTTTCGGGCTAAAACGAGATAAGACATCAGCGAACGATAACCGTTCTTGGTGCGCCAAGCGAGCCTGAAATGCGAAATTTGGCTTGATTGCTGCCCATCACACCTTGCATCATCATGGCAAGTGATGGGTTGGAATTATCAATATTGGCATCAACCAAACCTGTGACTGCCCAACGTTTGGGGTCTGGGTTGTTGGCTAAAAGTGTGCCTGAACCATTGAGTGCCACGCCACTGCCGCCTGAAATCGCCCATTGCCAAGGTTGGCTTACATCGTCCACGCTGTTGATATTCACTTGGTAATCGCCCAAAGTAAATTCTGGGGCAGCCAAACCTGCTTTGGCATTGTTCCATGTGAGCGTAAGTCTGCCAGATTGTGGTTGCCCTGTGCTTTGCAATAGCTGTAATTCACCTTGCAAATGCATTAAACCTGAAAGTTGGACTGGAATGTTTAAATCATCCAAGCGGCTCACATCAATCATGGCATCGATATTCAGAAGTTGGATGACATCACCATCTTGCACAACAGTTGCACTGATGGGATTACCCAGCCAAGTGGTGTTAATATCCAAGCCCAAAATGCCAGAAGTCAGTTGAGAAAATGACGGTGAGAGCTGAATTTTATCCAGTTGAATGCTCATTGCCTTGCCTTGTTGGATGGTGATAGGTTGCAACACAATACTTAAGCCTGAGATTGAAACTTCATCATATATTAACGTATAACCTTCTTGTTTTGCAGCATTATCAATCTGATGGCGTAGAAATGATGAAACATCCCAGCGCAGCAGCATAAACACCAGCAAGCTGATGATAAAAATACTCAACAACAAACGAACAGAGAAAGGCTTCACGGTCTCATTTTTCATTTATTGACCAATCGTGGCTTGCACATTCACAATGCCAGCCGATACCGCTTGAATTTTGATTCGGGTGATATTTAAGCCGTTGTTTTCCAAGTTGGTGCTGAATGCTGCCACGCTTTTGTAGGGTGCATTTTTGATTTGGGTTTGCAGTTGTTGTTTGCCGCCAATCACAGGCTGTGGGCGCAAACGGGTCATAAACTGACGCACACCACTTTGTCTTGCTAAGTTGTCCACATGGCTAAGTAAGTTGCTTTTATTTGCACCCTGTTGCTTCGTTTTTTTGTTCAAGACATCCGCCAATTGGTTGGCTTCGGCAACTTGGCTTGAGAGCTTTTGCATATCATTTTTCAGGGCAGTATTTTTGTCCGCAACAGGCAGTGCAACACCAAAAACAAAGATGATGATGGGCAGTATAATGGCGGCAATTTTGATGATGTGTTGTTCGCTTTCAGCTAAGGCATCATAACGCGGCGCAAAGCGTTGCTGCCAAATCGCGTTTAACTTTTCGATGCTGTTATCCAACATTGCCATTACCAACGCATCCTAAAGGTGACTTGATTGCCTTTGAGGTCGGTGTCAGCGATTTGCACATCACGACCCAGCTTCGCGCTTAAATTATTGCGAACTTGGTTTAAAGTATCCAAGTCTTTAATTTTTCCAGCCAAGCTAATGCCACGTTTGCCCATGCTAAAATCTTGCATTTCCCACGGTGTTTTTATAAAAGTTTGGCTGAGTGCATACAACTGTTGGCTCACCGCTCGGCTGTTTTCGCTAGTATTGACACCTGCGGCTTGACGCAATTGTGCGAGCGCATCAATAATCACAGGTTGCTCAGGTAAACCGCGATGAAAAGCGGCGGTAATGTCATCTTGCATGATTTCCAATTGCGCTTCCAATTGCAAATTGCTGGTAACCATGCTGCCCAACCATAAAAAGCCAATCAGAGCAGC
>DQSL01000013.1 GCA_015663235.1 Mariprofundaceae bacterium
AGCCGTTGGTGTTTTCATTTAACCCTCGATCCTATGAAGCATAAGGGTTGGCAAAAAAGATGTCTGCTTTGAGGGCTTGAGCAACACGAACATGGTCGCAGAACTCCAAACCGTTATCTTTGGTGATGGTGTGAGTCCTGTCTTGGAATGGGCTCAATAAACGAATCTCCGCATCAGCCACAGGTTTAGCCTTCTTGCTTTTGAGCATCGCCAGCAACGTGTATTTGGATTTACGCTCAACGAGTGAAACGATAGCTCCTTGATGCCGTTTGCCAATAATAGTACCTGCTTCCCAGTCTCCAATGCGTGTTTTCATGTCAACGATTGTGGGGCGTTGTTCAATGCCTACCCGATGGTCGATTTGTGAACACCAACCAATCGGGATATGTCAATTTGAAAGTGACCTGCTTTATTGAGCACGGCAACCTGATAGCGTTGCTCTTGGGTTAGCTGGGTGTATTTCATATCTTGTCCTTTGATAAGTTGTGTTTGAAAAGAACAAGACTGTCGCAGCTGATGCCTTCAACAGATTTTCAAAGTTGCACTTATGCGTTGAATGCGCGCTTTATTTGGTTGTTTCTGTTGAACATGGTTTTGGTTTTTAGCTGCAAACAAGATTTACATATTGTTAGATAAAATTGAAATGAAGATAACATTAAAGATAGATAATAAATCTACGGAACGTTTGTATATATCAATCCACATCCTTTGGCACAACAAATGCTCTATTTATGTTTGTTATGTTGGGGAGCATCGGGAAATCGAGTTGTTCTCCTATAATTGAAATATAAATAGGAGCATCTATGGCAAAGATAGAAACGTTTTATGAAGTGATGCGTAAGCAGGGGATTACTCGTCGTAGTTTCCTTAAGTACTGTAGTCTTACAGCAGCATCTTTGGGTTTAAGCCCCGCATTCGCACCAAAAATTGCACATGCAATGGAGACTAAGCCACGTCTTCCAGTATTATGGTTACACGGTTTGGAGTGTACATGTTGTTCTGAGTCGTTCATTCGTTCAGCTCATCCGTTGGCAAAAGATGTGATTCTTTCCATGATTTCTCTTGATTATGATGATCTTATCATGGCTGCTGCTGGCGAACGCGCCGAAGCAATTATTGATGAAACCATTGAAAAATATGACGGCGAGTTTTTACTTGCAATTGAAGGTAACGCACCACTAAATCAAGACGGCATGTCGATGATTGTTGCAGGCAAACCATTCTCTGAGCAGTTGAATCATGTTGCAAAGCATTGTAAAGCGATTATTTCTTGGGGCTCATGTGCTTCTTGGGGTTGTGTTCAAGCGGCTGCTCCAAATCCAACGCGCGCAGTGCCAACGCATAAACATCCAGGTCTGCCTAACAAACCAATTATTAAGGTTCCAGGTTGCCCTCCGATTGCAGAAGTGATGACTGCTGTGATTGCCTACATGGTTACTTTTGACAGAATTCCTTCGCTTGATCGCCAAGGTCGTCCGAAAATGTTTTATAGCCAACGTATTCATGATAAATGTTACCGTCGCCCACATTTTGATGCGGGTCAATTCGTTGAAGAGTTTGATGATGAATATGCTCGGAAAGGCTATTGTTTGTACAAAGTGGGCTGCAAAGGCCCAACAACCTACAATGCTTGCTCAACCATTCGTTGGAATGAAGGTACCTCTTTTCCAATTCAAGCAGGGCACGGTTGTATCGGGTGTTCTGAAGATGGCTTCTGGGATAAAGGTAGTTTCTACGACCGTTTATCTGGTATTCATCAATTTGGTATTGAAGAAAATGCTGACCAAGTTGGCGGAACAGCAGCAGCCATTGTTGGTGGCGCAGTAGCCATCCATGCAGCTGCATCAGCGATTAAAATTGCGACTAGCAAAACAGATCAAGGAGATAAATAATGAGCGTAACTACTACTCCGAATGGTTATACTTTAGACACTGGCGGAAAACGTTATGTGGTTGACCCAGTAACACGTATTGAAGGCCACATGCGTGTTGAAGTGAATATTGATGCGAATAATGTGATTACCAATGCTGTCTCGACAGGAACAATGTGGCGTGGTCTTGAGGTGATTCTTCGAGGTCGTGACCCACGTGATGCTTGGGCATTTGTGGAGCGTATTTGCGGTGTTTGTACAGGTTGTCATGCATTGGCTTCATGTCGCGCAGTGGAAGATGCTTTGGATATTAAGATTCCATACAATGCATTTTTGATTCGTGAAATGATGGCAAAAACATTGCAGGTGCATGACCATGTGGTTCATTTCTATCATCTTCATGCGTTAGATTGGGTTAACCCTGTTAATGCACTTAAAGCTGATCCGAAAGGAACATCTAAGCTTCAACAGCTTACTGGCCCTAAACATCCAAACTCTAGCCCTGGTTACTTCCGTGATATTCAAACCCGTATCCGCAAGTTTATTGAATCTGGTCAACTTGGACCGTTCAAAAATGGCTATTGGGATAACCCAGCTTACAAATTAAGCCCTGAAGCTGATTTGATGGCGGTAACGCATTATCTTGAAGCTTTGGATTTGCAAAAAGAATTCGTAAAACTTCACACTATTTTCGGTGGTAAAAACCCGCATCCAAACTACTTGGTTGGCGGCGTGCCTTGCGCTATCAATATGGATGGTGATATGGCTGCTGGTGCACCATTGAATACGGAACGACTATTCTTTGTGAAAGCACGTATTGATGAAATGAAAGCATTCAATGATAATGTTTATGTTCCAGATGTGTTGGCAATTGCCAGCTTCTACAAGAAACAATTGTGGGGCGGTGGGATTGGTGCGAAAAGCGTTATGGATTATGGTGCTTATCCTCTTGTGAACTATGATAAATCTACCGACCAACTTCCGGGTGGCGTGATTCTTGATGACAACTGGGATAATGTGATGGAGGTTGATCCTCGCGACCCAGAACAGGTTCAAGAGTTTGTCAATCACTCATGGTATAAATACCCTGATGAGAGCAAAGGCCTGCATCCTTGGGATGGTATTACTGACCCTAACTATGATGTTAGTTCTGCTAAAGGTACGCGCACCAACATTGAAGAGCTTGATGAGAATGCAAAATATTCGTGGATTAAAGCGCCTCGCTGGCGTGGTCATGCAGTTGAAGTTGGACCTCTGTCGCGTTATGTCTTGGCATATGCTCAGGGCAATGAGTATGTACAAGACCAAATTCACAACAGTGTTGCAGCATTTAATACGCTTGCGGGTACTAATTTGGGTGCGAAGCCAATTTTGCAGTCTACCATTGGTCGTACTTTAGCCCGTGCGCTTGAGTCGCAATATTGTTCTGACATGATGGTTGATGATTGGCATCGTCTGATTCAGAATATTAAAAATGGCGACACCGTTACTGCGAACATGGAGAAGTGGGATCCATCCACTTGGCCTAAAGAATGTAAAGGTGTGGGTACAGCCGCAGCTCCTCGTGGTGCTTTGGGTCATTGGATTCGCATTAAAGATGGTAAAATTGAAAACTATCAATGTGTGGTTCCAACAACTTGGAACGGCTCGCCTCGCGACCCTGCTGGTAATATTGGTGCGTTTGAAGCATGTCTAATGGGCACGCCAGTCGAAAGACCAGATGAGCCAGTAGAAATTCTACGCAACCTTCACAGCTTTGACCCTTGTCTTGCTTGTTCAACGCATGTGATGAGCGAAGAGGGTGAAGAAATCGTTAATGCCAAGGTGCGTTAAGATGTATTTGGCAATAAATAGGGGAGACCTTCGGGTCTCCTGTAATTATAACAAGGAGATGCTATATGTCTGAGTCAGTAGATTTAAAACAACATGGCGATTCTGTCTATGTGTATGAAGCTCCTGTGCGTATTTGGCATTGGATTAATGCTCTAGCGATTTTGGTGTTGTGTATCACGGGTTATTTTATCGGTAGCCCACTTCCTACATTGTCGGGAGAAGCCAGCGACCATTACGTGATGGGTTATATCCGATTTGCACACTTTGCTGCGGGTTATATTTTAGCTGTTGGTATCCTCGGCAGGCTCTATTGGGCATTTGCGGGCAATGAACATGCTAAAGAGTTGTTTTTTCCGTCGTTTTCTAAGAAAGCATTGTTAGGCGCATGGCATGAAATCCTTTGGTATTCTTTTTTGGTCAAAGAACCTAAGAAATGTGTTGGGCATAATCCATTGGCTACGTATGCGATGTTCTTTATGTTTGTTTTGGGCGCATTTTTCATGATTGTTACTGGCTTCGCACTTTATGGCGAAGGTACGGGCATGGGTTCATGGCAGTTTGAATTGTTCTCAGCTTGGGTGATTCCATTGTTTGGGCAAAGCCAAGACGTGCATACATTCCACCACTTGGGTATGTGGCTTATCATTTTTTTCGTTATGGCACATGTATATGTAGCTATTCGTGAAGACTTTATGTCGCGTCAAAGTATGGTTAGCACTATGATTAGTGGCTGGCGTATGTTCAAGGATAACCGTCCTTGAAATAAAAAAGTTTGAACTTCCTCCTGATGTTCAATACGGGGCGGCATGTTTACATGCCGCCTTTTTTATGCATATTATATAATTATTTAGGAGGCTTAATTGTCGGATAAAAATTTAGAATTTTTTGAACGTTTAAAAAGTATAGAATCACCACCAACCCATGAAGAGTTTGAATATATATTGGCGCACCGAGAGGCGTTTACACCACTTCTTTTAAAAGAAGTGGACCAATTTATAGCCTCGCCAACGGATATTGAAGCTCTTGGCAAAACGTATGTTCGCCACACGCTTGCCCTGTTTTTATTGGCACACTTTCGAGAGAAGTCTGCATATGAAAAAATCATTGCCTTAATTTCTATTCAAGGAAGTCAGGTGCTTGATGTGACAGGCGAAGTCTTTAGCGAAGCATTGGGTAGAATCTTAGCCTCTGTCTACGACGGAAACATGCAACGCATATACGCAGTTGTTGAAAATGAAAAATTAAACCCATGGATACGTGCAGGAGCGCTTGACTGTTTAATGGTGCTGTGGAAAGAAAGTGTTCTTTCTCGTGAAGAAGTGATGAATTATCTGCGTGAATTACTCACTGATAAGTTAGAAAAGAAACCCAGCTATGTTTGGGATGCTGTCGCTTTAATTGCCTATGACCTTCACCCCAAAGAGCTGGTGGCAGAACTAAAAGATGCAATCAAGCAAAACCTCATTGAACCTGTTGTGCTCAATGATGCATCGCTTGCGGAAAGTTTAGAACAACCTTTTTATGATGTATTAAAAAACAAGAATAATGTTATTGACGGTTACATAAAATCACCAAAAATAGAGCTGAGCTGGTGGTTGTACCCTGATAGGAAGCTGTTGCAAAAAGGTAAAGATTACGAAAATGTTGATGTACCCATCGTGGATAAAGATGTCACACCTGGTGAGAGAGCTGCGCCCATGGGGTGGCGCTCGGCAACTGTTGTGCGCGGCACAAAGAAGCTAGGCAGAAACGACCCTTGCTTATGTGGGAGCGGTAAAAAATATAAAAAGTGTTGTTTAAACAGTTAACCCGCATTATTCATAAATACTGCCGCGCCCTTGCTTGCTCCTTTATACGCAACAAATCTTTCATCAATTGTTCGTAAGCACAGCTACGAACAACTTCTTCAATATTCGTTGCAAACAAAGTTTCGGCGCAATCATCACGGCGATTTATGAATAATGCGGGTTAGCTTTTATCACTGGATATTAAGTTTGCGCTTTAGGTGCCTATTTGTTTATACATGCCAAATAACAAAATATATGGAATATAAGTATACATATTTAATTATATGTATATACTAAATAACCACATAAACATTAAATATGTTTTATGAAGTTAAAAAAAGCTTTATAAACTAGGCTTTTAAGGTTTTTAACGACACTTGGCAAATCCTATGCTTATAACAATCTGTCTAGAATGATCTGGGAGGAAGTCTAGTGAGCAAACATAAGAAAGTTTTGGTGCTGGGTATTGGCAATATTTTGTGGGCGGATGAAGGTTTTGGCGTGCGTACGCTGGAATTCTTACAAAGTCATTATGAATTCCCTGAATATGTAACACTTTTAGATGGCGGCACGCAAGGTGTTTACCTTGTCCAAGATGTTCGTGATGCGGATATATTGATTGTGTTTGATGCCATTGATTATGGCTTAGAGCCTGGCACGATGAAAATCATTGAAAATGAAGATGTGCCTAAGTTTATGGGTGCTAAAAAAGTAAGCCTGCATCAAACAGGTTTCCAAGAAGTATTGGCATTGGCAGATATGATGGAAGATTACCCTGAGCAAATCATCCTTATCGGTGTGCAACCTGAATACATTGAAGATTTTGGCGGAAGCCTGCGCTCTGTTGTTAAGGCGCAAATAGAGCCTGCGGTTGAGAAAGCATTAGCCTTTATGGATGCAAACAACATCACATATACCAAGCGCGACACCCCATTTATCCCTACGGATTTAAGCGAAGATGCCATTTTAACCATGGATAACTATGAGCAAGGTCGCCCCAGCGCAGCGTTGGCATGTCGCATGGGTGATGACCGCATTTTAACTTCAGATGAATTCCAAGTAACCGAACCAGAGATGGCGAGTGTTGGTGATAGCTCCATGAATGTTGATGTTGACCATCATTTGGATAAATACCGCTAATGTGCTTAGGTGTCCCAATGCAAGTTGTAACTGTGTTAAGTGAGCATGTCGCGCACTGCCAAGGCATGGGGCAACAAAAGAATATTGATATGCAGCTCGTCGGTGAGCAAATCGTCGGGACTTGGGTGATTACATTTCTTGATGCTGCACGAGAAGTGATTGATGAAGGTAAAGCTTTACAAATTACAGATGCGCTTGAAGCGGTAAACATAGCTATGGGCAATGACCCAACAGGTATTGATGCTTTGTTTGCAGACATTATCGAACGAGGACCGCAGCTTCCGCCCCATTTGCAAGCTGAAGTAAATAAGGAGTAATGACAATGTATACACCATTGATTGATGAAATGATTGAAAAACACGGCTATCCCGTGCTTACAGAAGAGACTTTGCAAAGCTTTGAAAAAGAGCACAAAGATGTGGTGTTATTTTTTACTGAAAATGCCAATAACTATCCTGAAAGCAATGATGTGGCGATTATTTTACCCGAAATTTTAAAAGCATTTAAAGACCAAGTTGCACCTGCCGTTATCAGTCGTGAAAGCGAACGCCCATTGCAACGTAAGTATCGTTTTAAAGGTTATCCCGCTTTGGTGTTTTTGCGTGATGGTGAATATGTGGGAACGATTTCCAAAGTGCGTGATTGGCTTGAATATATTGATGAGTTTAAAACCATGTTGGCAACAGCGCCCACGCCACCACCTGCATTTGATTTAGATAACGTTTGCCCTGGCTCTGCGCCAGCCAAAGCTTAAGGAGATTTACAATGACTGAAATTCATATCCCTATTACATCCATTGGTGTTGGATCCCAGCCAGAAAGTGAAGATGGGAAAACTTTAGAATTCATTCCAATGCCACATGAAATGAGTGTGTTTGAAGTATACAACATGCCAGAACCTGAAGATGTGGCAAGCCTTTTGGATGGAATGAAAGCTTTACGTCTGGTGCGCGATGCTTTGAAAAATTTCAAAATCAATGATGAGCTGACCATGATTGATATTACAGATTTGGATAACCAAAATCGATCTTGGGTAAATACCATGCTGGGTCATGGTGAAGTGAGTGTGATTTATCAAGGCGGGATGCGCACAGAAGTTCAAGAAGCTGTATTTGCAGGTGTATGGCGTATTGTTTATTGGGATGCCAATGGTGATATGGTGAAAGACTTTATTGAAATTTCAGATGTGCCTGAAATTGTACGAAACTCTTCATTTGTTAAAGCAAAAACCATACTTGAATATGACGAAAGTAACATGCCAGAACATGTGATGAATGCGCCAGCTATTATCACAGAACTGAATGAGAAAGTAGCTACTTGGAAAGAAGGTGATGAGCCGCATGTGATTAACTTTAGCCTGCTGCCGCAAACAGAAGAAGACTTGGTGTTTTTGGACCATTTGCTGGGTTCAGGGCCTGTTGTTATCCTGTCTCGTGGTTATGGTAACTGTCGTATTGCTTGCACAAAAACCAAAAATGTATGGTGGGTGAAGTATTTTAACTCGGATGATAAATTAATTCTAAACACCCTTGAAATTAGTGCAGTTCCTGAAGTGGCATGTGCTGCCCAAGAAGATATTAATGACAGTGCTGATCGTTTCGCAGAAGTAATGGAAATGTACGAAAATGTCGGATGAAATCTTCTTTAACTCCTACGGGGGTGATTCATCGAAGATTGAAGATGACACTATTCTTGAGTGTAAAATTTGTTGGTATCAATATAAACCTGATGCAGGTGATGATTATTGGCAAATTGAACCAGGTACACCATTTTCCGAGCTTCCAGAGCATTGGAAATGCCCTGAATGTGATGGAAGAAAGGAAGACTTCATGGTTGTTCTAAGGGATAAATGAGGTGCTTCTCAAGTCTTTAACACCTATGGGTGCTGCTTATCATTTGGAGCAGCTTTATGATGATATTCGCATCAATCGCATGGCTGACATACCTATTCTTAATGATAAGTTGAAAGTACAGGCGGTTGGTTTTCGGGAATGGAATCAGCATGTATTGGGTGTGTTGATAACGCCATGGTTTATGAATTTGATGTTACTGCCGACTGAAAAAACAGAATGGTCTTCGCATGGCGTAGGTACAAAACATAGCTACGCATTTGAAGCAGGAAGTTTTGAATTTATCGTTGGTGAAGAAGAAAATTTAGGGAAATACATGAGCTGCTCTATGTTTTCACCCATGTTTGATTTTGCCGACCATGATGCTGCAGTGCAAACGGCAGAAGCGATTGTCGCAGGCATGTTCAATGAAGAGAATAAAGAAGTTCTCGAAGGGACAAGCCTAAGTGTTGAAGATGAGCAAACGGTTGAAGAAAACGAGTTGAGTGTGATAGACACAGTGGTTGAAGGTGCACATGCCATTGGTTCGTTGGCAAAAGAAAATTTGGAGAAGCCGTTGTCGCGCCGCGAGTTACTTCGTGGTGGTTTCTTGAAAAATGCGATAAATAAAACGTAAATAGGAAAGTCGAAACAATGATTAAAGGTTATAATCTTACAAACATAGGCACACCACTTAAAGTCTTGTTCACCAGTTATCTGTGTGTGGTTGCAGTGGGCTACATGATGGCATTTACGCAGATTTTATTCACCCATGGTATGGCAGATGGCAAGTTTGGTTTATCTGTTGATGATATCGTATACAGTTATTATGGCGACCGCACAGGAACTTTAATCGAAAACAAACTGAATGGCTCCATGAAAGACATGGCAGAAGACCATGACCGTTTAGAAATCATTAAATGGGTTCGTGAAGGTGCTGAAGAATCTACATTTGAATCCAGTGGTGTAAAAATGGTGTTTGAAAATAACTGTCTTGCATGTCATTCAAGTGAAGCTGGCATGGGTTTGCCTGACTTTAGCCAGTTCGAAAATATCAAAGAGCGTGCCGATCAAGATACAGGTGCAAGTTTCTCCTCCTTAACGCGTGTTTCACACATTCACTTGTTTGGTATTTCGTTTATTTTCTTCTTTGTTGGCGCAATTTTTGTATTTGCTAAGAATGTACCGATTTGGTTGAAGTCCCTTGTTATTGCGATGCCTTTCGTTTCGCAAATTATGGATATTGCATCATGGTGGTTGACCAAGTTTGACCCCATGTTTGCTTGGTTGGTTCTGATTGGTGGTAGTGGCATGGGCGCAGCTTTTGCTTTCATGTGGGTTGTGTCGGTTTATGAAATGTGGCTGAGTAAACGTGATGATAGCTCAGTCATTGATGAGCATTGATTGATGTCACTTGAAGGCAATGTGTCTATTTCAATGCAACTTACTGGGCAGAGTGTTCAGCAAGTGGTAGTGAATTCGCAAAGACCATTGCTGGCTCAAGCACTTTTGGCTGGTGCATCGGCAAAAGATGCGCCACAAAAAGTTGGTTTGGTGTTTAGCTTGTGTGCTAAATCCCAAGCTTCAGCATCGGTTTATGCAATTGAGCAGGCGAGCAAAAATGGAGCTTCAAAAAATGCTTGTGGTGTTCGTGCGCAACTGGTTCGCATGGAAATCATTCGAGAACATCTTTGGCGCATTTGTTTGGACTGGCCAGCGCTTCACGGCGCACAAGCCGAGAATGCATTGATGAAACAAGTGTTGATATTGGATAAAGAGTGGGAAGCTTGTTTGGATGCAGACAAGCAGGCTTTTGTTCAAGATGGGGAAGTAAACCCACCACTAAAAAGTAAAGCATCAAGTATTGCCATGAAACTTGGTACACTGCTTAAAGAACATATCTTTTATATGCCTCCCAAAGCCTTTTATGCCTGCAAAGGTGCAGAGGAATACCTGCTTTGGGCGCAATATACGCAGATGAATGCACCACAATTGATACATAGCTTGGTGCAACGCGGGTGGCGGAATGTTGGTGCGGCAGAGGTGGTCGCATTACCAGAGCTTGATGTAGCTTGGTTGGATAAGCAGTTGGCTTCTGATGCTGCGGAAGCATTTATGAAACAACCGACACTTGATGGCGAGCCTTGTGAAAGTACCCCCTATGCTAGGCAGCAAGATCATCCGCTTTTGCAAGAATTGTCCGCAAAAGATGGTGTGGGTTTATTAACACGTTTTACGGCAGTTTTACTGGAGCTTGCAGCAACATACTTGGATTTAGAAAAGGCGTTGATGAAGTTTGAATCGACATGTGATGTGGTGACAAGTGCCGAAGAGCATACAGGTTTTGGTTCGGTAGAAGCAGCACGGGGTCGTTTGATTCACCGCGTAGTTTTAGAAGATAATAAGGTCAAGACATATCAAATTGTTGCACCAACCGAATGGAATTTTCATCCTGAAGGCGTGTTAAAAAAAGCATTGATGAGCCTTAAAGGTGATGCTGAAGTTATTGAACAACAAGCCAAACTGCTGATTCATGCCATGGATCCTTGTGTGAAGTTTAACCTGGAGATAAGCCATGCATGAGATGTCGCTGTGTGAAGGTGTGTTGACTGTTTTGGAAGATAGCGCGAAGACCCAAGGGTTTAAGAAAGTAAAAAAAGTATGGCTTGAGATTGGTGTATTGTCTGGCGTTGAGCATGAAGCGATGTTGTTCAGCTATGAAGTGGTGGTTAGAGGTTCGGTTGCTGATGGTTCCACACTGGAAATTATTGAGCTTCCAGCGCAAGCTTGGTGTATGCAATGTATGAATGAAGTTGTAATCACGGGCAGAGGCGAGCCATGTCCGTCATGTGATAGTTATCAGTTACAAATATCCAGCGGCGATGAGTTGCGGATTAAAGAAATGGAGGTGGAGTGATGTGTACAGTTTGCGGATGCAGTGAAGGTGAAACAACCATTGAAGGAGCGGCGCATAGTCACGCGCATGATCATGAGCACAGTCACGACCATGCTCACTCCCATGAAGAACATGAACACCATCACCATGATGCTAAAACACATGATTATGGGCAAGGTCCTGCCCACGCCCACGCACCTGGTTTAAGTCAAAGCCGCATGGTACAAATTGAGCAAGATATTTTGGGCAAGAATAATGCCTATGCTAATGAAAACCGTAGCTATTTTGCTGAACATGGTATTTTGGCTTTGAATCTTGTGTCTAGCCCAGGTTCAGGCAAAACAACATTGCTCACCAAGTCATTGACCGACTTACAAGATGAGTTGTTATTATCTGTTATTGAAGGCGACCAACAAACGGCCAATGATGCAGATAGAATCCGTGAAACGGGTGTGAAAGCTTTGCAAATCAATACTGGCAAAGGCTGTCATTTGGATGCGCATATGGTGGGTCACGCTATGGAGCCACTAGCCCCTGAAGATAAAAGTGTGCTATTCATTGAAAATGTGGGCAATTTGGTTTGTCCCGCTGCATTTGATTTGGGTGAAGCGCATAAAGTTGCCATTCTTTCAGTGACTGAAGGTGAAGATAAACCTCTCAAATACCCTGACATGTTTTTTGCCGCAGATTTGATGATTTTGAATAAAATCGACTTATTGCCTTACCTCGATTTTGATGTGGAAAAATGTATGGCATACGCACGCCGCGTAAATCCAACCATCAAAATCATTCAAGTTTCAGCAACCACAGGTGAAGGTATGGAAGCTTGGTATCAATGGATTAAAGCCACGCACCAGTTGGCGATGATTGGTTATCAACCCAAGTTAGAAGAAGTAGCAAAAGCCAAAGCAGCTTAGGAGTTCGATTATGTGTTTAGCCATTCCAGCCCGCATTGTGGCAATTGATGAAGCAAATGACATGGCAACGGTGACATTGGGTAATGTGAAAAAAGATATTTCCATTGCGTTGATTGAAGATGCCAAGATTGATGAGTATGTGTTGCTGCATGTGGGTTATGCCTTGCATAAAATTTCTGAAGAAGAAGCTGCGCGAACCTTAGCGTTGTTTGATGAAGCGGAAATTCTTGAAGAGTTTGCAGGTGAAACTACTGAGGTGAAAGCATGAAGTATGTAGATGAATTTCGCGATGGTAAACTTGCGCGTAAATTGGGCAAAGCTATTGCCGCAGAAGTAGATGAGAACCGAACTTATAACTTAATGGAGTTTTGTGGTGGGCATACCCACGCGATTTTCCGTTATGGCGTTCAAGATTTGATGCCTGACAATGTAAAATTTGTGCATGGCCCTGGTTGTCCTGTTTGCGTATTACCGATTGGGCGCATTGATAATGCGATTGCTTTGGTGGAAGATAATGATGCCATCCTTTGCACTTATGGCGATATGATGCGTGTGCCAGCATCAGGGCGTAAAAGCTTGCTTAAAGCCAAAGCTGCAGGTGCAGATGTGCGTATGGTATATTCTACACAAGATGCTTTGAAATTGGCGCGTGAATTTCCTGATAAAGAAGTGATTTTCTTTGCCATTGGTTTTGAGACCACTACACCGCCAACTGCGGTAGCGATTAAACAAGCCCAAGCACAAGGGTTGAAAAATTTCACAGTGTTTTGTAACCATGTGCTTACACCTGCGGCGATTCAACATATTTTACAATCGCCTGAAGTACGCGAAATGGGTGCAGTTTCGATTGATGGTTTCCTGGGTCCATCGCATGTGAGTTCGGTGATTGGCACTGAGCCTTATGAGTTTTTTGCGGAAGAGTTTCAGCGTCCAGTGGTGATTGCAGGGTTTGAACCTTTGGATGTGATGCAATCGGCATTGATGCTGATTCGCCAACTGAATGAAGGGCGTTCGGAGGTTGAAAATGAATACACCCGTGTGGTGACCCGCGAAGGCAATTTGAAGGCGCAAGCTTTGGTGGCAGAAGTGTTTGAATTGCGCCGTGAATTTGAATGGCGTGGTTTGGGTATGGTGCCGTATTCAGCGTTGTCGATTAAAGAAGAGTTTGCTGAATTTGATGCGGAAGTTCGTTTCTCCGTGCCTAAAATCGTAGCGTATGATGTCAAAGGTTGTGAATGCCCATCTATATTGCGCGGCGTGAAAAAACCAACCGATTGCAAGTTGTTTGGTACAGTGTGCACACCTGAAAACCCAATGGGTTCATGTATGGTCTCTTCAGAGGGTGCATGTGCTGCATACTGGTCGTATGGGCGTTTTCGTCAGCCAGATATCAAAGGTGGCAAAGTCATCAAGATTGAGAAAGAGGCAGCATAATGGCAGCAACAAGACGATTTCCCATGAAGCTTGACCTGAAAAAGGGCAAGGTTGAAATGGTACATGGCAGTGGCGGCAGAGCGATGGCTCAACTCATTGAAGAAATCTTTGTGAAACACTTTAGCAACCCCATGCTGGAGCAAGGCAACGACCAAGCGTTATTCAATGTCGATGCAGGGCGTATGGTGATGAGTTGTGATGGGCATGTGATTTCGCCGTTATTTTTTCCTGGGGGTGACATTGGTTCGTTGGCAGTGCATGGCACAGTCAACGATGTAGCAATGTCAGGTGCTAAGCCTCAATACTTATCGGCAGGTTTTATTATTGAAGAAGGTTATCCACTATCCGACCTCAACCGTATTGTAGAAAGCATGGCTGCGGCAGCGAAAAAGGCTGGTGTGATGGTGGTGACAGGTGATACCAAGGTTGTAGAGCGAGGCAAAGGTGATGGCGTGTTTATCACCACCACGGGTGTTGGTGTTGTGCCTGAAGGCGTTCATATTTCAGGTGATAAAGCGCAAGCTGGTGACGTGGTTTTGGTGAGTGGGAGCATGGGCGACCATGGTGTGGCGATTATGTCCAGCCGCGAAGGTTTAGAGTTTGAGACAGAGATTTTGTCTGATTCTTCTGCCCTAAATGGCATGATTAGTGAGATGGTTGAAGCTGTGCCAGAGATTCATTGTTTAAGAGACCCCACGCGTGGTGGTTTGGCTACAACGCTGAATGAAATTGCCCAACAATCGAATGTTGGTATGCAGTTAATCGAAGACGATGTGCCTGTGCATGAAGATGTAAAGGCTGCATGTGAACTTTTGGGTTTAGACCCTATGTATGTTGCCAATGAAGGTAAGTTGATTTGTATTTGTATGCCTGAACATGCCGATACCTTGCTCAAAGTGATGCAAAACCATGAATATGGTAAAAATGCAGCTATTATTGGCACTGTGGTTGAAGACGAACACGGCTTTGTACAAATGGAAACTACATTTGGTGGTTCGCGTATTGTTGATTGGTTGGCTGGCGAACAGTTGCCTAGGATTTGTTAAAAAGATGAGAATCCTGTTGCTCACCCACGCTTTTAATAGCCTTACGCAAAGGTTGTTCGTGGCATTGCAACAGGATAAACATGATGTAACCATCGAATTCGACATCAATGATGAAACCGCGCAAGAGGCCATTGATTTGTTTCAACCTGATTTGATTGTAGCGCCATACTTAAAGCGTGCGATTCCTGATTCGATTTGGCTGAAGCATACATGTTTGATTGTTCATCCTGGTATTGTGGGCGATAGAGGTCCGTCATCCTTGGATTGGACGATTTTGAACCATGGCAACACTTGGGGTGTGACGGTATTGCAAGCCAATGCTGAGATGGATGCAGGTGATATTTGGGCAAGTATTGAATTTGATATGCGTGATGCCACCAAAGCTAGTCTTTATCGCAATGAGGTGACCACCGCTGCGGTGCAAGCTGTGCAACAAGCGGTTGAACATTTTCAAAACACTGAGTTCAAAGCAACACCTCTAAAACAAAAACTTATATCAGCCAAAGGAAAGCTGCGCCCATTGATGGCGCAAAATGTGCGCCGAATTAATTGGCAGAATGATGATACGGCAATGGTGTTGCGCAAAATAAGGTGCGCTGATGGGTTCCCTGGTGTGCGCGATGAATTGTTTGGGCGTGAAGTATTCCTTTATGATGCCCATGCAACCAAAGGATTACAGGGTGAAGCAGGCGAAGTGATTGCACGGTCTGGGTTGGCGATTTGTCGTGCTACTGTTGATGGCGCGGTATGGATTGGGCATGTGAAAGACAAGACGCATCACCATGCGTTTAAATTGCCAGCGACCGTGTTGTTTGCCGATAAGGTTCAAGATTTATTTGAAGTACCTGAAGCGGAGGGTTATCAGCAGATTTGGTATGAAGAGGATAAGGATGTGGGTTATCTCCATTTTCCTTTTTATAATGGTGCGATGGCTAGTCAGCAATGCCAAGATTTGTTAGCGGCATACCAACAAGCAACGAAGCAAAACACAAAAGTGATTGTGTTGATGGGTGGTGCTGATTTTTGGTCGAATGGCATTCATTTGAATATGATTGAAGCCGCCAAAAGCCCTGCTGATGAATCGTGGGCAAATATCAATGCCATGGACGACTTATCCGAAGCCATTATTCGCACCACATCCCATATCGTCATTTCAGCGATGCAGGGCAATGCTGGCGCTGGCGGTGTGTTTCTGGCAAGAGCTGCTGATGAAGTCTGGGCGCATGAGCATGTGATTTTGAACCCACATTACAAAGATATGGGCAACTTGTATGGCTCGGAATATTGGACATATTTATTGCCCAAATATTGCGGTGAAGATCATGCCAAACGCATCACCCAAGCGCGTTTACCCATGGGTGTTGGTGAAGCCTTGGATTTGGGGCTGTTGGATGCGGTGATTCAAGGTGAAAAAGCAGGTTTTATTGAAGCTGTCAAAAGCAAAGCAACCACTTTGGCGCAACAATCTAATATCTATGACAGGCTGCAGAAAAAAGAAGTGCAGCGCGACCAAGATGAAGCGGACAAACCTTTGTCGGCTTACCGCGAAGAAGAGTTGCGCCGTATGAAAAAGAATTTTTACGGTTTTGACCCAAGTTACCATGTGGCAAGGTATAATTTTGTTTATAAAGTTTGCAAATCGCGCACGCCACTCACTTTGGCAGCACATCGTAGTATGAGTTTGAATGGTTTGAGGAGGGCAGCATGAGTGAAACACTACCATCTATTTTATTGGTTGATGATGAGGTGCGAGTTCTCGAATCATTGCAGCGTCTGCTTGAAGATGATTTTGATGTATTTACAGCCAACTCTGCGGATGAAGCCATGGTTGTGTTGGCGGATGAATGGATTCAAGTTGTCATTTCTGACCAGCGTATGCCCGGCATGTCGGGTGTTGAATTTTTGCAGGAAGTACGTGGTCGTTTCCCTGAAGTGATTCGTATGATTGTGTCGGGATACACTGATTCCGAAGATATTATTACGGCAGTCAATGAAGCAGGCATCCATCAGTATATCACCAAACCTTGGGACCCTGATAATTTGCTGTTGACCATTCGTAACGCTGTGAAAATGTTTCAATTGCAGCGTGAAAACCAACAGCTAAGCACCGAGCTTAAAATGTTGCCCACCAGTGTTGAAGAAGGATTGCAGGAAATCCGCCATCGCTTGATGAACGCATATGATGTGGATTATGGCATTATTCGCACACCTGAAAGCTGTATGAACACTGTGTGTGAAACGATTCGCCAAGTTGCCACTTTTGATGTTTCAGTATTATTAATGGGTGATTCAGGCGTAGGTAAAGAGCTTTCTGCCCGCGCTTTGCATTATGGTAGCCTGCGCTCGGACAAACCTTTTATTGCGGAAAACTGCGCGGCGCTACCTGATGAGTTGTTAGAGAGTGAGTTGTTTGGTTATAAAAAAGGTGCATTTACAGGCGCACAAACCAATCGCATGGGTTTGTTTGAAGAAGCTGATGGCGGCACTATATTTTTGGATGAAATTGGCGACACCACACCCTCTTTTCAGGTGAAACTGTTACGTGTGTTGCAAGAAGGCGAAATTCGCCCACTTGGTTCGAATGAACGAAAAACGATTAATGTTCGCGTTATTGCAGCAACCAATAAAGATTTGGAACAAGAGGTTCGGGAAGGTCGCTTCCGTGAAGATTTATATTATCGCTTAGCCACATTCAAAATTAATATCCCGCCTCTTGCCGAGCGCCGCGAAGATGTGCCGTTATTGGCACGGGCTTTATTGGATAGTGCAATGCAAGAGTTGGGTAAAAAGGTTAAAGGTTTTTCTGATGAGGCATTGGCTTGTCTGCAAGCGTACCATTGGCCGGGCAATGTACGTGAGCTACAAAATGAAATAAAACGTATGTTGGTGATGGCAGGTGGTGATTATTTGGAAGCATCACTGCTTTCACCACAGGTGTTGCGTGCTGCGCCGAAAGAAGATGAAGCCGAGCTTGAATGGTTAGCCACGCAAGAGGGTTCATTGCGTGAGCGGCTGGATAGCTTGGAAGCGCGTATTGTGAATGAAGCATTGATTCGCAACCGCTGGAACAAAAGTAAAACGGCGAAAGAGCTTGGTTTATCGCGGGTTGGCTTGCGTAATAAACTGGAACGATATGGCTTGGAAAAAGTCGAAACTTTAGATGCGCAGGACGAGCAGTTGCAGGCAGTCATCAACTGAGTATAGTTTAAAATATGCCAACATCACTTTCGCAACAAGTCGCCACTGACCCCAATCAAATGATGGGCCAAGGCAATGAAGGCATGTGGATTGAAGTCATCCAGAAAATGGATGATGTATATGCCGACCTTCTGCATTATCAAGTTGAGTTGGAAGAAAAGAATGTTGCCCTCGAAGAGGCTCAGCAATTTATCCGTGGTGTCTTAGCATCCATGACCGATGTGTTGGTAGTTTGTGATTTATCAGGGTTTATTCAGCAATCCAACAAAGCATCATCAGAATTATTTGGACGAAATGAGAGTTCGCTTGTTGGCACATCTATATCGAATTTGTTTGATGAATCTTCGCAATCAACCTTGGCAACATGTTTGGATAAAGCGCGGCTTGGCATGTCTGAAGAACATGAGGTCTTGGTGGTTGACGAACAAGGACATGTTTCGCCACTTGTTATTCGTTGTTCGCCTCAGTTTGACCATGAAGGTGCGTTGATCGGCATGGTGTTGATTGGTCGACCGATTGGTGAATTGAGGCTTGCTTACAATGAATTGAACCAAACCCATGTTGAGCTTCAAAAAGCGCAAAATCAATTGGTACAATCAGAAAAGATGGCATCACTGGGTCGTTTGGTGGCAGGTGTGGCACATGAATTAAACAATCCGATTAGTTTTGTACACAGTAATATGTTTGCGATTAAGAAGTATGGTTATCGTTTACGCGAATATATTGATGAGCTACATAAAAAAACAGACCATGAAGATTGTGAAGCGATGCGTGAAAATTTAAAAATAGACCGCATTCTGGATGATATTCCCTCTTTGGTAGATGGTGGCTTGGAAGGCACGATGCGGGTAAGCTCTATCGTGCAAGACCTGCGCCGATATTCCACTTCACACCGTGAACAAACAAGTGAATTTAACCTGCTAGAAATTGTGCAAAATGCAGCCAAGTGGGTGACCAAAGCGTCACGCATTCAAGCCAAGTTATCCATTGAAGGCGAAGAAATTATTGTGCGAAGTTATGAGGGTTTTGTGCATCAAGTGGTGGTCAATCTGATTCAAAACAGCCTTGATGCGATGGAAAGAGAAAGAGAACGTAAAATTGATGTACGCTGTTTCAAACAAGGCAATCATGCCAAAATTACGATTCATGATTATGGTGGCGGTATATCTGATGAACATCTATTGCAAATTTTCGACCCTTTTTTCACCACCAAAGAGATTGGTAAAGGCACAGGTCTTGGTTTGTATGTGAGTTATGGACTTATTGTGGAACAATGTGGTGGCACAATGACTGCCGAGAACCATCCCGATGGTGGAGCAATGTTTACCGTCTCCTTACCGCTTGATGAAGGGGAAGAAAGTGCCAGCTAAACCTTTGAATATGTTATGGCTACAATCGGGTGGTTGTGGTGGCTGCACGCTTTCTATGCTCAATGCTGAATCCCCTGATGTGCTCACAAGCTTTGAGGCTGCGGGTATCCATGTGCTTTGGCATCCGTCACTTAGCTTGGAAACAGGTCAAACGGTGATTGATATTTTACAAGGCGTTGTTGATGGTGACATTGTGTTAGACATTTTATGTTTGGAAGGGTCAGTGGTTCGTGGTCCGAACAATACAGGTAAGTTTCACATGCTTGCAGGCACGGGTGAACCCATGATGAACTGGATTGAAAAATTATCTGCCAAAGCAGAGCACGTGGTTGCCGTGGGCACATGTGCAGCCTATGGTGGTATTACGGCAGGTGGCGGCAACCCTTCGGATGCTTGCGGATTGCAATATGATGGTGAAAAAGAAGGTGGGTTTTTAGGAAAATCATTCACATCGCAATCAGGAATGGGCGTGGTCAACATTGCAGGCTGCCCAACTCACCCCAATTGGGTGATAGAAACATTGGCTCAAATTGCCCTTGGTGATTTTTCTTCTGATAGTATGGATTCGTTGGGTAGACCAAGAAGTTATGCCGACCAACTGGTGCATCATGGTTGTTCGCGCAATGAATTTTATGAGTTTAAAGCCAGCGCAGAGAAGCCAGGTGATTTGGGTTGTATGATGGAGAATATGGGGTGTGTCGGTACGCAAGCCCATGCTGATTGTAATACTCGCCCGTGGAATGGTGAAGGTTCGTGCATTCGTGGCGGTTATGCCTGTATCAACTGTACAGCACCCAAGTTTGAAGAGCCCGGTCATGCTTTCACGCAGACACCTAAAATTGCAGGTGTACCTGTGGGTTTACCAACAGATATGCCCAAGGCTTGGTTTGTAGCATTGGCATCCTTATCCAAGGCGGCGACACCTGACAGATTGAAGAAAAATGCAGTGGCAGACCATGTGAAAGTTGCGCCAACGATTCGCTTGAAGGAGAAGTCATGAGCCGTAGAATCATTGGTCCATTTAATCGGGTTGAAGGCGACCTTGAAGTGCAGTTGGATATTGAAGGTGGCAGGGTCAATGACGCTTGGGTGGTTTCGCCGATGTATCGCGGATTTGAACAAATGTTACACGGTAAAAATCCTATGGATGCCATGAGTTATGTGCCGCGTATTTGTGGTATTTGTTCGGTAGCACAATCGGTGGCGGCGGCTTATGCCATCGCTGATGCGCAAGGTGTGAAGATGCCAAAAAATGGCGAGCTTGCGACCAATCTTATTCTAGCCAATGAGAATATGTCTGACCATTTGACCCATTTTTATATGTTTTTTATGCCCGATTTTACGCGAGAGATTTACCAGTCTGAACCTTGGTATGATAAGGTGAAAGAAAGGTTCACTGCCGTGAAAGGCTCAGCCGCCAAAGAGATGTTGCCTGCGCGAGCCCAGTTTATGCACATGATGGGCATGTTGGCTGGAAAATGGCCGCATACGTTGTCCATTCAGCCTGGCGGCACATCGTGTTCCATCACGTCCGTTGAAAAAGTTCGGCTGCTGGCAATATTATATCAATTTCGGGTGTTTCTTGAGAAAACTATGTTTGGTGATGATTTGGAAAACATAGTCTCGTTATCATCATCGAGGCAGCTAGAATCATGGTTAGATAGTGATAAACACCGCCAAAGTGATTTTGGTTTATTTTTACAAATCGCTGTATCACTCGACCTCGAAAACATGGGTAGAGCAACCGATAAATTTATGAGTTTTGGTGTTTACCCCGTGCATGATAAACCATTGTTTGCCTCAGGTGTGTGGGAAAATGGTAATATTCAGCCTTTGCAAGAGAAGTCGATTAAAGAAGATATTTCAAGCAGTTGGATGCTCAATGGGGCTGAACCCAAACATCCGCATGAAGGTGTGACCATACCTGACCCTGATATGAAAGATGGTTATACATGGTGCAAAGCACCGCGTTTGGCAGGTGATGTGGTGGAAGTGGGTGCGTTTGCTAGACAAGTTGTGGCAGGGCATCCATTGATAACGGATTTGGTAAAACAATCGGGGGGTAATGTGCGCAACCGTATTGTTGGGCGGCTATTAGAGCTTGCGATTGTTATCTTCGAAATGGAATCATGGATAAAAGATGTGCGCCCCGCTGAACCCTTTTATCATTTAACATCCATGCCCGATGAAGCTGAAGGCGCAGGGCTTATGGAAGCAGCGCGAGGTAGCCTTGGGCATTGGTTAAAAGTCAAAAACGGACGTATTCTGAACTACCAAATCATTGCCCCCACAACATGGAATTTTTCACCGCGCGACTCTCACGGTCAACTTGGCGCATTGGAGCAAGCATTATTGGGTGCGCCGATTCGAGAAGGTGAAGAGACACCTGTCTCCGTACAGCATATTGTGCGCTCTTTTGACCCTTGCATGGTGTGTACTGTTCACTAAATGAAAGGTATTGAAATCCGTGTTCGCGGTGTGGTTCAGGGTGTTGGGTTTCGCCCATTTATTGTCAACTTAGCCGAACATTATCAGCTCAAAGGTCAAGTATGGAATGATGCTCAAGGTGTGGGTATTCAGGTATGGGGTGATGATGCTACCCTGCAACTATTTGAACAAAACATTACTGCTAAAGCCCCACCACTGGCTAAAGTGCAGCATGTTTCCACAACCACTTTAATTGAAACTTGTGAAGTTCAAGGTTTTGAGATTCTTGCCAGTGTGGATGGTAATACTTCAACAGGTGTGGCAGCCGATGCAGCGACTTGTTCGGCATGTTTGAAAGCTGTAAACAACCCAGCCGACAGGCACTATCAATATCCGTTTACCAATTGCACCCATTGCGGCCCGCGTTTATCTATTATTCGAGAAGTGCCGTATGACAGAAAGAATACCAGCATGGTTTCATTTGCTATGTGTGAAGCATGTCAAAAAGAATACGAGAATCACAAAGATAGACGTTTTCATGCCCAACCCAATGCTTGTCCAGACTGTGGCCCACAGTTGCAGCTTTTGGATACGGAAGGACAAGAAGTTCAGGCTGATGATATGCTGCAAACGGCGGCGGATTGGATAAAAAAAGGTAAAATTATTGCCATCAAAGGCATTGGCGGCATTCACTTGGCATGTGATGCTACGGATGAAGCTGTTGTTTCAACACTGCGTCAGCGAAAACGCAGATTTGACAAACCTTTTGCGCTGATGGCTAAAGATATAGGTCAAATCCGCCAACATGTGAATATTTCAACGCAAGAAAAGGCGTTGTTGCAAGGCGTAGAAGCACCTGTGGTGGTATTGAGTCAACATCAAAATAACCGCATAGCACCAAGTGTCGCACCACAGCAAAACACATTGGGTTTTATGTTGCCCTACACCCCGCTGCACCACTTGCTTTTGGCGAAGCTGGATAGTCCGATTGTTTTAACATCGGGTAATATCAGCGATGAGCCGCAATGTGTTGATAATGATGATGGGCAGCAGCGCTTGCATGATTTGGTGGATGGTTATGTACTGCATAACCGTGATATTGTGAACCGTTTGGATGATTCAGTGGCTAAAGTGATGGCGGGTTCGCCTTGTTTGTTGCGTAGGGCCAGAGGTTATGCGCCGGGTGCTATGATGTTACCGCAAGGTTTTGAGAAGGCGGATGGGATATTGGCTTTGGGCGGTGAGTTGAAAAATACTTTTTGTTTGATTCAAGATGGGCAAGCCATTGTTTCACAACATATGGGTGATTTGGAACATGCCGCAGTGCATCAAGATTATACCAAAAACATCGCACTTTATCAGCAGCTTTATGATTTCACCTCTAAATATGTCGCGGTAGATAAACACCCCAATTATTTTTCAACCCAATGGGGCAATCAGTTGGTTGCCGAGCAGGATTTACAGCTTATCGAAGTGCAACATCATCATGCGCATATCGCGGCATGTATGGCGGAACACGGTTTACCCTTGGGCAGTGAAGTGATGGGCATTGCACTTGATGGTTTGGGTATGGGTGAACAAGGCGAGCTTTGGGGTGGTGAGTTTCTTCATGTTTCGTATCAACAGAGTAAACGGTTGGGCAGCATTCAAGCTGTGCCGATGTTGGGCGGATCTAAAGCCATGCTTGAGCCTTGGCGCAATACTTTTGCCCACATTGAAGTCTTAGGTTGGGATGAGCTTACACAAAACTTTGCAGATTTGCCGTTGATACAAAAGTTATCCAAGAAACCAGTGAAAAATCTTCAAGTCATGTGCAACAAAGGTTTAAATTCGCCGCAAGCGTCATCCATGGGGCGTTTGTTTGATGCAGTGGCGGGAGCATTGGATGTTTGTTTTGAAAAGGTCAGCTTTGAAGGACAAGCGGCTATGGCTTTGCAAGTGTTGGCAGAGAGTAATATGTCAGCGTTTACTAAGCCTTACCCTGTTGAGATGATAGAACAAAGTGGCATTTCACGCATAATATGGAAGCCGATGTGGTTGGACTTGTTACGTGATTTACAAGATGATATTTCTCATGCTGAAATTGCAGCAAAGTTTCATCAAACAGTGATTGATGCAGTGGCGCAGCAAGCGCAAAATTTGGCAAATAAAGTGCAGTGCAAACAAGTTGTGTTAAGTGGTGGTGTATTCCAGAATAAGTTGCTTTTAGAAGGTGTGCAACAGCGACTTCAAACACAGGGGTTTAATGTTCTGATCCCTCAAGATTATCCGCTAAATGATGGGGGTCTTTCTTTGGGGCAAGCTATCATTGCGGCAGCAGAAGTGAATAGAAAGTAACCACATTTATTTAAAGGTGGAAATTAACTATTCGATGATTGCAACGTAAAAGGTTAAGCTTTTTTGTCTTCTACGCCATCTGATTTATCCGTGTTATCTGACAAGTTGGTGCGGAAGCTTTTGATACCTTTGGCTAAACCTTCGCCCAAAGCAGGTAGTTTTTTTGCACCAAATAACACCATGACAATGACTAAAATTAAAATCAATTCTGTTGTTCCTAAACCAAACATAAACGCTCCTTAAACCACTAAACCTTGCACAATACCAATTTCATACATCACATAAAACCCAAGCCCTAGCGTTGCCACCCCAATGGTTGCTTGAATGCGACCATAAACATGGGTTAGTCGCTTGGCAGAATGACGCAAAGGAATCATGATAATCATTGCCATCATTGCCATGCCAGCCACTGAGCCAAAGCCAAAAATGAAAATATAAACAAAACCCATAGTCGGTGTTTCAACGGTTTGTAATGTTAAAATAATGAGTGCAGCAGAACCCGCCATACCATGCATCATGCCTACAAACAAAGGGCGTAAAGGGAACTTCTTTTTGTGTTTATGTTCATGCGTTGATTCTTTATGTGCGCCCTCATTTGCATGGGAATGGGCATGAAAATGTTTGATGCCATCTGCATGTTCATGCACGTGAAAATGGATGCGTTCTTTACGCATTCGGTAAATCACATCAGCACCAAGTGCTACCAGCATAATGCCAACAACAAACTCTAAGCTAAGCGCCATATTTTCAGGGATAAGTGAGTCAGAGAATATGACAATCGAACCAAATAGGAGCAAGGTTAGTGTGTGTCCCATACCCCAAGTTGCACCCATGCGAATGCCGTCTGCTAAGGATGTAGAACGTGTTGCCATAGAAGCCACTGCCGCCACATGGTCAGCTTCAATTGCATGACGAAGCCCCAATAAAAAACCGAAAATTAAAATGCTTATCATACGCCCTCCGTAGTTTGCAGAGTACACGAACGCAATTCACATGCCAACCCCAAGTATAAGCGCGTTTATGTATATATTTGACTTACAGCAACCACTTGGCAGCCTGCGCAATCCTAAAATCAAAGTTCTTAAAGGTTCCCCTCATCATGTCAGTATCAAAACAAACCAATCTTAGCATTACAGATGTACCACGCGTTGGGCAAACGAGCGGAGACTTGGTTAACGGTATGCAGCGCCATTTTTTGCGTACATTAGGCTTGAGCGATGCTTGTATCTCCGACCATTATAAATATCAAGCTTTGGCATTAACTATTCGTGACCGACTGATGGAAAATTGGAAAGACACCAAAGAAGCAGTGCAAGAAGCGGACGGTAAACGCACGTATTATTTATCGCTTGAGTTTTTGATGGGCAGAGCTTTAGGGAATGCCATTTTAAACCTTGGTTTGGATGAACAAACAACCGAAGCACTTCATGCACTTGGTATTGATATTGAAGAAATGATTGAAGCTGAACATGATGCTGGCTTGGGTAATGGTGGTTTGGGCAGGTTGGCAGCTTGCTTTGTGGATAGCTGCGCCACATTACAACTTCCTGTGACAGGTTATGGCATTCGTTATGAATATGGCATGTTTCGCCAAAGTATTGTGGATGGTTTTCAACAAGAAGCGCCCGACCATTGGTTGCGTGAAGGTAATGTTTGGGAAATAGAACGCCCTGAATACACACAAGCCATCCATTTTGGTGGTTATACTGAAGCATACCATGATGACGCAGGCAACTTACGTTCGCGTTGGGTGGGTACAAACGATGTCTTAGCCGTGCCTTACGACACACCCATTCCTGGTTATAAAAATGGCACAGTGAACACGCTGCGTTTGTGGAAATCAGCCGCAACGGATGAGTTTGATTTGGGCGAGTTTAATGCAGGTGATTATGCAGGTTCTGTGGCGCAAAAAAATAATGCCGAACATATTTCCATGGTGCTTTATCCCAATGATAGCAGTGAAAATGGTAAAGAGCTTAGGTTGCGTCAGCAATACTTCTTGGCATCTGCCAGTATCAAAGATGTGCTTCGCCAGTGGGTTGAAATTCATGGTGATGATTTCAGTGAGTTTGCTGATAAGAATTGTTTTCAACTTAATGATACCCACCCAACAGTATCGGTTGCTGAATTGATGCGTATTCTGATGGATGATTATCGTCTTGATTGGGATGAAGCATGGGCAATCACCAGCAAAACTATGGCATACACCAATCACACCTTACTGCCAGAAGCTTTGGAGCGTTGGTCTGTGCGTTTGTTTAACCACTTATTACCCCGCATTTTAGATATTATTTATGAAATCAATGCCCGCTTCCTCAAAGAGCTCTCCAAAAAATATCCAGGTGACGTAGCGCGTCAACGCCGTATGTCCATCATCGAAGAAGGTGATGAGCAGCAAGTGCGCATGGCATATTTGGCGATTGTCGGCAGCTTTTCTATCAATGGTGTGGCACAATTGCATTCAGACTTGTTGGTGGAAGGTTTATTCAAGGACTTCTATCAACTTTGGCCCGAGAAATTTAACAATAAAACCAATGGTGTAACCCAACGCCGCTGGATGGCGTTTTGCAACAAGTCTCTGACCCAATTAATCACTAAAAATATTGGTGATGGCTGGATTACGAAGCTGGACGAATTAAAACAACTTGCGCCATTGGCAGATAAAGAAGCATTCCGCAAACAATGGGCAGCAAGCAAACTTGAAAATAAGGAAGTTCTTGCGGCGATTGTGAAGGAAGAATGTGGCGTGACATTTAACCCTGATGCAATGTTTGATATTCAAGTGAAACGTATCCATGAATACAAACGCCAGTTACTTAATGTATTGCATGTGATTCATTTGTACGACCGCATCAAACGCGGTGATACGGATAACTGGACCAACCGTTGTGTATTGATTGGTGGTAAAGCAGCCCCTGGTTATTACATGGCAAAACAAATCATCAAATTGGTGAACAATGTTGCTGATGTGGTGAACAATGACCCTGAAGTGGGCGATAAACTCAAAGTCGTATTTTTCCCCAACTACCGTGTATCGGCGATGGAAAAAATTGCACCAGCATCAGATTTGTCCGAGCAAATTTCGACAGCAGGCAAAGAAGCATCCGGCACAGGCAATATGAAATTCATGATGAATGGCGCGATAACCATTGGCACATTAGACGGTGCAAACATTGAGATTCGCGAAGAAGTTGGTGATGAAAACTTCTTCTTGTTTGGTTTAACTGCCGAAGAAGTCGAAGCCACACGTGGCAACTACAATCCGAATGCCATTATTGAAGCCGATGAAGACTTTAAATGTGTGATGAACTTGCTGCAAAGTGCGCACTTTAATCAATTTGAATTGGGTTTGTTTGATGATGTCATCGGCGCAATTCGTTGTGAAAATGATCCATGGTTGACCGCTGCAGATTTCCGCTCATTCATTGATGCGCAACAAGAAGCGGCAACGGCATACCAAGATAAACCCCAGTGGTTAAAAATGAGCATTTATAACACGGCATACAGTGGTAAATTTTCAACAGACCGCACCATGCATGATTATAATCGTGATATTTGGGGTTTAACGCCTGTAAAACCTAAAGTAGGCTAAAGGATTACCCTAAAAGCTTAGAAGCTCCTAGAATGCCAGCATTATCCTGTAAATTTGATGGGATAACGCTGATTTTCCCTTTGAGTGGTGGGATAAGATTGGCGTTGAGGGACACCATGATGTTGGGATGCAGAATGTTCCATGCACCAACCAAGCCACCGCTGATGGTGACTGTGCGAATGTCCAAAAGTTTGATGGCTTGGGCAATAGCAATGCCCAAATAAACACCTGCACTTTCCAATATGTCGGCAGCTTGTGTGTCACCATCAATCGCCCGTTGGTAAATCGCTTTACTGGATGTTTCTAAGCCTGCAAGCTCTTTATATCTTGCAGCAATGGCTGTGGCAGATGCATAGGCTTCTACACAACCATGGTTACCACATCCGCATAATCTTGCTTGGTTTTCATAGGCAACTTGAACATGCCCAAACTCCATCGCCATACCACTTTCGCCCGTATATTGTGTATTGTTGAAGATTAGACCGCCACCGATACCTGTACCCAGTGTAATATGCAGCAGGTTTTTGTGACCTTGCCCAGCACCGAAGGCTTGCTCACCTATGGCAGCACACAAAGCATCATTTTGTGCCGTCACGGGTATGTGAAGTATATCCGAAAGCTTTTTTGCCAAGGCGAAGTTTTTTAATTGAGGAATATTGGGTGAAGCTGCAAGCACCCCTGAATTACCGATGAAAAAACCAGGAAACCCAATGCCCAAACCTTGAACATTATCATGATGTAACTGTTGCATGGCTTGTTCAATGGTATGCAAAATATGATTTTCAGCTTCCAATTTAGACATATTTCGTAAAATACTAAAGTTAGCCTGATAGCGGACTTCTTCAAGGATTAAACCATTGCAAATGCGGGCAAGACGAATATTTGTACCACCAATATCTGCTGCAATCACATCATTTGTTTTAGTCATCCAATAACCCTGTATATAACTTCACATAAGCCTCAGCCGAAGCTTGCCATGATGAATCGCGTTTGAGCGCACGCGTGCGAATGTGTGACCATGTTGTTGGTTTTTTGTAAACAGCAATCGCTTGTTCCACTGCGGCATCAAAGGCTTGCGGCGTTGCATCCTCAAAATGGAAGCCTGTGCCTTGTTTTTTATCTTGATTGTAGTCCACCACGGTATCTTTAAGACCACCCGTAGCGCGAACCACAGGCACATTGCCATAACGCATCGCCATCAATTGCCCAAGTCCGCAAGGCTCAAAGCGCGATGGCATGAGAAACATATCACCTGCTGCATAAATTTGGCGGGCAAGGTCTTCACTAAATCCACGGTAGAAATACATCTGCGTTGGACTGGCTGCGGCAAGTGCGCTTAAAGCTTGCTCATCAGCAGCGTCTCCTGAGCCAAGGATAGCCAGTTGATAACCACGGTCTAACCATGTTTGAATGTTCGCAAGCATCAAATCAATGCCTTTTTGTTCGGCAAGGCGCGAAATCAAGGTTAAAAGCGGCACTTTGGCATCTACAGTTAACCCTGTTTGTTGTTGCAATGCCTTTTTACACTTGGCTTTTCCAGCGATTTTTCCAACACCGAAGTTACTGTTTATTGAAGTATCAGTAAGGGGGTTCCAAGCATCCAAATCCAGTCCATTGACGATGCCCGATAGTTTATCGGCATGATGTTGTAAAAAACCTTCCAGTGCACAACCATATTCAGGCGTCATGATTTCTTCGGCATAGGTTGGGCTAACTGTGGTCAGCGCATGGGCTGCTTCAATGCCTGCTTTCATGCAGTTAATTTGATCATGAAACTCATAACCATCCATGTGAAAATACTGGCTAGGCAGCCCTAAGCGATGAATCCATTCAGGTGGAAACACACCTTGATAGGCAAGGTTGTGAATGGTGTAGACAACCTTGGCTCGCGAAAGGTTGGGGTGATGCATGTATTGTGTTTTTTTGAGCAGCGGAACCATGCCCGTTTGCCAGTCATGGCAGTGAATGATGTCCACAGGTTCATTCATTTTTGCGATGGCCTCCAAAGCCACGCGGTCGAACAAAGTAAAACGCAATAAGTTGTCTTCATACGCACCTCCAGAAGGACCATAAATACCCTCTCTGTCAAACAAATCATCTTGTTCAATGAGAATAAACCTAAGGTTATCTACAATTGCTTCATGTAGTGGGCATTGGCGTTGATGACCATCAACCCACATTTCGATACTGATATTAAGCGGTTCTGTTGCTATTTTGTTATGTGTTAAATGCTGACGGTAAAACGGCATCATCACGGTTACTTGATGCTCTAAACCTTGAAGTGCCATCGGTAGCGAACCTGCAACATCAGCAAGCCCTCCTGTTTTGGCAAGCGGCGTGGCTTCGGATGCTATAAATACGATATTGAGCTTAGGCATATACTCTCTCCCTATATTCGACAGAATATAGCTTTTTATCATCTTTTTGGCTATGCTGCAACGCGTTTACACATTTTTCTTCGGGGGTTGGATATGTCAAAGTTAACGGATATGGCAAGCTGGAAAGCATTGGCAGCACACGCCAAAGATATGAAAAAGTTACATATGCGTGACTTGTTTGCCCAAGATTCTGAACGCTTTGATAAATATTCACTCAAGCTCAATGACATCCTTGTTGATTACTCCAAGAATCTGATGACCGAAGAAACCAAAACCAAACTTATGGATTTAGCACGCGAGCGCGATTTGGAAGGTTGTATCCAACGTTTGTTTGATGCTAAAAAAGTAAATCACACCGAAAATCGTTTGGTTTTACACACTGCCCTGCGTAACCGCTCCAATCGACCCATGGTTGTAGATGGTGAAGATGTGATGCCCGATATTAATCGTGTACTTGGGCGTATGCGAAAGCTTGTGGACACAGTGCGCTCTGGAGAATGGTTGGGCAGCACAGGCAAACCGATTACGGATATTGTAAATATTGGCATTGGTGGCTCGGATTTGGGCCCTGTAATGATGACTGAGGCCCTTAAACCTTATGGTCGCGCTGGCGGTTTAGATATTCACTTTATTTCCAATGTGGATGGCACACATGCCGTGGAAGTACTGCGTCACTTGCACAGGGAAACCACGTTGTTTGTCATTGCCTCCAAAACATTCACCACCCAAGAGACCATGACCAATGCTAGAACGGCAAGAGATTGGTTCTTAACCCGTGGTGGTACATTGCAAGCAGTTTCCAAACATTTTATTGCCGTTTCGGCGAATACCAAAGCAGCGACCAACTTCGGCATCGACCCTGAAAACATCTTTGAATTCTGGGA
>DQSL01000042.1 GCA_015663235.1 Mariprofundaceae bacterium
AAAATGAGCCAAGGTTTTGAAATTCAAGTATTTAACCGCTATGAAAACAAGATAGTGATTGAAAAGGTCTATGGTGATGGGGCAGTGAAATTTGCTTATGGCAACCCAATCGGGCGATTATTAGCGCCTATTATTGCCAGTAAAATGTTCAGTCAATTTTACGGAAAATCACAAGATAGTGTGAAGTCGGGGCAAAAGGTTGCACCATTTATTAATAACTTTCATATCCCGATTGAGCAGTATCAAAAAGGCTCGCTTCAAGATAATCCGATTGAAACATCGTATTGCTCATTTAATGAGTTTTTTATTCGTAAATTCAAAGAAGGAAAACGTACATTCACCACCAACCCGCAAGAGATGAGCGCTTTTGCTGAGGCGCGATACTTTGCCCATGCAAACATGACGGATGAGTTGAATGTGCCCGTCAAAGGCTCGATGTTGCGCGCGGTTGACCTGATTGCTGATGCCCAATTGGCCCAAGACTTTATCGGTGGCCCGCTGATGATTGCGCGGCTTTGTCCTGTGGATTATCACCGCTATCATTATCCTGATGATGGCAAAACATTGAAAGCATTTACTGTGGCTGGCGATTTACATTCGGTTAATCCGCTGGCATTAAAGTATAGGCAAAATATTTTCATCAAAAATGAACGCCGTGTTTCAATTCTAGACACAGAACACTTTGGCAAGCTTGCCTATATTGAAGTGGGTGCGACTTGCGTGGGTAAAATCGTGCAGACCTTTGATGAATCCAAACCGTTTAAAAAGGGCGATGAAAAAGGCTATTTCCTGTTTGGCGGAAGCACGGTTGTGTTATGTGGTGAAAAGGGGAAATGGTCGCCCTCCCAAGATATTTTAGAAAATACCAAAAACGGTATTGAAACGTATATCCAACTTGGTGATGTCGTCGCGCAAGCTGAAAATAAAGACACGGTAGGGCAACCATGAAAAATAAAGATTTCACCGCTGGGTTATTGGGTTTTATCCAACGATCACCAACACCATTTCATGCTGTACAAAACATGGTTGCGATGCTCGAAGGTGCTGAATTTCAGCGTTTAGACGAGAAGGACCCATGGTTTGAGGCGAAAACAGAGGTGGCGGGACGCTATTTTGTCACCCGCAATGGTTCATCCATCATTGCCTTTGAAATCAAACAATCCTTAGTCGAACATGGCATACACATGGTGGGCGCGCATACCGATAGCCCATGCCTCAAAGTGAAACCCAATCCTGAAATCATCAAACAAGGTTATTTGCAGCTTGGTGTTGAAACTTATGGCGGGGTATTGCTCAACCCTTGGTTTGACCGCGATTTATCATTGGCGGGCAGGGTGAGTTATTTGGATGAAAACAATGAACTGGCGCATACGCTTGTGGATTGGGAAAAAGCCATTGCGGTAATTCCAAGCTTGGCGATTCATCTGGATAGGGAAGCTAACGACAAGCGAAGCATCAATAAACAAAAGCATTTGCCGCCTGTGTTGATGCGTGTGCATGATGGTAAACCAAATTTTGATGCGTTGTTATTGGATAAGGTAAACGCGCAACTTGCAGCAAGCAATCCTAAAGCAAAAACTGTGCTTGATTATGAATTGAGCTTTTATGATGTGCAGCCGCCAGCCATTACGGGTTTGAATGATGATTTTATCAGCAGTGCGCGTTTGGATAATCTATTAAGCTGTTATACGGGTCTGATGGCTTTGATACATGGCGATAACAGCCAGAACACGCTGCTTGTATGCAACGACCATGAAGAAGTGGGCAGTGTGTCTGCTGCTGGCGCGCAAGGAAACTTCTTAACATCAGTCTTGGCGCGTTTGGTGGATGATAGCGAACAAGTATCGCGTGTTATGGCATCAAGTATGATGATTTCAGTGGATAATGCCCACGCCATTCACCCCAATTTCTCCGATAAACATGAAGCTAACCACGGACCAATCATCAATGACGGCCCTGTGATTAAAATCAATGCCAACCAACGCTATGCCAGCAACAGCGAAACGTCTGCCATGTTTAAACAATGGTGCACCAAGACTAATGTGCCTGTGCAATCGTTTGTGGTGCGCTCGGATATGGGTTGCGGCAGCACCATTGGCCCGATTACAGCGAATAATCTTGGTGTACGCACGGTAGATGTTGGTGTGCCAACGTTTGCTATGCATTCAATTCGTGAACTTGCTGGGCGCAAGGATACGGTTTATTTGTATCAGGTGTTGTGCGCGTATTTTAAAGCTTAAGGCAATAAAGGTGTTAAAATATGGGGTTTGATGTTTGCTGAATCTACACCATCACTGAGCAACACTTCACCATCTTGAATGGTGTATTGCAGTTGCATATTACGCTTTGCCATAGCGCCCATCGCTGAAAAAGCATCATCATCAATCACGACAACTTTAAGGTTCTCAAAGCGGGTAAATTTACTTTTGACCTGCTCCCACCAAGTGAGCGCGCTACGGTAGTTGTAGGTGTAAATAATCACTTGTTTGGCTCTGCCACAAGCTTTACGAACGCGCTTTTCATCAGGTTGCCCCAAATCAATCCAAACTTCAATTTCATCACTCAAGCTTTTTTGCCATAAATCAGGCTCATCATCAGCACATAAACCTTTGGTGAAAGCCATGTATTCATGCGCATTGAGCGCAAATGCGAGCAAACGAATCATCATGCGTTCTTCATTTTCAGAAGGGTGTCGCGCCAGCGTTAAGTTATGTTCTTCAAAATAATAGGTGTCCATGTTGGATACTTGGATATCTGCTTTATAAATCGTTGATTTGATTGCCATAAAGCCTTCTAAGCTAGAATTATGTTTGATGCAAGGTTACACTGTGATTTAACTTACAGACCAAACATGATAAAGATGGATGTTTCTTGGAGAAGTGTAAGTTGAGGTAGCAAACATGGCGAATATCATGGCATTTAAACAGGGCGACAAAATTATTGCCCAAGGTGATAAAGACACCGCAGCCTATTTAATCAAAGCGGGCTGGCTTGAAGTACACCGAAAAAGGGTGGATGGAAGCGAAATTACCAGTGTATTACAAGCTGGAGAAATCGTTGGTGAGCTTGGGCTTGCAGGTTTATCCAGAGAGCGTACCGCAACAGTGGTTGCATTGACCGATGGTGAAGTTGAAGTGATTGATAGGGGTACACTTATCCGCTTGGTAAATAAACCTGGTGGGGCATTAGCGCCATTATTATCTGCATTGTTTATGCGCTTACAAAATGTGTTAATTGATGAAGAAATTGATGAAAATGATGAAACATTTATTGTCTTTGCCAAGCTCGAAGGGCTAAACGACCATGCCAAGCAAGCATTGTGCAACCGCCCCAAAATGATTGGTCGCTTGCCTTGGGTGTTTGGCGCATACAGACCACCATTGACGGTTACTGAGCTTTTTGATGACCCCAAAAAGATTGATGTGCGCTTAACAGGATGCAGTTTGAGAGTGAATGAAAAACATATTGAACTTAATGCTGTCGATGGTGGTGGACTAACGCTTCGCATTGTCAATTATGGTGATTATTGCATTGTAGATGATGATGAATACACACATAACAGTAATAATGATGCTGTTGTGAAGTTGGCGCTGGGCAAACATGTGATTCAGTTTGGTGACCGCAGTGACCCGTTTGAATTTCGCTTGGATGTGTTGCTTTAAATATTAACGCATCAGCCCAATCAAACAAATAACAATCAATATCGCACCAATGGTTTGTTTAAAATAACCTGCATCTTGCGAAATAAGATAGTCATGCAGCCTGAGCCCCACAACATGCCCAATTGCAGCCGCAGGCAGTAGCCACAAGTGGTGAATCCACCAAAAATCAACACCAACACTACCAAGTACTGACAGTTTAATCGTTACCAGAACAAACCAAAGCACAAAAAGGGTGTTTCTCAGCTCTTCTTTAGCAACGCGGTGCATAAACACTGCAACAATCAATGGCGCACCAATGAGTGAAGTGCCACTTACATAACCACCAATCACCAATAAAAAACCATCAAACAGGTTGCTTTGGCTTTTGATCTGGTATTTAAACAAATACATCACGCCGTACAACAACGTCATGATATAAACAAAGGTGACCATAAGCTCGGTAGGCAGGGTTAATAGTCCAAACACACCAACCATTTTAGGAATAATCATGATTCCAAATGCTTTTTTGAGGAATGACCAGTCCACAGCACTCAAACGTGTGCCAACAGTAATGCCACTGAAAAATAATAGGTGAACACCAATCAGTGGAATCCAAATTAATGGGTCGTCCACAACGAGCAGCAATAGGGGTAAACCAAGGGCTGCGCCACCAAACCCTAGACCAGAGCGTACAAACCCTGTCCAGACGAAAATAAGGGCTGTGGCAGCGTATTGCCATGTTTCGAGGTTTTCCATGGCGGCAGTATAGGCATATAGGACAGTGCTGCGACAGTTATCTTAGCCCAATCAGTGTTCGATGCTTGATATATATTCAATGTCGCATAATATATATTATGTAATATTTTAAAGCGTGTAAAAAGTTACCACGATTCAGGTGATGCACGCTGTAAATCTTGCGGTCTATCCAAGTCAAACGATGTCTCTAGAACTTTAACACTCAACGATAACCTATTGATAATACTCATAGTTTTAATAAATACTGTTTCAGATCCCCAGTCAATATCCTGAAATAATTCAGGCTGAAAACTTGCGGTTGCAATAAGGTCATATCCGCCATCTTCAACAGGGCCAATCACTACATCACAATCATTTAAACCAGATTCGACATCTTGATAACGCTGAACATCTACATGCGGTGAATCTGTGCCCAAAAACAATACAGCTTTATCATCTAGGCTAAATGAAGCCTTTGACAGCCCTGCGAGCCTATCGCCAAGGTTTCCAGCGCCTTGCGTGTATAATGTTACACCAAACTCCTGTGCAAGCGATTTAAAGAAGTCATGATTCATGTCATCCACAGCAAGCCATACATCATCAAACATGCTACACACCTTGAGCAACACAGTATATGCCATCTTTTGATGAACTGCCGCAGCCTGTTCGGCTGAATATTCAGGCATAAGCCGTGTTTTCACCTTGCCAACAACGGGTGCTTTACATAAAATAATTACACGCATTAGCGGGCATCCCTATACATTTTAGCCAATTTAGACGGCGAAACGCCAAGCCAAAACAGAAACCTAAGCTTCCACATCAGCCATACTGTGCTAAATACACCATGTTCTTCCCATCTGCGACTTGAAGTTACGAGTACATCTTTCAGGCACGCCACTTTACCAATTCTTCTTAATTGCTTGGTAAACAATACATCTTCCATCAGTGGAATATCAGGATAGCCGCCAACAGCCGCAAAAGCCTCGCGTGTGACAAATATCCCTTGGTCGCCTGTGCTTACCTTGGTTAAACACGAACGATAATTAATAAAATAGCTTATAATTCGGTATGTTATGGACTTATTTGATAGACTTATATTAAACCTTCCCGACTTATAACCCTGATTATAAGTTTTTTTGATGCTCAAGATATTACTTGAACTAAGAGTTGTATCTATATGTAAATAAAGGATAATATCCGAAGTAGTGTTTTGCGTGCCAAAATTCATCTGTTTGGCGCGCCCTGCTTCCGATTGTAGACAAACAAACCCTGCATCTTGAATGAGAGAAACTGTGTTGTCGACTGAGCCACCATCAACAAAAATAAGCTCATCCACAGCAAGCTCTTGAAGCGACTTTAAAGCAGCAGGAAGAACTTTCCCCTCATTAAACACGGGAATAACGATAGCGAGGCTTGCAGACGTGTTATTTTGCAAAAGCTAAGATTTAATAGAAATCGGAGTCCAACCACTACCCTCTTCTCTAAAATTAGTGATTTGACCATTCCAAGCGCGTCCAGCCAAAGCAACCAGTTGGTCACCAAACATATAAAGTCGAATATCGAATTTAAATGACTTTTGATTGATTTCAATGGTGCTTGCTGGCACAAGCTGCTGCACCACAGTGTCTTGTATGTCCAAAGTGTTAAATCGTTTTCGGCTCATGGCTTTGCCAAGCAACACCCCTTTTCCACCATGTCTTGCCGCAGGTTTGAACACCCACTGCTTGCGCATTACCCAAGCTTGTTCTGTTTCCAACTCTGCAAGCACATGCGTTTCAGGAACAACTTGATGAATAAGTTTTACTTGCGCAGTCGGCAAGAAGTCCAAGAGTCCTTCACGCCACCAGTCTACCATACGATTTTTATCGCCAATCAGGGCATAACTTCTTGAATATGGGTTTAAGTCCACTTTCCCATCAAGGTATGCTTGACGAATATGGGACAACACACCGCTTTCCAAATAAAAATCAGTATGCCTATTATAAATCACATCCACACGTCCACTTGCAGTATGAAGCCCATCATCTTGAAGTTTCAACGCTTCAGGGCTGACCAAGCTCACTTTGCGACCATCAGCTTCAAGAAGCTTGGCGTATGCTTGCATCTCTGAATACATATACTGGTTGGTAATGTCTTCATCCATGATGGCAATATGCTTCCAAGCTGCATCAAACATATTCAGCAGTCGTGTTTTGAGCGAGCCTTGTAATGCCTCATGTTCACATTGCGGAATCCAGCCATCATCCTTTTCCCACAAACCACCAGCATTATTGTTGATTTCAATCAGCTTGGGGCCATCATCGGTTAAATGAAAGTCATAACCCATCAATATAGGCGGCCGCTTAGGTTGCACATCAACAATGCTTGGTAAATGAAGGGTTAGAGCATCCAAATATGCTTGCCGATATTGCAAGCCATCAATGGTTTTGGCGAAGTTCAACATGGTCTGAAAATTTTGTTCTGACACGGGTACAGGGGTCTCGGTTGCTAAAGTCATACGGCCTACCCTACCCAATTTTTTTCATGCCGCTAATATCCATGCCATGAATGTCTTATCACTTGCCAGCATCACCTTAGAAGAATTACAAAATTTGATGAAATCTTGCGCACTTCCAACGTTCCGAGCCAAACAGATTTTGGACTGGAGGAATAAAGGTATACTTGAGTTGGATGCCATGAAAAATGTCCCTAATCAGGTTAAAGAAGTTTTACAAGAACACACTCAAGTGCAAGCTTTAAAGCTTGTGAGTAAACAAAAATCAAATGATGGCACACGCAAATACTTGTTTGCTTTGCAGCGCGAAAATCAAAGCTTAAAACATATCGAAACCGTGTTAATTCCTGAACAAGAGCGCGGCACAGTTTGTATTTCTTCGCAAGCTGGGTGTGTATTGGACTGTCCTTTTTGTCATACTGGCACACAGAAGTTTGAAGGAAATTTAACTGCTGCGGAAATTGTCGCCCAAGTTCTCGCCGTCAAAGCCGACTTGCTTGCCGACCCAATGGATGAAGACCTGCACAGTCAAGTAACGCATATTGTGTATATGGGCATGGGCGAGCCGCTTGCCAATGAGATAGAGGTGTTTAAATCATTGGATTTACTCATGGCTGAAGACTATCTGCACCTATCCCGCCGTCGTATCACGCTTTCCACATCAGGTTTAGTGCCGCAAATTGAACGTTTGGGCAAAGATTCGCCCGTCAACCTTGCCATATCATTGCACACTGCCATCAATGAAAAACGCAACACGCTTGTTCCCATCAACCAAAAGCATGATTTAAATAGTCTACGTAAAAGCTTAAATACTTACCCGTTAGCAAAATCTCGACATATCACCTTGGAATATGTGATGCTTAAAGGCATCAATGATAGCCAAGAAGACTTGGATGCGCTGATTCGTTTTGTGAATCCTGAACGCGAGCGAGTAAACCTGATTCGTTTTAATACTTACCCAGGTAGCGACTTTCAAGGAAGCGCAACAAATGTCACAGATAACTTTGCAAAGTCCTTGATTTCTAAAGGTATTCGTGCAACGGTAAGGCGCTCTCGCGGCGATGATATTATGGCTGCTTGTGGTCAACTTAAAACAGCGAAGTCAGGAAAGTAATGCAAAGAACAGGAATTATTGGTGGCAGTGGCTTGTATCAAATTGATGGCATTGAAACCCTTGATACCCTTGATATTGACACACCTTACGGCAAACCATCCGCACCATTAACACTTGCTAGTATTCATGGGCATGAAGTCGTTTTTTTGCCAAGACACGGAAAAACACACGGCATTCCACCGCATAAAATCAATTATAGAGCCAATATTTATGCCATGAAATTGGCGGGGGTTTCGCAAATCATTTCTATTTCTGCTGTGGGTTCATTGCGCGAAAACATTGCACCAGGCGACTTTGTGATTGTAGACCAGTTTGTCGATAGAACACGCGAGCGTGCTTCGACCTTTTTTGATGGCCCTGTGGTTGCGCATGTGTCCATGGCTGAGCCTACTTGCAATGCTTTGCGCTCCGCTCTGCAGCAAGCCTGCACCAACAAAGGCATCACAACCCACAACCAGGGCACATATATGGTGATGCAGGGCCCTCAGTTTTCTTCTCGCGCAGAATCTGAATTGTATCGCAGTTGGGGCATGGATGTGATTGGTATGACCAATATGCCTGAAGCCAAATTGGCGCGTGAAGCTGAAATTTGTTATGCTACTGTGGCGATGTGTACCGATTACGACTGTTGGCATGAAGATGAAGATGATGTTTCTGTTGCTTCCGTTATTGAAGTGATGCAAAGCAATGTTGTCAAAGTAAAAGCAATGTTACTCACATTATTTAAAGCTTATCCAGCGTACTCTTCTGATTGTGCTTGCCAAAACACCTTAGAACATAGTATTTTTGCAGACCTCAAAACACAAAGCGATGAAAATTTGCGCCCTATTTACGCACTGGTGAAACGACTTTTATGAAACAATTATTTAACATAGCCCTACTTCTAAGCCTTCTCTTGGGTTTAAATGCTTGCCAAACACAAGCTGAGAAAAGGCTGGATGAAAACTCAGATAAACGGGCTAAACTTCAATACCAGCTTGGGCTGGATGCTCTGCATAAGCAGTTGGTTCCCAAAGCTTTTGAACATTTATATGTGTCCGACAAAATCAGACCCAACCAGCCTGAAACACTGGATGCTATTGCTTATGCATGGCGCTTGCGCGGGGATAATACAAAGGCAGAAATGTTTTATAAAAAAGCTATCAAACATGATGCTGGTTCGGCAACTTATAACAACTACGGCAGCCTTCTTGTCGAGTTGGGTCAATATGATAAGGCAATTAAAAACTTCAACCTTGCCCTTGAAGACCCTAGATACCGCAACCAAACATTTGTCTTTATCAATATGGGTGATGCTTACGTAGGTCTTAATAAACTTGAAGAGGCAGTGCTTGCATATCGAAAAGCAGGCATGTTAGACAAAACTTGGGTATATCCTCAGCTTAAAGAAGCAGCAGCATACACCAAGTTTAATCGACCCAATTATGCGCAAGCGTTGTATGAAACGATCCTTAGAAAAGAGCCGTCAAACCAAGAAGCATTGCGGGAATTAATCGCTGTGCTTAAGGGTAAGTCTGAGCAGCAGTTGTTACGTTTGTATATACTGAAATTTATTGAAACAACTTCTGAACCTTTGCAGAAAGCATGGGCAAAAGATCAACTTATCATCCTTGAGAAGGTTAAAGAAAATGAATAAAGAAATGGTTGAATCTGAAGTAGATGACAACACTTTTGCCAAAGAAGCATTACAATGTGAGATTGGTGTTACCCTTAAAAAAGCCCGAGAAGACAAGGGTTTATCTGTCGAGTATATAATAAAAGAACTGAAGTTTAGTAAAACCTTCCTCGAAGCTTTAGAAAGTGGAAGTTGGGAAAACTTACCTGGCGAGGTATATGCGCTTGGCTTCTTAAAGCAATATGCTGCCCTTTTACAAGTTGATGTTTCAAGTGAAATGGGGCGTATCAAAAGCAAGTCTTTTGAATTAAAAGCGCCAGTGGTATACCGCGATGTTCCAATCTCTCCACACCGTAAATGGACCTATGTTGCCATTACGATTTTTCTGTTGCTGGTTGCGCTCAACTTCTCAAACACGGATGATGAAACGCAGTTGCAAATAAACACAAGCTTGGACGACACTACGCATGAAACGGCGACCCATGACACGCTAGAGATGCCAAGCCTGTCTGAAAGCATGACTGACACATATACAAATGAACAGTTAGAGCTACAAAAAATAGAGCCTCAACCTGTTGAAGAAGTATTTATTGAGAAAAGAACATATTCTTTTTATGCCGCAACCAATGATGTTTGGCTTCAAGTATCTGAGTTGGATGAAAATGCAGAGCCCAAGTTGTTGCGCGAAGTATTACTCAAAAAAGGGCAAAGCTTTAGCATCATTGATACGCCTGCCAAATTGGTTTTAACCGCAGGCAATGCGCGTGCATTGGAAGTCTTGGAAGGCAATGAAGTTTTGTTTGCTGCGGGATCTTTGGGTGAAGAAAATAAGGTATTGAAGCTTTTTCCGATTAACCCTTAATTTTTTGAATGATTTTACTGGTTAAAGCTTGCTTTGCGGCTTCTAATTCAGCTTCTTTTTTACGATTTCCCAAACCTTCACCAAGCTTTTGCTTATTGAGAAAACAAATAGCTTGAAAGCGCGGTGATACCGTTACACCCAAATCATGCAGAACATAGTTGGGCAACCCCAAAGCCTGTGCTTGGGTCAGCTCCTGAAGCTGGCTTTTTGCATCACGCAAATTAACAGGCTGCACATCTTGCAATAAGGGTTGCCACTCGCGCAGAATGAGTGTTTGAACAGCATCAAAACCTGTATCTTCAAACACTGCACCGAGCACTGCTTCAACGGCATTGGCAGCAATAGATTGTGATTTAAGCGCATGATTTTTTCCACGCTCACCATCACCAACTTGCAAAAACACAGCAATAGCCCAGCGGTTAGCGATATATAACAAGGCACCCTTGCACACCAAACTTGCGCGCATTTTAGATAAGTCACCCTCAGCAGAGTCTGGGAAGTGGTCATATAAATAATCAGCAATCACCAAGCCCAATACGGCATCGCCTAGAAACTCTTGTCTTTCTAAATGGTTAGGAGATTTTGAAGCGTGGGTAAGCGCCTTTTCTAATAAAAGGTTATCTTTAAAGTGATAACCTAACTTGTCTTCAAATGTTTTTGTGCTCAAGGTGTTTTTGCAAACGGTAAAAAGTCAAAATCAATTCGTGCTGAATACTTTATTTTTTCAATCAGCGAAATGTCTTGCTCTTCTTCATACCGTTCATCAACTTCAATATCCTTAGGTTTGCCCAATACCCATACAGTGACATGATACTCAGAACTTAACGTAAATTTACCATTCTCTTTTTTAATGGTGAGATTTTCAAAAAAAGTATCGGGAAGCACTTCAAGATTAACACTTTGAACATTTAGAAGTCTCAGAATCCTACTTCGAATATCAGCTTCTGACTTCTGAACTAACTTTTGAGAAATGCCTTGGAAAGCATTTTCAATTTTCATGTTATTATAATATACTGGGATAGTTTGTGCAGCAACAAGCACACTACCACCAATCAAACCAAGCCAAAATAGAACTTTAAACATAGCTTCCCCTTTTTTAATACAACTTACTTATATAACTTATTACTTTAATAGTGAACCTAATCTATCCCAGCGCACAGAACCCGTTGCCGCATTCCAAGACCACCATACCACCACAGCTTTGCCAACAAGATACTCTTGCGGCACAAAACCCCAAAATCTTGAGTCCCTTGAATTGTTACGATTGTCACCCAACATAAAATAATGCCCTGCTGGCACTTTCCATTTGCCATCACGAATCGAATAGTCTTTGCGCAATACTTTATGCTCTACATCAAAAAGTTGCTCAATATATTGCGGCGAAACTGCCATTGATTGGTCGCCCATCACGTAAGTATGCATTCCATCAGGTGTCAGCTTCATTTTTTCACCATTCACATACAAACTATTGGCTTTGTATTCAATCTCATCACCCGCCACACCAACGATACGTTTGATATAATCTTTGCTTCTATCTTCGGGATAGTCAAACACCACAATATCGCCACGTTTTGCTTCGGATGTGAAAAATTGAATGTCTGTGAATGGAATACGCAAGCCATAGTTGTATCTGCTGACAAACAAATAATCGCCAACTTCCAAAGTCGATACCATGCTTGATGATGGAATCACAAATGGAGCTACGATAAAGCTACGAATCACGATGGCGATAACAGCAATCACCAACATGCTTTCTACCCACTCGCGCCAAACAGGTTTGCTTGGCTTTATGCCCTCTTCCAAACTTTTCATTGTTTCGCTCATGTATCATCTCCAAGCCTAAGCACTGCCAAGAATGCCTCTTGCGGCACTTCCACGCTGCCAATAGCCTTCATCCGTTTTTTACCTTTCTTCTGCTTTTCTAGCAGCTTACGCTTACGCGATATGTCACCACCATAACATTTCGCGGTCACATTTTTACGCACACCTTTCACCGTTTCTCGGGCCAAAATCTTGCCACCAATCGCAGCCTGAATAGGCACATCAAACTGATGACGTGGAATCAATTCACGCAGCTTTTTCACCAGTGCCCTGCCACGTGTTTCAGCCACTGAACGATGCACAATTAATGATAAAGCATCCACAGGTTCGGCATGAACCAACACATCCAGCTTCACCACAGATTCTGTTCTAAAATCAGCCAATTCGTAATCCATAGATGCATAACCACGCGAAATAGACTTCAATTTATCATAAAAATCAATCACCATATCAGCCAAAGGCAGATTGTAGGTCAACATCACCCTACCCTGCCCAATAAACTTCATATCTTGCTGAATACCACGCCTGTCTTGGCACAATTTCATCATCACACCGACAAACTCTTCAGGCATAAAGATATTGGCAAGCACAGTTGGCTCTTGAACCTCTTTGATTTCAGATACATCAGGAAACCCACTAGGATTGGATATTTCTTTGGTTTCACCATCGGTAGTTGTCACTTTATAGACTACGGATGGGGCTGTGGTAATCAAATCAAGGTCGTATTCACGCTCCAAACGCTCTTGAATAATTTCCATGTGCAACAAACCCAAGAAACCACAACGAAAACCAAGCCCTAAGGCTGATGAGCTTTCCACGTCATAGGTAAATGATGGGTCATTCATGTTTAATTTCTCAAGTGAATCGCGCAATTCTGCATAATCATTGGAATCCACGGGATATAAACCTGAAAACACCATGGCTTTAGGCTCTCTAAAGCCTGGAAGCTGCTCTGTTGCTTGTTTTTTATCCAAAGTGACCGTGTCGCCCACTCTCAAGTCGGCTAAAGTCTTGATGCCGCAAATCATAAAACCCACATCGCCCGATGAAAGCGCGCCTGTTGAAACAGGGGCAGGTGTAAACACACCCAAATCATTGATGCCATACTTCTTATCGTTGGACATCAAACAAATTTGGTCGCCTTTCTTCATCTTGCCATCAAACACACGAATCAATGCCACCGCACCCACATACGAGTCAAACCAAGAATCGATAATCAGTGCGCGTACAGGACTGTCATCATTGTTTTTAGGCGCAGGTGTGCGCTTTACCACCGCTTCAAGCACATCTAAAATACCTTCGCCCGTTTTGGCAGACACAGCAATAGCTTCAGATGCATCAATGCCAATCACATCTTCAATTTGACGTTTGGCTTCTTCTACATCAGCCGATGGTAGGTCAATCTTGTTAATCACTGGAATGATTTCGAGGTCATTTTCCATGGCAAGATACACATTCGCCAAGGTTTGCGCTTCTACGCCTTGGGTTGCATCCACAATCAACAAAGCACCTTCACAAGCTTGCAATGAGCGCGAGACTTCATAGGTAAAATCCACATGACCAGGTGTATCAATCAAGTTGAGTTTGTATGTTTCGCCATCATCCGCTTTGTATTCAAGGGTAGCTGTTTGCGCTTTAATCGTAATCCCGCGCTCTTGTTCTAACTCCATAGAATCTAAGACTTGTTTCTTCATTTCGCGATGCGACAACGCGCCCGTTTCTTCAATCAACCTATCGGCAAGTGTGGACTTACCATGGTCGATATGGGCAATAATGGAGAAGTTACGGATATGTTGTTGTTTATAATCTGAATATGACATTGCAGCGCAGCTTAACGATTGCAAAGCCTTCTTGCTAGGGCTTGTGTTTACAGATAAAAAAAGAATCCTAAAACAGTGAAACTTCTATCCATAGCCTACGCCCATAGCAGACTTAGCAAAACACCAACCGTTCACTTTTTAGAATTCAGGAAACGCGCTTTATCCCCAAAAGTTATTGCTATGGCTTTCTAAGCGTTGCTTAACAATCTGTATTTTACGCTCAAACTGTTCACCATTGATGAGTTCATCAAAATAGAGCTTAGCCAGCCTGCTTTTAAGGCTGCTATGCTTAGGATAGTATTCTTTGATTAAAAAGTAGACATATTGTGCCAGCGCATCTTTGCCTATAAATTGATGTTCGTAATTTTCTCTTTTAAAAATAGCACAGGTAAGCCCCGATTTAATCGCCGCAATGATACTTGAAGCTGATTTTTCTTTGACAAAAACAATCGTAAATCGATCACCCACTTCATGGTCGCTATCATGGGCATCAGAGTTGGCAAAAGGTGCTAAGTATTTATATTTATTGGTGGTTTGCAGGGCTGTTAAGTGGGTCATGTTGTTATGTTCTTTAACTTTTTCTTCACCAAACACTTCAACACCATCAAGCTGGGAAGTTTTTAACATTTCTTTATAAAAAGCTTGGTGAAGGTGATATTTACCATCCCTATAAACCCAATTGGGGTGGGCTAAAATTGAAATACCCTTGGCTTCTTTGATTTTTTGAATCACCCAAATGTTCTTGGCATAATGCGTAACATCAATGTTTTGATCTATATCCTCTTTTTCTAAATCTTGGCTTATCTCTTGGAGTTCTGCCTCATACTTTTTAGTGTCTTTGCGTTGATCTTCGATGGGTTTATTGGCATGAATGGATAAAACATGACCATTGCCCAATGCAATCGACATATCTTTTTTTCCACCCACGCTGACTTCTTCACCAGCCAAGACCAAAAGGTTGTTCGTAAGCACAGCTACGAACAATTTCTTCAATATGCGTTGCAAACAAAGTTTCGGCGCAATCATCACGACGGTTTATGAATAATGCGGGTTAGTAAAATCCGATTCAATATTGACAATCTTCCGCTTCCAGCCATGTTTTCGCTGCTTTAAACACAGGAGATAAACCATTGAGTACTGAAAATAGCGTGACATGCCCTTGTAAGTCAGGAAAATCATTAGATAACTGTTGCAAGCCGTACCATGATGGCACAGTGGATGCACCCACAGCCGAGGCTTTAATGTGCTCGCGTTATGCTGCCTTTGTATTGGGTTTGAGCGAGTATATTTGGCGCACTTGGCATGAAAGTACGCGCCCTGACTTGGAAATATTAGGTGGTTTGGGTTTAAAATGGATTGATTTAAAGATTGTAGGTAGTCAAGCAGGTGGCAACACCGATGACAAAGGTACTGTTCATTTTATCGCCAGCTTTGTTGGCGGAAATAAAGGTAAAATATTGGATGAAGTCAGTGATTTCATCAAAGAAGATGGGCTTTGGTATTATGTGGATGGCGAAAGCAGCACAGCAGACATTTCACGCAATGATTCCTGCCCTTGTGGTTCTGGTGTTAAGTTTAAAAAGTGTTGTTTGCGTTAACCTAAACACAAAGATAACTTGTCATTCTAAGCATCGGCGAGAGTAAGTCTAAAGATGCTTCGGCAAGCGCAGTATGACAGCCTTTTTTATCCGTAATTTCCTCACTCAAATGAATGGTGCTTCCTGCAATGCATCCCCCTGAAGAAAGCCAAAACTGCTGCCTCAGATGATTCTTTCTAGACTTACAAAGTTGCACTTATGAGTTGAATGTGCGTTATATTTAGTCTCACATGTTTATGATACGGATTCCGCATCAAGTGCGGAATGACAGTTGTTGGTGTTTAAATATTGACTGCAGCTTGCATAAATAAAGTGGCATAACCTGCTATTTTTACACGTTTATCCAACACTTCACACCACACTTCCCCGCCCCGTTTCGATATTTGTTTGGCAGTGAGTTTATTCTTGTCCAACACCTCTGCCCAATACGGTGCAAGCTGGGTAAATGATGAGCCCGTTACAGGGTCTTCATCAATGCCACAGTTGGGTGCAAAAAAGCGGCTGACAAAATCATAATCTTTAGATGCAGATGTAATCACTACACCCCTTAAATCAAGTTGTTTCAATAGTTGCATATCAGGATTGGCAGCAAATACGTTTGCCTCATCGTTTAAAACTACAATGTAGTCTTCATGTTTTGAACAGGCTTGAATATGGTTGCCAAAAGCTTGTTGGATAGGCTGAGGAATATCGCATAGCACGGGTGTTTGTTTGGGAAAATCGAGTACAAACTTATGACCATCTTTGCTTACATTTAATGCGCCTGATTTGGATTGGAAAACAATGGTATCACCTTCAAGCCCAAGCTCTTCATACAGCACGTAAGCCGCAGCCAAAGTCGCATGACCACATAAATCAACTTCAATGGTTGGCGTAAACCAGCGAATGGCATATCCATTGCCTTGTGGCACAAAAAAGGCTGTTTCCGATAGATTGTTTTCCGTTGCAATATTCTGCATCACATCATCATCAAGCCAAGTTTCAAGCGGACAAACAGCGGCGGGATTACCTTGAAACACAGCTTGAGCAAACGCATCTACTTGATACATGTCCAGCTTATTCATCTTGCACAAATATTCCTGATAAATCGTCATTCAATTTATAAAGCCGTACACGAAGTATGCGCTCATTCTCAACTTTTAGCACTTCAATGCGAACGTTTCCAACGTTTAAACATGTATTACCATCAGGCACATCACCAAACTCTTCAACCACAAGCCCACCAACAGTTGTTGCACCATTATACGGCAACTCGCTGCCCATCACTTGGTTTAAATCTCGAATGTTGGCAGTGCCATTCGCCACCCAAGAGCCATCAGGTTGCACCCAAATATCCACTTCAAGCGGCACATCGGATTCATCGACAATCTCACCCACAATCTCTTCAATAATGTCTTCAAGCGTAATCACGCCATCAATATCACCAAATTCATCCACCACAATCGCCATGTGTTGATGTTTGCTTTGGAATTCAAACAATTGCGCCAAAGCATTGCGTGTGGTTGGCACAAAACTTAACGTTTTCCAAATCACAGCTTGCGCCAAAGGCACATCTTTTCGTGTGTTTTTCAACAAATCACGCAAATGAATGATGCCCAATACATTATCCGTCTCACCATGGTAAACGGGGTAGCGTGAATGCGGATGTTTTAAAGCAAATTGCAAACATTCATCCACCGTTTTTGCAGCATTCAAAAGCACCACACCCTTGCGCGGTGTCATCAATGATTTGATGGATATATCATGCAATTGCAATGCGCTCATCAACATTTGCTCGCGTGCTTTATCCAACTCACCACTTGCCGCACTCATATCAATCATCATGGCTAATTCTTGGTGACTGAATGCCATTTCTTGGTTCTCTTTTACTTTAAAGACCTTCTGTAAGGTCTTAATACCTAACATTAAAAGCGATACCACGGGAGAAACGAACCTTTGAAACCATGTGAGCAACATTGCCACGCGACAAGCAATGGTTTCAGCGTGGGCAACCGCAATGGTTTTGGGCAATACTTCGGCAAATACCAACACAATCACGGTCATGGCAATCGTGGCGTAAAGAATCCCCGCTTCACCAAATTCGACTAAGAATAATGCCGTTGCCAAACTCGATGCTGCAATATTGACAAAGTTATTCCCCAAAAGGATGGAAGCCAACATACGCTCTGGTTTTCTAAGCAGATGTTCGGCGTATTTTGCGCCCTTACTGCCATTTTTACGCAGAATACGCAGCCTTGCCTTTCGCGCACGGGTTAATGCCGTCTCCGAGCCTGAAAAGAATGCGGAAAGCAACAGTAGGAATAATAATAACCCGATAACCACGGGTATGGATAGTTCAGAAAGTCCCATAAAAGTTAATGTGTGTTTTGAATGATTTTAACGCCAAAATAAGCAAGCATTAAGGTTGCATATGCCAGCAGCACCATCTTGCTGGCGCGATTGTGGTGCCATGAAGCTTTTTGCCGCAAATGATTCAAGGTAAACAACATCACCCATGCGAAAATTGCCAACAATACTTTATGATTGAGCAAGGCGAAATGCTGTGTTTCAAGCCATTGCCATCCTAACCCTGTTAAAATACTCAAACCGAGTAACCATGTTGCCCAGCGCACATGCACAAACAAATAGTTACTAATGTCTGCCAGCGAAGGCATCACCTGCACAAAAAAGCTCATTTGTTTGTTTTTTAGCGCGTAATCCAAGCGCAATTGCATCACCGCATACAATGCAGCCATGGTCAAAATCGCATAGGCAACCATAGATAATAGCAAATGACCTGTTTGTAAGAATGATTGCGCTTCAACCCATTGCGCTGATGTCTCTTGCGGCAAGAAAGGAATAAGAAACAAAGGAATGGCGGTTAATGGCAAAAGCAAAAGCCCTAAACCGCGCACGCCATGTTGCCAAACACCTAATAAATAAAGGTTTTGTACAAATAACGTGGTTACACCTGCCACGGTGGTTAATGTTAACACCAAACCCGTAGAAGCGATAAAACCAAGCTCTAAAATCGCCAATAATATGCAAACAATAGAGCCGCCAACGAGAAAGCTGATGTTGCGTTGAATATCCGCACTTTTTTCGCCAGCGCGCATACAAACCAAAACCAGCCATGTCGCAAGCAGTGATAACACACCAGCAGATATAAACATTACACTTGAAATCATAAGCGACTTCTAACCAAATTGGGCTGTTATATCAATATCTTGTGATACACCTTGCATCTTACACTTTATCTTATCATCGTTTGCCTTCAATTTTGTAGGTGGTAATCATGGATAATAAGACAAGTATGACCAAAAAAATTCTGCGTGGCATGTTGCTGGGCTTAGTTTTAGGCAGCCTTATCAACACCTTCGCTTCGGAAGTAGCCTGGGTGCAAGATTATTTGGTGATGGGTCTGTTTCATGTTTTGGGTGCTGCATTTATCAGTATGCTCAAAATGTTGGTCGTACCACTGGTCACATTCTCCCTGATTTGTGGCGTGGTAGGCATTGGTGATATTGGCAAACTTGGGCGCGTGGGTGGCAAAGCGTTCGGGTATTACATGCTAACCACCGCACTCGCGATAACCCTCGCCATAACGTTGGCATCTTTTTTTGCACCCGGTGCAGGTTTTGAGCTTGTTGGTGCAGCCAGCTCATCATTTGTTGCCCCAGAAGCACCACCTTTCACCCAAGTGTTGATTGATTTGATTCCGTCTAACCCAGTGGCGGCTTATGCCGAAGGTAATATGTTACAAATCATCTTTTTCACCATCCTGTTTGCTTCATGTATGTTGATGGTAGGCAAAGCTGCGCAACCTTTGATGGATTTGGCTGAAATCATGAATAAAGTGATGATGCAAGTGGTCAACGTGGTGATGTTTTTAGCCCCGCTTGGTGTGTTCGCACTTATGGCAAAAACCTTTGCTCAGCAAGGTGTCGATTTGATTATTCCTATGCTTGGTTATTTTGGTGTGTTGGTGCTTGCCCTGATCTTACACATGACAGGCACACTGATGTTGTTGTTGCGTATATTCGGAAAGGTCAGTCCCATTACATTCATGAAAAAAATGGGCACAGCCCAAGTCTTTGCTTTTAGTACATCAAGCTCCAATGCCACCATCCCAGTCACTTTACATACCGTGGAAAAACGTTTGGGTGTGGATGAATCTATTGCTTCATTTACCGTGCCTTTTGGCGCAACCATCAATATGGACGGCACAGCTATTATGCAAGGTGTCGCCACAGTCTTTATCGCCAATGTGTATGGTATTGATTTGGGATTAATGGGTTATTTAACGGTCATTGGCATGTCTGTGTTGGCATCGATTGGCACAGCAGGCGTACCCGGTGTTGGGCTGATTATGCTGGCGATGGTGTTTAACCAAGTCGGCTTGCCTGTGGAAGGTATTGCGCTCATCATTGGCGTGGATAGGTTGCTGGATATGATTCGCACTGCTGTGAATGTCACAGGTGATGCTGCTGTGAGCACCGTGATTGCCCACAGCGAAAAAGGCTTGGATATGTATGTGTTTAACAACCCCAAAGCAGGTTCCATTGAAGAAGTGAATCTTCCACATGTAGCAAGCAAAGAAAAAGAGGTGTATTAAGATGCCAGTTTATCGTTCAAGAACCACTACTGCAGGTAGAAACATGGCAGGTGCGCGCGCACTTTGGCGTGCCACAGGCATGAAAGATGATGATTTTGAAAAACCCATCATTGCCGTGGTCAATTCATTCACGCAATTTGTACCGGGGCACGTTCACCTTAAAGATTTGGGGCAAATGGTTGCTCGTGAAATTGAAGATGCAGGTGGCGTTGCTAAAGAGTTTAACACCATTGCTGTGGATGATGGCATTGCTATGGGTCATGGCGGTATGCTCTATTCATTGCCTAGCCGTGAAATCATTGCTGATTCCGTGGAGTATATGGTCAATGCCCATTGCGCTGATGCCATGGTTTGCATTTCCAACTGCGATAAAATTACACCCGGTATGCTCATGGCGGCATTACGCTTAAACATTCCCGTCGTATTTGTATCGGGCGGTCCGATGGAAGCAGGCAAAGTGACCATTGATAACCGCGAAAGACACCTTGATTTGGTCGATGCTATGGTGATGGCGGCAGATGAAAATGAATCCGATGAAGATGTGGCTGCCATTGAACGCTCTGCCTGCCCAACATGTGGCTCATGCTCTGGTATGTTTACCGCAAACAGCATGAACTGCCTTGCTGAAGCTTTGGGTTTGGCACTGCCGGGCAATGGTTCATTGTTGGCAACACACAGCGATCGCCAAGAGCTGTTTTTACAAGCTGGGCGCACCATTGTCGACATCACCAAACGTTACTACGAGCAGGATGATGAAAGTATGCTGCCCCGCTCCATTGCTACCTTTGAAGCCTTTGAAAATGCCATGGCACTTGATATTGCCATGGGTGGCAGCACCAACACGGTATTACACCTGTTGGCGATTGCCCATGAAGGCGAAGTCGATTTCACCATGAAAGACATTGACCGTATGTCACGCCGTGTACCCAACTTGTGCAAAGTCGCCCCTGCCGTGCAACATTATCATATGGAAGATGTACACAGAGCTGGCGGCGTGATTTCTATTCTTGCCGAGTTGGACAGAGGCGGGTTAATTCATCGCAATATTCCAACCGTTCACAGTAAAACGTTGGGTGAAGGTTTGGATGCCAACGACATTGTGAATGAAGCAAACACCGCAGCCCGCGAAATGTACCGCGCAGCCCCAGGTGGCATCCCCACCCAAGTTGCATTCTCGCAATCTGAGCGTTGGAAGACTTTAGACACTGATAGGGAAAATGGCTGTATTCGCAACATGGAACATGCCTACTCCACAGAAGGTGGTTTGGCTGTGTTGTTTGGTAACATTGCTGAACGCGGTTGTATTGTGAAAACGGCTGGTGTCGATGAGTCCATTTGGAAATTCACTGGCAAAGCGCGCGTATTTGAATCCCAAGATGATGCAGTATCTGCGATTCTCAATGATAAAGTTAAAGCAGGCGACACCGTAGTTATCCGCTACGAAGGCCCTAAAGGTGGGCCTGGTATGCAGGAAATGCTTTATCCGACTTCCTACCTGAAATCCAAAGGCATGGGCAAGGTATGTGCCTTGCTTACTGATGGTCGTTTTTCAGGTGGCACCTCAGGTTTATCCATTGGTCATGCCAGTCCAGAAGCAGCAGAAGGCGGCGCGATTGGTTTGGTTGAAGATGGTGATACCATCGAAATTGATATCCCCAATCGCTCGATTCATTTGGCTATTTCTGATGATGAATTGGCAAACCGCAGAACAGCGATGGAAGCCAAAGGTAAAGATGCGTGGAAACCTATCGGACGCAAACGCGCTGTGTCCAAAGCGCTTTGGGCGTATGCAGCACTTACCACATCAGCCGATAAAGGTGCAGTCCGCGACCTTGACCAGCTTAAATAGGAGTAAATATGTTCAGTAAATTAAAATCACTGTTTAACGAAAAAGAAGAACAAAAGCCCGAAGATAAAACGCACAATATTTCATTGGCTGTCACTGCCGTGATGATTGAAATCATGAATGCGGATGATGAATTGGATAACAACGAACACAATGCAATTTTCACAGCCATTGAGAAGCGTTTCGACTTATCCCATGAAGAAGTGGATGCTTTGATTGTCGAAGCCAAAGCTGCGCAAGATAAAGCTATGGATTTGCATCAATTCACATCACTCATCATCGAGCATTTCAGCACCGAAGAGCGCATTGATATTCTCAAAGAGCTTTGGTTGGTAGCAATGGCAGACGGCAAAGTGGACTCATATGAAGAACATATGATTCGCAAACTTGCCAAACTGATTGGCGTGTATCATGGCGAGTTTATCCAAGCCAAGATTGATGCTAGAGAAAGCTCTAACCTTATCTAAAGCGAGTCAAATCTTGGTTAAACGTCATGCTTGGGCGCATCGCAAGCTCAAGTTTTAATGCGTCAGGTTTATAATAGCCGCCCATATCCACAGCTTTACCTTGTGCAGCAAGAAGTTCTGCAGCAATAATGTTCTGATGTGCTGTTAATGCTTGCGCTAGCGGCACAAATTTGATGCCTAAACCTGCATCGTCGGCTTGCATTGCCAAGATTTGCGCCCAATACAAGGCTAAGTAGAAGTGGCTGCCGCGATTATCCAACTCACCCACTTTGCGAGATGGTGATTTGTTTTCTTTGAGAAACTTGGTGTTCGCCTCATTTAAGCTATCAGCCAATGTTTTAATTTTCGCATCACCTGTTTTGGCTGCTAAATCTTCCAAAGACACTGCCAATGCCAAAAACTCACCCAAGGAATCCCAACGCAAATGCCCTTCTGCTGTGAATTGTTGCACATGTTTGGGGGCAGAGCCGCCAGCGCCAGTCTCAAATAAACCGCCGCCTGCCAACAATGGCACGATAGACAGCATTTTTGCGCTCGTACCCAATTCTAAAATCGGGAATAAGTCCGTCAAATAATCGCGCAACACATTACCCGTCACTGAAATCGTATCTTCGCCCACTTTCACCCGCGCCAGTGCATGTTTAATCGCATCATTGGGCGACATGATTTGAATATCCAAATCACCAATCTCATGGTCTTGCAGATACGTTTTTACCTTGATTATCAAATTCGCATCGTGTGCGCGTTGTTCATCAAGCCAAAATACCGTTGGTTCCGCAGTGGCTTTAGCGCGCATTACTGCAAGCTTCACCCAATCCCGAATCGCAACATCTTTGGTTTGACATGCCCGCCAAATATCGCCTTTCTGCACATCATGGCTCATCAACACATTGCCCACCGCATCACGCACTTCAACCGTGCCATCCGTTGTCATTTCAAAGGTTTTATCATGTGAGCCGTATTCTTCTGCTTTTTTCGCCATCAGCCCCACATTGGATACGCTACCCATAGTTGTAGGCTCAAATGCACCGTGATTCTTACAAAATTGAATGGTTTCTTGATAAATGCCCGCATAACAGCGGTCTGGAATCATGGCTTTCATATCATGCAGTTCGCCATCATTGCCCCACATTTTGCCCGAAGAACGAATCGCCGCAGGCATAGATGCATCAATAATCACATCGCTTGGTACATGTAAGTTGGTAATTCCTTTATCTGAATCCACCATCGCCAAATCAGGATTAAGCGCGTACACCGCTTGAATATCCGCTTCAATCGCTTCGCGTTCTGCATCAGGTAAATCCGCAATCTTGGCATACACATCACCAAGTCCGTTTTTGGTGTCCACGCCAAGATTTTCAAAGGTCTCTGCATATTTGGCAAACACATCCTTGAAATATACCTCAACAGCATGACCAAACATAATCGGGTCGCTCACTTTCATCATCGTCGCTTTCAAATGCAGCGATAGCAACACACCTTTGTCTTTGGCATCTTGAATTTGCTCAGCATAAAAGTCTCTCAGCGCAGATTTAGACATCACTGCCGCATCCACCACTTCACCCGATAACACGCTTAAACCATCTTTAAGCACAGTTTCTTTGCCATCTTTCGTGGTCAACACAATGCTTAATGTGTCCGCCTTATTCATCACCACCGATTGTTCTGAGCCATAAAAATCACCGTCTTTCATGTGTGACACATGCGATTTGGAATCAGAAGACCACTCACCCATACGATGTGGGTTATCTTTGGCATATTGTTTCACTGCCGCCGCCACACGCCTATCCGAATTGCCCTCGCGCAACACAGGATTCACCGCAGAGCCAAGCACCTTGGCATATCGCGCTTGAATGGCTTTGTCAGCATCACTATTCGCTTCCGCAGGATAATCGGGAATGTTAAACCCTTTGTCCTGAAGCTCTGCAATCGCTGCCTTGAGCTGCGGTACAGATGCACTGATGTTGGGAAGTTTGATAATATTCGCTTCGGCTGTTGTCGCCAACGCACCCAGCTCAGCCAAATCATCGCTTTGTTGTTGTTCTTTGCTTAATTTATCAGGAAAGTTGGCAAGAATACGCGCCGCAAGTGATATATCTTTGCTCTGCACATCCACACCCGCAGCCTTGGCAAACGCCTGCACAATGGGCAACAGTGAATAAGTCGCCAGCATTGGCGCTTCATCTGTTTTGGTATAGATGATGGTGTGTTTCGCTGTCATATTATATCCCTGCATACAAAAGTTTGGCGGAGTTTACCATTCCATGCTTTTTTTTCTACGTTGACATAGGTAATCCCCCCTAAAAATGTTTGAGTTCATAAGTAGAATTTTCTAGGGCAACTCTGAACAAGTCCCATTAAAAGTGTTATAGTTTTTTATCTCACTGAGGGGAGTTAAACATGAGCCAATTGAGTTTTTCGGAAGCAGAGTATTTGAACAAAAAGCATGTAACACGGCGCGAAC
>DQSL01000117.1 GCA_015663235.1 Mariprofundaceae bacterium
CTCGAAATGTTTACTGATGAAGGTGTGGGAACAGTCTTCTCTGCATAATCAAATAGCTAACCTCTTTATTGACTTGATACATGTGTCATCAGTGCTCACTTGCAGGTAGCAAGCTCCGTGCCTCTTCCTTTTTTCTCAAACCAAACAGGGGCTAGCTAAGATGATTAGAATACTATTTAGTGTTGTTTTTTTATTTTTCTTTGGTTCGCTCTCGTATGGCGAGGGCGAGGCTGTTTCCAATATACCCAAAGCGGAACAAACCCGTATTGCGGATTTAATTTTTAAGAATGAATGCAACCGTAAGTTTGCATGTTTGGTGTCTTGGAATGATGGTGAAGACTTCCCATCGCTGGGTATCGGTCATTTTATTTGGTTCCCTCAAGGCTCTAAAGCACCATTTCAAGAAAGTTTTCCTGATTTAATGCGTTGGTATCAGCAGCAGGGTATTGCAGTACCAGAAAGTCTTTCAAATTTATTGCAGCCCAATCAATCTAGCCCTTGGCAAAATAAAGCTGAATTTCTAAAAGATGAAAACAAGCTTCAAGTTGAACAGTTAAGAACCTTCCTTGCGGAGACGAAAGGCGTGCAAGCATCCTTTATCATGCAGCGGTTGGCTGATGCTTTGCCTAAAATGTTAGATGTAGGGAAAAATGATGCAGAGAAACAAAAAATAAAACAACAGTTTGAACGGGTAGCAGCCAGCCCCAATGGTTGGTATGCCTTGATTGATTATGTGAATTTTAAGGGTGAGGGCATCAAAGAAACTGAACGCTACCAAGGCAAAGGCTGGGGTTTGGCGCAAGTGTTGCTGCAAATGCATGGTGAAGCAGTTGGGGATAAAGCCATCCAATCGTTTATTGGTAGTGCAACCTATGTTTTAGAGCGTCGTGTAAAACTATCTCCAGCAGAGCGCAGCGAACAACGCTGGCTCAAAGGGTGGAAAAAACGCCTTCATACTTATAGCGAATCATGAGCAGCCGGTATTTGAATAGCAAACAAATGAGAGGGAAGATATGATGGAAAAACTTGATGTTTGTTTTAAGGAGTTCGATGCGTTGTATGCTGAAATGAAGGGCTGGCGTAGACATCTGCATCAGCACCCTGAGACAGCTTTTGAAGAGTTTGAAACCTCTGAATTTATTGCAGATATTCTCAGCGGTTTGGGTTTGACCGTGCACAAGGGTTTAGCAGGCACAGGTCTGGTTGCCACACTCAAAGCGGGCAGTAGCAATAAAAGCATTGCCCTTCGTGCTGATATGGATGCGCTGCCACTACAAGAGGAAAATAAGATAAGCCACTGTTCTAAAAATCCTGGGAAGATGCATGCTTGCGGCCATGATGGGCATAGCGCCATGTTGCTGGGCGCTGCTAAATATTTATCTCAGAACCCCAGCTTTGATGGCACTGTCTATTTTATTTTTCAGCCAGCGGAGGAGAGTTTTGGTGGTGCTGACAAAATGATTCAAGATGGTTTGTTTGAACTTTTTCCAGCGCAAAGTGTGTTTGGTCTGCACAATTTCCCAGATATTCAGGCTGGTCAATTCGCCGCCAAATCAGGTACCATGATGGCTTCTTTCGACACCTTCGAAATTATTCTTCGTGGTAAAGGCTGCCACGCTGCCAAGCCGCATCAGGGGCATGATCCTTTGTTAGCTGCATCGCAAGTGGTGCTGGCCTTACAAAGCATAGTCAGCCGCGAAATTGCCCCACATCAAGCTGCTGTGGTTAGTGTTACGCAGATTCATGGCGGTACGACTTGGAATATCATTCCTGACAAGGCACAAATTTGTGGCACCTTCCGCTGTCTAACTGACGAAGTGCGCAAACAAATCAAGCAGCGTTTAGAAGAGATTGCTACTTCAGTAAGTGCAGCCATGAATGTCAAAGCAGAAGTGAAATTCAATCCCAGCACAGTGGCATATCCTGCGACCATCAATAGTGAACATGAAACTGAGCAGGCACTTGCAGTTGCCGCAAGCTTGGTTGGTGAAGAGAATATCAACCGCGCACCACAGCCCAGCATGGGCGCAGAAGACTTTTCCTTTATGCTACAACAAAAACCAGGTTGTTATATTTGGTTGGGTGGGAACACTCCAGAAACAAAAGGTTTGCTTCACCACCCGCAATATGATTTTAACGATAATATCCTAAGCCTCGGTGCAGCCTATTGGATTCGGCTGGTACAAACGCTGATGCCAGTTGCTTAGAATAATAAAACTCATGTTTATTAATGACTTAGCAGGGTGTAATCCGCGAATCAAGTCCTGCCCCCTATTGTTTGGACACAATTCCTCCGTATCCCGTATTGTACTGGAAACAAAAAGGCTGACTTATAGAGATAATTTATCCGCTACAAAATCAGCATCTTTATCACCGCGACCTGAAAGGTTCACAAGGATTGTTTCATCGTTGGACATGGTTTTGGCAAGCTTCATGGCGTATGCGATAGCATGTGCGCTTTCTAGGGCGGGGATGATGCCTTCGAGGCGTGAGAGCTGCATAAATGCGTCAAGACACTCTTTATCATCAATGGCTTCGTATTGCACGCGTTTGATGTCTTTAAGGTGGCAATGTTGTGGGCCAACGCCTGGATAGTCCAAGCCTGAGGCAATGGAGTATACGGGGAGTGGGTTGCCTTCATCATCTTGAAGGTTGTAACATTCAAAGCCGTGGATTGCGCCTTTGCTGCCTTTGCTCATGGTGGCAGCATGTTGATCGGTGTCCAAACCTTTGCCAGCAGGTTCTACACCAATCATTTTTACAGACTCATCATCCAAAAATGCTGTGAATAAACCGATAGCATTGGAGCCGCCGCCGACGCAGGCAATCAAGGTGTCGGGAAGTTTACCTTCTTTTGCCATAAATTGTTCGCGTGCTTCTTTGCCGACAATGCTTTGGAAATCACGCACGATTTTAGGGAAGGGGTGAGGGCCAACCACGGAACCGATGGCATAAAAGAAGTTTACGGGATCTTTCATGTATTCTTCAAATGCACTGTCCACAGCATCTTTAAGTGTTTGTGTGCCACGTGATACAGGTACAAGTTTGCAGCCTAGGATTTTCATTTTGGTCACATTGGGGTGTTCTTTGACAATATCAACTTCGCCCATATGAATTTCACAATCAATACCAACCAAGGCACATGCCGTTGCCAAAGCAACGCCATGTTGCCCTGCGCCAGTTTCAGCCAACACCTTGGTTTTGCCCATATGTTTGGCAAGCAGGGCTTCACCCAAACAATGGTTGATTTTGTGTGCGCCTGTGTGATTCAAATCTTCACGTTTTAAAAAGATGCGTGCGCCACCAATCTTATCGGTTAAACGGCGAGCAAAATAGATGGGGCTAGGTCGTCCCACATAATCGGCATACAATTCGTTGAGTTCATCCTGAAAGGCTTTGGTTTGGGTGACTTCATCATAAGCATCATTGATTTGATTCATGATTTCAATCATGGGTGGTGGAAGAATTTGCCCACCATATTCACCGAAATATCCTTTTTCATCTGGCATTGCTGTTGTAAGTGTTGTCATAAGAATCGTCCTCTCCCAAGAAATTTAAAGAAGAAGCTTATATGATGTTTCAGAAAATATCCTCTTTTTTATGAGGGCTACTTTTGTTTGAGGTAAGTGGGCTCTAAGGATAACTGGCGATAAGTTTTAAACCGTTCGCGTGATGCTTGTTTTAAATCTTCATCCCAAGCATCAACAAAATCAACAATATGCGAGAAACCTTTCAGCACAGGCGGAATTTCTAAACCACCATTGATAAGTACCGTGGCTTGGTTGTCGCGGTTGATGCTTGTTGCCAATAATATGGGTTGCTTGGCATTGGTTGCCACATCATCAGAGGCGATTGCATGTGGCAAAAAAGCTTCCGAGTGAATTGTCCACAGGGTTTCATCGAGCTGCTGCATAAAATCATCATCAGGGCATAAAACAAGCACATGCGGTGTTAAACGATTGCGGCGAAAGAGTAAGCTAGCAATACCTTTGATGCGGTCGGCTTGTGCTAAAAGCTCAAAGTGAACTTTGGGTTCGGTGTTTTGGTTACCCATGATACAGCTTCTTTTTCCATGCTTGCATCAATGTGAATAGTGCAATGATAGGTACAATAAAAGTGAGAGGTTGTGCTGTGGAGGGTTGAATATGATAACCCATCGCAAGGGTCACAGCAGCTATCATCAAACATAAACCTGAAAGCTTCCAAGACCATTCGCTTTGTTGCCATTTTTCAGTGTTCCAAGTTTGAGAAAGCTTGTTGCACCAACACATAGAGACCACACCAATGGCGAAACCAACCACCACATCAAGTGGAAAATGAACACCACTATAAATGCGTCCATAAGCAATCAAAGCACCCAAAAAGAATAAACCCCAAGCCAGTTTGGGGTAGGGTTTGAATAGCAATAAGGCTAAAAATGCCAAAACACCTGCCGTAGCTGAGTGCCCCGAAGGGAAGCTGTATGCTGAAAGACGTTCACCCAACAAATGCACATCATCAAACACACTTGGTGGGCGCGGCATATCAAAGATTCGTTTTAAGATTTGTGCTACAAGCCCTGAGGCAATAAAGGCAAGGAATGCTGCCAAACCGAGGCGAAAATGAAATAACATCAGCATGACAATCAATACCACAGCCACCAAACCATCAGCGAAACCTGAAACTAAACCAATGATATAGTCTGAAACTGGGCTGTTGAAACCATTGACAAGTAAGAATAATTCATGGTTCCAAATCCAAGCGGGAATAAGAATATTGATATAAATGAGTGCAATGATTATGAACTTGGCGGGCATGTTAACCACCAGCTATTTTGGCTTTGATGCCTTGTTTTTCTAGAAGTTTTAATAGCTTTTCTCTATGGTCACCTTGGATTTCGATGTTGCTCTCTTTAATGGCACCACCCGTGCCAAGTTGCGCCTTGAGGGTTTTGCTTAATGTTTTGAGCTCACCTTTATCGAGATTTAACCCTGCAATCACGGACACCGACTTACCACCTCTACCTTTGCTTTCGCGCATAATACGCACACCCTGTTTGTTGGGGTTTTTAATGGGTGATGGGGTTGCGATTTTTCTCTTTTTCTTTCGTTTGCTAGCTTTGGCGGAAGGCTGAGATGATTTGTTAATCATCCCATCTTCACTTGAATAGACCAAAACCCTATCGGATGACATTTAAACGGCAGCTAACCAATCTTTATGCGCTGCACTTCTGCCATGCACCACATCAAAATATTTGGTTTGCAGCACTTTGGTTATCGGACCACGAGAACCACAACCAATGGTGCGCCTATCAAGCTCACGAATTGGGGTGACTTCCGCTGCTGTGCCTGTAAAGAATGCTTCATCAGCGATATATACTTCGTCGCGGGTGATACGCTTTTCAATGACTTTATAACCCTCTTCTTCGGCAAGTTGAATCACTGTTTTGCGGGTGATGCCATCAAGTGCGCTGGAAAGTTCAGGCGTGTAAATAATGCCATCTTTAACGAGAAAGAAGTTTTCGCCGCTACCTTCTGCCACAAATCCATCCACATCCAATAACAATGCTTCATCGTAGCCATCTTTGAGCGCGTCAGAGAGCGCGAGCATGGAGTTGATGTAGTTGCCATTGGCTTTGGCTTTGCACATGGCGATATTCGGGTGATGGCGGGTGAATGAAGATGTGCGAATACGAATGCCTTGTTCCAAAGCATCTTTACCCAAATATGCGCCCCAGTTCCAAGCGGCAACAATCACATGTGTTTTCAAACCATCAGCGCGCAAACCCATGCCTTCCGAGCCATAAAATGCCATCGGGCGCAAATATGCAGAGTCTAAGTTGTTCACTTTCACCGCATCAAGCTGAGCCTGATTGATTTCATCTTTGGAAAATGGCATGTCCATATTCATGATTTTAGCGGAGTTGAACAAACGGTCGGTATGCTCCTGCAAACGGAAAATCGCCGTGCCTTCTTTGGCATGATAAGCGCGAACGCCTTCAAAAACGCCCATGCCATAATGCAAAGTATGGGTAAGCACATGAATCTTGGCATCACGCCAATCTACCATCTTACCATCAAACCAAATTTTTCCATCTCTATCTGCAAAGTTTAACATATTGTTTTCAATCCTTTTTTAAGCTGTGCGCTCTTGTTCCCAGAGTACACGTTGTTCTAATGCGCGGGATAAAGTGTATTCATCCAAGTATTCAAGCTCGCCACCTTCAGGCACACCACGGGCAATACGCGAAACCTGAATGCCGTGATGGGCATAGCGGCGCGAAATAAAGTGCGCCGTTGCTTCACCATCCACAGTGGCACTGGTTGCCATAATGAGCTCTTTGATGTTGCCGCCTGCAATGCGTTTGTCCAAGCTGTTAAAACGCAGTTTTTCGGGCGTTACGCCATCCACAGGGCTAAGCCTGCCATGCAACACATGATAACTGCCCTGAAAATGCCCGCGCTCCAACATCAATACATCCACAGGCTGCTCCACAATACACACGATTTCGTGTTGGCGTTTCACATTGTCGCAAACGGTGCAGTGATTGGTAGAAGCAAAACCACCGCATGTATCACAAAATTTCACCTGTTCATGCAAATGTTCAAGTGAATGGGCTAAGCTTTTTACATCCTGCTCAGATTGTTCAAGCATGTTCAAAGCAAGGCGCATCGCCGTTTTTGGACCAATGCCTTGGAATGCACTCAATTGCTCCACCAAACGCGCCAAAGGCTCGGGCATACCTGCCAAATGGTACATTTAAAGCGAGAAACCTGGTGGCAAACTCATGCCGCCCATCATATCTTTTTGTTTGGCTTTGCTGGTTTCTTCAATTTGATTCATGCCAGCATTGATAGCAATCACAATCAAATCTTCAAGCATGACTTTATCATCAGCAAGCAGGCTGTCATCAAGTTCAATGCGCTTCACTTGATGGTTGCCCGATACAGTCACTTTGACCAAACCACCACCCGATTCACCAACCACTTCCAAGCTTGCCAATTCTTCTTGCATTTGCGCCATGCCATCTTTCATTTTTTTGGCTTGTTGCATCATTTTTGCGATATTCATTGTGCTTTGTTTCCTTTATAGTGTTGATTAAACTTGTTGAATGCCCGACAAATACCATGTTGGGTCATCATTGTTTGGATTGTGTTGAAACACCCAAACTTCATTGATATTGGTATCTTCAGTTGCCACGACCACACTGTCTGAATTAAGCGTGCGCTCTTTCAATATCGATTGAAAGTGAACCGCAGCCCATTCTAGGTTGGACTCAAGCCAAGTGCCTGCGATTTCAGCCTGAAGCATGACCACTTCAGTTTGGGTGCTGTTTTCGCCCATGGTTTGAATTTGACCCGCAATATGTTCTGCAACATCAGGCGTACAAAACTTACGAATATCTTCAATGTTTTTAGCATCCCAATCGGTTTGCATACGCACAAAAACATCTTTGGCAGCTTGCATAAAGTGGTCGGTGTCTAGGTCGGGTGTTGCCGATGTGTCGATGGCTGATGTTTCCGCAGACATCAATGTTGCTTGTTGCTGTGCATTGGGCTGTTGTGGTTCAGTACCATGCCCAAAGCTTTGGTTGTGATGCCCTGCATGCGCATACTCTTCTCTGCGCCCACCAGCAGCGCGGCGCATAAACCAGAAGATGGCAAAGCCGATGCCAGCAATCAATAAAATGTCCATGAAGTTGATGCCTTCAAATGCACCACCGAAAAACATTGCGCCCAATAAACCGCCCATCGCCAAACCACCAAGTATACCCATCATACCGCCAGCTCTTGCGCCTGAAGCAGCACCTTGGGTTGGTGCAGCTTTTTGTTTGCTTGCGCCTTGTTGTGGCGCGGGTTTGGAGAAGCTTTTTTGTTTTTTGAATGATTTACCAAAGCTCATGCCACCACCAAATCGTTTGGCTTCGACTGTGGTGCTTAATCCTGTTACGCTGATAAACATTGCTAATAAGCTGAAAACAATAGCTTTTTTCATGGTTTAAAGTTCCTTTTTTATAGATGTAAATTTTAGTTGTGCCAAAGCTGCACGAAATATCTCTCTGCGCAGCGGCTTATCCTTAACATCTTGGATGCTTTGGGCAAGTAATCGTAAGTCTGAACAAGCCAAGTCATTGATAATAATATCTTTTTTTTCTTCGCGAATACCCGCAGCAGGTTGCACCCGTGTCCACACTTTGCTCAAACCTTGCAGCTTGCAGCGCGAGAAACATGCTTTGCGAATGTTTTCATGAAACTCGAGGCGAATCATATCGGCAATCACCGAATGGTTCACCGCGATGATAAGACCCAACGAACCGTCAGGTTGGGGTTCAATAGCAATGGGTTCGCAGCGTTCTGCCATCATGTTGCCCACGATGTCATGCCAATGCCTGCGCAGAATCGCGATAGAAGTTAAGCGTTGCATTCGCTCAACATCAATAAACTTATGAAAGCTTAGGTTGAGTGCTTTGAGTTCGGAATTTTTACGCGTTTTGCGATGGGTTGCCATGTATTATAATATTTTAGAATGGAAGTTTTGTTTTACCTGATGTGTCGCCCAAAATATGGGCATGAAGGTGAAATACCTCTTGTCCGCCACCTTCGCGCACATTAATAACCACGCGATAACCTGCTTCAAGCTTTAACACATCATTTGCTACATGATTCACCTTTTCCATGAATGCACCTAAAAACACAGGGTCTTCAGCATCGGCAAGGGTAGGGATGTGCGTTTTCGGAATCACCAACACATGGGTAGGTGCTTTGGGGTGAATATCGTTAAAAGCAAACACCGTATCATCTTCATACACTTTACCCGATGGAATATCGCCAGCTATGATTTTACAAAATAAACAGTCACTCATGTGTAAGCTCCTTCATCAGCCAATAGTGTAACCAATGTTGCAATTTAATCAGCTAAAATTAGCGCTTCTTTTTCAGCTTTGGACAATTTTTTAGTTTGATGCTCGTATTTAAGGGCATCGGAATGACTTCCCACTTTGGTTTGGTACACCAATTCAAGCGGTGCTTTGCCACGCAAGAATTTTGCGCCTTTTCCCGCTTGGTGCTCTGAAAACCTGCGCTGCACATCGGTGGTGATGCCTGTATAGAGTTTATTACCTTTACAACGAATCATGTATAAATACCAAGCTTTATCTGTCATACGGAATCGTCATGCCCGCGCTACTCAGGGTGGTCTCTCTTACTGTGCCATTCACCTTCAGGCGAGTATTCATCATCAAAGAGGTTTCCAAAAAGCGGGCGCCCATTTTCACGGGAATGACGGGTTTAACATTGTCATTTCGAGCAAGTGAAACGCGTGGAGAAACCTCATGCAACACCAATAACCTCAAAATAGTTTATTTTTCCACCCACTTTAAGCTCAATATCATCACCAACAGCTTTACCTACCAAGTTCCTACCCAAGGGTGATTTTGGGGTAACCACAGTGATAGTTTCATCACCTTGTTTCACTTTCAAACCACCAGCATCACCTGCCAAAAGCAAGGTTTGGCGCTGCCCTTGTTCATCTTCTAATGTTACCCGTGATACAAGCTCAGCGGTGGCTGTTGGTTGTGGTGATAATTGCTTGAAATAGGCAAACGCACGTTGTAATTCCAACAAACGTTCACCTTGTCCTTTGGCAAGATACGAAGCTTCTGTGCCCATGGTTTCATACTTGGATGAACCCAAACAATCTTTGTGGATTGCAGTATCCCGCGCCACGTCCACAGCCTGCTGCGCCACGTTGATACTGGCTTCAAGCTGGGTGATGATGAGGTTAATAATCTTTTGTTTATTCATACTCAGAGCTCGTCATTCTCGTGCAGGCGGGAACCCACCTTTCAAATCGTCTGTAATGATGGATACTTGCCTGCGCGGGCATGACGCTAAATGTTATGACTGCCGCGTTAATGTATTTGTATCCGTATGTTCAAAAGTTTTGCTGTAAATATCCAACATAATGGTTTGGTCATACTTTAAGCTATCGCCTTGGATGGTGAAGGTTTGTGTAAAGGCTGTGGTTTTGGCTTTTTTCTGCATAAACGATGATTGGGCAATGCCGCCATCAAATCCTGTTTCTTCACCAGAAACTTCAATCACGGTCACATCCGCTTCATCCGAGTCCAACACTCTGCCACATGCCACCACGCCCACACCGCGAGGAATGACAAATGAATGCGTAATCACGCCCGTGTCCGCATCCCACGACCAATAACCCACTTGATGATGAAAGACTTCGCCATTTTCAGCGCGTTGCACGATTTGTTTGTAATGCAACACAGCCAAAGTCTGCGTTTCTGCATTGCTCACATCACCAATGGCTTCATACGTAATGGTTTCAAAGTAAGGGTTGTTCTCTTCACCGTTGGGTTCTGGGGCAATATCAGTACCCTTGTCACCTTTCCAAGTGCCAATCAGTTGTTGTAATGGTCCGTAGTTGATTTCATTTTCACTCATGATATTCCCTTTGATACATTTTATTTTCTTGAAGCTTTTTCCTCATGCCCAGACACACCAAAACGGCGAGCAAGCTCATGAAGCACGTCATCCGCAGATAGGCCGTGATGAGCTAACATAATCATACTGTGAAACCATAAATCAGCAGTTTCATAGACGATATTGTCTTTATCATTGTTCTTGGATGCAATGATGGTTTCAATGGCTTCTTCGCCAATTTTTTCTAGCATTTTATCGGGTTTAGCAAACAAGGATGCGACATAAGAGGAGTCAGCGGATTCATGCTTGCGTGACTCAAGTACGTTTGTCAGTTGTTTTAGAATTTCATCATTATTCATGACATTGGTTCCTCAATGGTTACCCATGTGTCTTCCTGCTGTTGTTTGTAAAAACATGATTCACGATTGGTATGACAAGCTGGACCTGTTTGTTCAATCGTGAGCAAAATCGTGTCACCATCGCAATCCAAATACATGTCCAATACCTTTTGCACATTGCCGCTGGATTCGCCTTTTTTCCACTGCTTGTTGCGCGAGCGCGAATAATAGTGGGCAAAACCTGTTTCAAGTGTTTGTTGCACAGCTTCTTCATTCATCCATGCCATCATCAACACGCGTTTGGTCGTCGCATCTTGGGTGATAGCAGGCACTAAACCCGCATCGTTGAACTTGATGTTTTCCATCAAGCTCATGCTGTTAATCGCGCCAACACGCGAGAAGCTGCTGCCAATGTGTTATCAATATCTTCATCACTATGCGCTGCGGATACAAATGCTGCTTCGTATTGGCTTGGTGCGAGATACACGCCTTCATCCAACATGCCATTGAAGAATTTGCCGAAAAATGCCAAGTCGCAATGCTCGGATACATCTGTGCCACATGAAACTTGCTCAAGTTCAGTGAAAAACACGGTAAACATCGAACCAAAACGATTGCCCGTTGCAGGCACACCTGCAGCTCTGCAGCCAGCCAACAAACCTTCAAACAAACGTTTGGATTTCACTTCCAAATCATCGTAAAGCTTCTCATCTCTTAGCCGAGATAATGTTTCAAGTCCTGCGCGCATGGCAAGTGGGTTGCCTGATAATGTACCTGCTTGATACACAGGTCCATCAGGTGAAATTTTGCGCATAATGTCTTCGCGACCGCCATAAGCGCCCACGGGTAAACCACCGCCGATGATTTTGCCAAGACAAGTCAAATCGGGGGTGATGCCAAACAGCTTCTGTGCGCCACCCGATGATACGCGGAAACCACACATCACTTCATCAAAAATCAGCAGTGCACCTTCTTCGCTGCAAATATCTCTTAATGCTTGCAAGAAACCTGTGGACATCAAATCCATCACGCCCGTGTTACCAGGAATCGGCTCAACAATGATACATGCAATTTCACCTTTGTTTTCAGCGAACAATGTTTTGACTGCATCCAAATCTTGGAAGGGGGCGGTTAAGGTTAGCTTCGCATAATCAGCAGGTACACCCGCAGAATCAGGCTCGCCAAAAGTTGCTGCACCCGAACCTGCCTTGACCAATAAACCATCGGCATGACCATGGTAGCCACCATCAAACTTGATGATTTTATCGCGCCCAGTAAAACCACGCGCCAAACGAAGCGCGCTCATCGTCGCTTCCGAGCCAGAGCTTACAAAGCGAATCACATCAATAGATGGAACCATATCAATCACAGTTTGCGCCAATTCAATTTCAAGCTCGCATGGTGCGCCAAAGGACACGCCTTTTTGCGCAGTTTCTGTGATACCATCAATTACCGCAGGATGGGCATGACCCAAAATCATGGGCCCCCATGAACCGACATAATCAATGTAAGTATTGTCATCCACATCGGTGACGTATGCACCTTTAGCATGGTCGAAGAAACGTGGTGTGCCACCCACGCCTTTGAATGCGCGCACGGGTGAGTTGACACCACCTGGAATAATTTTTTTAGCTAACTCGAAATCAGCTTTTGATTTTGTAATATTATTCATGTTTTATTTCCTTAACTATTCATTTGGCGAAGCACATAACGCAAAATACCGCCGTGTTGATAATATTCGACTTCTTTGGGTGTATCAATACGCACCACAGCCGTAAATTCTTTCACGCTGCCACCTTCGCTTGTCGCTTTGATGGTCACAGATTTGGCAGAGCCATCACCAAGCCCAATAATATCAAAGCTTTCTTGCCCAGTTAAGCCCAATGATTGCGGTGTATCGCCATCATTGAATTGCAAAGGAAGCATACCCATGCCCACCAAGTTGGAGCGATGGATTCTCTCATAAGACTCAGCAATCACAGCGCGAACACCCAACAACATCGGACCTTTAGCCGCCCAATCACGAGATGAACCAGAGCCATACTCTTTACCTGCAATAATCATGGCAGGCACGTTGTCTGCTTTATACAACATCGCCGCATCATAAATACTCATAGGTTTTTGCGATGGCTGATGAATGGTTTCACCGCCTTCAGTACCCGGTGCAAGTTGATTGCGTAAGCGAATATTGGCAAACGTGCCACGCATCATGATTTCGTGATTACCACGGCGTGAGCCATAGGAGTTGAAATCTTTTTGAGCTACACCGTTGTCTGCCAAATAACGACCTGCAGGTGAGTCTGCCTTAATCGCGCCTGCTGGTGAGATATGGTCGGTGGTCACTGAATCGCCAAGCACGGCCAAAACACGCGCACCTGAAATATCTACAACCGTTTCAGGTTGTTGTTTCATGCCTGTGAAATACGGAGGGTTTTGAATGTAGGTAGACTTATCATCCCATGCAAAACGCGCTTCACTTGGTGCATCCAAAGCTTGCCAATGTTCATCGCCTGCAAACACATCCTTGTATGAATCTTCAAATTGTTCTTTGGTCACGCAATCATGCACCACAGCAGCCAATTCCGCTTGGCTTGGCCAGATGTCTTTTAAGAACACATCATTACCATCTTTATCTTGCGCCAATGGCTCATTGAAGATGTCGATGTTCATAGTGCCTGCAATGGCATACGCTACCACAAGTGGGGGAGAAGCAAGGTAGTTCATGCGCACTTCAGCGTGAACCCTGCCTTCAAAGTTACGGTTGCCCGACAACACTGCCGTCACCGACAAATCACCATCAACAATGGCTTTAGAGACTTCAACAGGCAAAGGCCCAGAGTTGCCAATACAAGTGGTGCAACCATAACCTACGACATGGAAACCCAAATCTTTGAGTGGGCTCATCAAGTCTGCTTTGTTTAAGTATTCAGTCACCACCAATGAACCAGGGCCCAATGATGTTTTTACCCAAGGTGCAGCATTTAACCCTAGCGCCGCAGCTTTTTTCGCCACAAGCCCTGCGCCAAGCATCACCGTTGGGTTGGAAGTGTTGGTGCATGATGTGATGGCAGCAATCACCACCGCGCCATCTTCAATGGTCACATCTTTGCCGTTGATGGTCGTGTTGACAGGTTTAGAGGTTAAACCCGCTTCGGATTTAATGATTTCCACATCTTTTTGAAATGCCGCTTTGGCTTCACTCAAAATGATACGGTCTTGCGGGCGTTTTGGCCCTGAAATGGATGGTACAACTGATGACATATCCAAGCTGACTGTTTCATCATACACAGCCTTGTTTTCACCGCCATCGCGGAACATGCCTTGGGCTTGATAATAGGCTTTGATGAGGTCTTTTTGCTCGCCGCGACCAGTTAATTCGATGTAGTTCAATGTTTCATCATCAATGGGGAAGATGCCGCATGTTGCGCCATATTCAGGAGCCATATTGGCAATGGTTGCGCGGTCTGCCAGTGGCAACGAATCCAAGCCAGAACCATGAAATTCAACAAATTTACCCACCACGCCATGGTTGCGTAGCATTTCAACAATCGTAAGCACCAAATCCGTAGCCAAAGCACCTTCAGGCAATTCGCCAGTGAGTTCAAAGCCTACCACTTTTGGCACAAGCATAGATACAGGCTGTCCAAGCATAGCCGCTTCAGCTTCAATACCGCCCACGCCCCAACCAAGGATGCCCAAGCCATTAATCATGGTGGTGTGTGAATCTGTGCCAATCAATGTGTCGGGATATGCAACACCTTCATCATTCACAAACACGGTGCGGGCAAGGTTTTCAAGGTTCACCTGATGCACAATACCTGTGCCTGGGGGTACAACTTTAAAGGTTTCAAACGCATTTTGACCCCATTTAAGGAATTTATAACGCTCTTCATTGCGAACATATTCAATGGCTGTGTTCAATTCTGCCGCATCATTGGATGCGAAATTATCCACCTGCACGGAATGGTCGATGACAAGTTCGGCAGGGGCGAGTGGGTTAATTTGAGCAGGGTCGCCACCCAAGTCCGCCATAGCATCACGCATAGCCGCCAAATCCACGACTGCGGGAACACCAGTAAAATCCTGCATCAATACGCGCGCTGGCATGTAGGCAATTTCTCTGGGTTCATCGCCTTGTTTGCGGTTAATCAATGCTAAAATATCTTCGCGGGTCACATTCAGACCATCTTCACGGCGAAGTAAGTTTTCCAACAACACTTTGAGCGAGAAGGGCAGATGAGATGTATCGCCTGCGGCATCAAGTTTGAAGTAGGTGTAGTCTTTACCGTTTACATTTAAAGTGTTTTTTGCATTAAAAGTTTGGTTTGTTGTGTTACTCAAGGTGCGCTCCTCAGTGGTTCTATAAATAAGTTGAGCGACACCATAACAAAAGCGTGTTTTTATGCCATAATTTTGCGGCAACGAACTATATAAATGAGACCTCTGCACAATAAGCATTCACTGCTCAAATCCATAAAATTGGCAACTTTTAAAATAAGTTCGTATTTTCATCCTGATATTTCCCCTGTTTTTTGTTGAATACAGGCATAATAGCCTGTATTTCC
>DQSL01000060.1 GCA_015663235.1 Mariprofundaceae bacterium
GCCCTGCAACCAAACCCACAACACCCGCGTGCCATGTTTCATCAAACACGGCTAAAGTGTGAGAATCGGATTGCTTTTGTTCGCCAAGCTTTAATTTTTCACAAGCTTGTTTATAGGTGTCCGTTTCAACCTTGCGCCTCGAAACATTCAACACATTCAAAGCTGAAGCCAATATTTGCGCTTGTTCAGGATTGTTTGTACTAAGCAATGCCATCGCATCTTCACCATGCGCCATACGCCCTGCCGCATTGATGCGTGGCGCAAGGTAAAAACCTATGGTTTCAACTGATATCCGCTTGCGATTCACTTTCGCACTATCCAAAAGTGCCGTCATACCTACCGAAGGTGAGGTGCGTAGTTGCTGCAACCCAAAATGTACCAACACTCTGTTCACCCCGCGCAAAGCCATCACATCAGCCACTGTTGCCATAGCAACGCGGTCAAGCAACTGTTTCAAATCATAACTTGGTCGCTGATTTCTTTTTGCCAACACTTGCCATGTTGCCATCAGTAAGAAAAAAGCAACGCCCGTGCCACACAACACCCTATCTGCAAAACCGCAGTCACTACGGGCAGGGTTAAGCAAAGCAAGCACATCAGGTAATATTTTATCGGGCAAGTGATGGTCAGTAATAATCAAATCAAAACCTAAATGTTTGGCTTCTTCACTTGCATCCAAACATGTCGTTCCCGTGTCCACACTCAAGCCCAAATCAGCGCCCTGCTTGCTCGCATCTTGCACCCTCTGCACACCAATGCCATGCCCATCATCTGCGCGGTGTGGTATGGAGTACGTCATGGTTAAACCCGTAGACTTTAATGCTTCCACCAAAATAGCCGTGCCACTCACCCCATCACAATCAAAATCCCCAAACACATGCACAGATTCTTGCCGCACGATTGCATCAGCAAGCCTTGTTGCAGCTTTTTCCATATCCATCATCAAAAAAGGGTCTGGTAAATCAGATAACGCTGGCGAAAAAAACTTGTCCTGCTCATGCAGCCCTCGTGCTTCTAATAAACCTTGCCATGCCGAGAGTGGATTATCTGCATGTAAGGCTTGATGCCGCCAATCAAGTGTATGCCCTTTTCGAGTTTGTTTCCCTGCCAGCTCAAACATCATATTTGCGCTATCAACACAGCCCGTTTGGGTGCTGCATGACCCTCAATCGTTTTCCTAGCATCATTGGGGTCTAAAAAATTTGCCAATGATTCAAAATACATCCAATCGGTGGCGCGCTGCTCTTCTGTGGATGTGATATTCACATCAACACAACGAATATTTTTAAAACCAACACGTTGCAACCAAAGTGTTAACATAGCCACTGATGGTAAAAACCACACATTCTTCATTTTAGCATACCTGCCCTGTGGTATGAAACAAGTCTGTTCATCACCATCCACCACCAAAGTTTCCAAAACTATTTCGCCACCCTTGCGCAACAAACTTTTTATTTTATACAGATGTTCAATCGGGTTCTTTCGGTGGTATAAAATGCCCATAGAAAAGACGGTATCAAAAGCAGCCATGTTATCGGGCATCTCATCAATGCCCGTTGGAATAAGAAACACGGGCGCTTGCGGTTGGTAGCGCTTGATACTGGCAAAATGAAAGCTAAATAGCGAAGAAGGGTCAATACCCAATACCAACTTTGCCTCCTGCTCAAGCATACGCCACATGTGATACCCAGAACCGCAACCAATATCCAAAACCTTTTTACCTTGAAGCGATGTTAAATGTGGCAACACCCGTTGCCATTTCAAATCTGAACGCCATTCGGTGTCCACCTGCACACCCAAAATATCAAATGGCCCTTTACGCCACGGACAAAATTCCTGCAATGCAGTTTGAATTTCAGCTTTATCAATATCCAAACCATCCACGCTCACAGCAAGCACATCGCCCAGTTGTATCTTTGCATTTGGAATATCAGGTAACACGTCCAAAGCTTTTGACCACCGCCCATAATCGCCATGAGCAACGCAACGCGCCCAACCTTGTTGGTTGAGCCTTAATAAATCATTACCCATGCCATGTGTTTCAAGCGCTTGCGCAAACCGTTGCTGCTCAGCCAAACTGTATGTTTCCGTAAACCCCACGCATGCCTCCAAAAAAAGCAAAAGCTAGACTGTTTTAACCTTTTTATTAACAAAAAAAGGAGCTGTACTTTCGCACAGCCCCTTTCCCCTACTTTTTAAAATAAGTTTATTGAACAATAAGCTCAACACGTCTATTTTTAGCTCTACCCTCACGTGTTGCATTATCAGCAATAGGGTGCGCTTCACCATAACCTTTCGCTGTTAAGCGGTTAGCCGCAATACCCTTTTCTACCAAGTAATTACGAACCGCTTCCGCTCTAAGACCTGATAAATATGCATTGTATGATGCTTTACCACCACTATCTGTGTGCGCAGCAACTTCAACTTTAATATCTTTACGTTTCTTCAAAATAACCACAACTTGATTTAAAGTTTCTGTGGATGCCCCTGTAAGCTTGGCACTATTATTCTCAAAAAATACACCCGACAATTCAATCACCTCTGGTTTCGGTGCTGTTTGTACCACGGGTTTTACTTTGGGAACTGGCTTAGGTTTAATCACAGGTTTAGGTTTTGCTTTTTTATTGCACTTTTCCAAAGCGGTTTGAGAAGCTGCCAAAGCATCATCTATCAACATGGCGGCTTGTTCATCATCATAAGCCGAGTTTTCACTTAACTCATGCGCTGCCTGCATGGACGAAGCTTCAGCACTTGCTAATTCTTCAGGCGCACATTGTTCAGCACCTGCATCTCTCGCTTGTTGGATTGCAGTACGCACCTCATCCAACGCACTGATTTGTGTGCTTGGCAAATGCGCTGAACACGCGCCCAGCGTTAGAGCCATTGTAGCTACTGTGATATATTTCATGTTATTTCTCCATCGCTAACTGCATATGTTTCTCTGCTTCATCCATAAAAGCGCGTGCCACAGCAACTTCCCTATGACCCTTCTCATCTTCTGCCACATCTGATAAAGCCCTTGCCATATGTGCATGGTAGCTTTCATCTCCCTTTAAATTGGACTTCATAGTAGCCGCACGGTCTTCTATTGACGCTGCATTTGCATTCACTGCAAAACACGTGATTGCAAATGTTAAAATCATTAATTTTTTCATTATTTCCCCTTTTTATAGTTGTCGTTTATCGCCATGGTCATTTTATGGCTCATGCAAACCTGCAATTAAAAGCGCACCAACTGTACATGTTTAAATGTTAGGAGGTTGTAAGAATTATCACGCACTGAAACACCTTTCCCAGCCAATAAGGAAAATCCTTAGCTCTAAATACGCCCATGCCCTACAAAGAAAAACACATAATTGTCGATATATACATTATGACTGTTGCGAGCGGTCTTGATTTCATCCACAGGAGAACGTCATGTTTAAGCTTACTTTTAATATCCTCACCACTATCTTTCTTTCCATAGGTTTAAGTGCCCAAGCTATGGCTTGGGAACAACATGCACTGAGCACATCACATACCGGTAGCAGCACACCGCACTATGGCGGCAACAATGCACCACTTGTTTTATCAAGCTCACATATTCAAGTTGCTACGCCAAATGCATCAGGCATTGCTGTGTGGAACTCTATCAATGATGGCATCACATGGTCATCAGAAACACTTTCAACAAACAAACAATTCACAAACACCTATCTAGCTTCAATAAACACCGCTTTGGGCTGGGGTGAAACACAACAACCAACGATGTTTCACCGCAATATATCTTTTGGCAGTTGGTCTGCTGCGTCTGCTGTATGGCCGCTCGCAAACTGGAACATCATGGATGTTAGCACATCAACTGCCGGGGATATTATTGTTTTAGTCACCACCCCGTCTCATCATAAATTGGTTGAAGGGCAGTTGTTTATTCTTTATGGCAATGCACAAGGCTGGAGCAGAGCCATACCCGTTAGCTCACAACATAGCTTGGTTGGTGATGCAAAAATTGTTGCCCACCCATCAGGTTTGTTAAGTATTGCGTGGAGTCAACGCAATCAAAACACATGGCAAATCCTTACCCGTTATTCATACGACCAAGCCACATGGTCTTCACCATTAACCATCGTTGAATCTATTGCAGCCCCCTATTTCCAAGAAGCTGGCGTTCAAATTGCCGCAGATGCACTCAATGAAAATGAAGTTGCGCTCGCATATACAGGTTGGAGCATGAAAGCACACAGCCAGTTATGGAGCAAAGCCTTTGATGTTTTATCAGGCATTACTACGCAGGCAGCGGCATTGCTTCCTGATGCTGGTTACATGGTGCATCAACCATCATTGGTCACACTTGCAAAAGATACATGGGCAGTTGCATGGCAACAAACCATTGGTGTTGATTCAGAAATATTTGTAGCACAGCATCAAGCAGGTGGCACATGGACAAATGCGGTAAATGTTTCCATGGATCCAATGCACATGGATAGAGACCCACATGTCGCACTAGGTTCTTCCAAAACATTAAATATTGCATTCACCCGCCGCATCCAAGCTGATATTCAAGAAGTATATATTTTTACCGAAGGTGATATTAACGACAGTAGTTTGGATACAGATGGCGATGGTATCCCAAACAGTCAGGAGCAAGGTTTCGACCTTGACCACGATGGTATTGATGATGCGCATTCTGCGCGCATTGCAACATGGATGGCAAAAGATGGACGTTATGCTTTGATTGTCCAGGGCAGTGGTGAGCTTCGCAGGGTTCAAGCACCATCCCTCAAAAATGCCAATATTGAACAGCCTTCATTTTACGAGACTTCCAGCAACCTATTTTCCTTCCAAATTCATGCTTTAAGCCAAGGGGAAACAACACAGATTCATGTTGTTACACCACACCGCTTAACAGCAGACACCACCTGGCTGAAATTAAATCCCAATGCACAATGGTCAGATAGTGAAAAAAACACGGTGTTTCTTGATAACACAGGCACGGGGCTTATCATTTATTTAACAGATGGTGGCACAGGTGATGAAGATGGTATTGCCGACGGTATTATTATTGACCCCGCAGTGCTTGCTACACCAAAAGTCGATAGCAGCAATACGAGCACTGACAATACCAATGTGCAAATTAGCCAAGCTGAGAAACCATGTTTAGCACCCACCAGCCAAAATCCTTGGGGACTTCTTATGCTTAGCATTATTTTGGCAGGTATCACCTTGAATAAACGCAGTTCACTACTGTCCGACGAAAAAAAGTGAATCATTAAAAAAGTCTGAATTCTCAAAGATTATGTTAGATTTGTAGTTGTCGAGACGGCAAATCAACCGACTGGAGAATTCAAACCATACAACATATTAACACAATATTTTCACAATTGCTTACAGAAATTCCACGTTGAGACCTCTGCACAATAAGCATTCACTGCTCAA
>DQSL01000045.1 GCA_015663235.1 Mariprofundaceae bacterium
TATCATTCTTGCCACTTTCTCATGCCTTTGAGCGCACAGTGGGTTATTATTTACCCATGATTACAGGGGCAACGGTGGCTTATGCGCGTTCGATTTTAACCTTGCAAGAGGATTTGGTTAGCATAAAACCCACAGCGATTGTGACTGTGCCACGTATGTTTGAAAAAATAAATTCACGATTGAATGATAAACTGGCGCAAGCATCCAAATTTAAACAAGGTTTGGTGAAACTCGCTGAAAAGGTTAGTTTTAGACGTTTTCAAATTCAACAAAAGCAAAAATGTTGGCATGTGAATCAACTTTTATTTCCCATACTTGATGCCATGGTTGGCAAAAAGTTGCGCACATCTTTGGGTGGGCGTTTGCGTGTTGCGGTATCAGGTGGCGCACCGCTTTCTACGGCTTTAGGGCAGCGTTTTCTTGGTTTTGGTGTGCCGATTATTCAAGGTTACGGCTTAACTGAATATTCGCCTGTGGTCTCAAGCAATAGTTTAACAAGAAACAATCCTGCCAGTGTGGGTGAAATGTTACAACATACTGAGGTGAGTATAGATGAAACTACGGGTGAACTTTTGGTTCGGGGGCATGGTGTAATGCTGGGCTATTGGCAGCAGCCGAAAGCGACAGAAGAAGCCATTGATACTGATGGTTGGTTGCATTCGGGTGATATTGCCAAAATTGTCGATGGGCAGATTTATATCACGGGACGCATCAAAGATATTTTGGTGTTGTCCAATGGTGAAAAGGTGCCACCCACAGATATTGAGGATGCCATTCTTCAAGATAGCTGGGTAGACCAAGTGATGGTGGTAGGTGAAGGCAAGGCATTTTTGGTGGCATTGATTGTACCGAGTGAGCAAGGGAAACAAGCTGATAAACGGGCATTTGTGCAACGCTTTGCCAGAGATTTACATGCATTTCCTGGTTATGAAAAAATTAAGGATGTGGTGGTTTGTGATGAGCCTTGGACGATAGAAGAAGGTTTGCTCACACCTACGATGAAGTTGCGCCGTAAACAAGTGCTTGTGAAATACCATGATGAAGTGGAAGAGGTCTTTGTACGTTTGGACTAACCAAGAAGTTATTTAGAGCTGCCTCAGTTTGGGCGGAATGGAATCCATTTGGGCAAGGGTTTGCCGCCCAGCTCAAAGATAGCTAAACCTGAGATAATCAAAGCTGCACCCACTATGATGTTGATGGTGATGGGTTCGGCATTGAGTGTGTATCCCAAAAACAATGAGGTGATGGGGGTCATCAAGGCGATGAGTGCAACTTTGGTGGCTTCCACATGTTTGAGTACATAAAAGTATAGCGAGAAACCAAATACAGAGCCAAACAACGCCAAATAGAGAATAGCAAGTGTGGTATGGGCTGGTGCAGTGGTTAATGTTTGACTTAAAATATACCAATCGGGTGATGTGGCAAGCCATGTTACCAGTAACAAAGGTGTGGCAACGGATAATGTACCAGCGGTCATGCTAATGGCAGGCACATGGGCATTCACGCGCTTCACCCAAATGGCTGATGTGACATGAATCAGACCTGATATAAGCACACCGCAAACACCCCACACTGCATGACTCCCCCATGTGATACTTTGTCCGAACACAACCAGTAAGCCCAAAAAACCAAGCGTCATACCCATGATACGATAGCGTGTTATCAACTCATCTTTGAGCCAAAACGAAGCCAGAATGACGGTAAAAATAGGGGTTAAACCGAATAAGAGAGAAACCAAACCTGAAGGAATGAATTGCGCTGCCCAATACACGCTCAACATGCCACCATAAATACCCAAACCACCGTATACATAAGCCAATAATGCTTGTTTGTGCCATAATATTTTCTTTTTGATGATAGCAGCAAAGATAAATGCCAACACAAGACCCAATACCATACGACTGGTCACACCGAACACGAAACCCGCAGCTTCACCCGACCAAGCAATGGCTAGCGGGGTGGTGCTCCAAATAAGTACAACACCGAAATAGGCTAAAGGGATGGGCATGTATTCTCCAAGTGTGTTCGCGGAGGGGATACTCAATAAAAAAGGAAGTATGGCGAGTGCTTTGATAAGGTTGTACGCTTTGCCTCATGAAATATTTTGATGAAATAGGCTGCTGACATGGCAATCACATTACTTTTGGGTGGTGCGCGAAGTGGTAAGTCGGCGAGGGCGGAAGCTTTGGCTAAAGGTTTAAGCTTACCTGTATGTTATGTGGCAACTGCACCGCACATCAATGGTGATAAAGCTTGGGAAAGTCGAATCATAAAACATCAGAAGCAACGTCCTGCTGATTGGTTAGTTATTGAAGAGCCGTTGGCATTGGTTGGGTTACTGCAAGGCGGTGATTTCGCGCAACATATTGTACTTGTTGATTGTTTAACGCTTTGGCTGAGCAATATGATGTTTGCTGAGAAAGACATCAACCAAGAAGTGTTGCGCCTTTGTGAAGTAATAGAGCATTACCAAGGCGAGGTTATTTTTGTATCCAATGAAGTGGGTTTGGGTTTGGTGCCCGAGACAGAGCTAGGACGGAACTTTCGTGATGCGCAAGGAAGGTTGAATCAAGCGATGGCAAAAGTTGCAGACAAGGTTGAGTTCATTGCTGCGGGATTGCCTTTAAAACTTAAGTAGTTATACAAATAGCACAAAAAAAGGCGACCCGAAGGTCGCCTTTAAAAGTTACGTTAGTTTAAAACTAAAATTATAGCGCTTTCAAGAAAGCGATAATTTCATCTTGTCTTTCAGCATCACAAACCTTTTGTTTAGCCATTTTTGTTTTAGCTTTTTTGTCGCCAGTGAACTCTTTGATAGCTTTTTTAGAGTCACACATCCAAGCACGAAGGTGGTCATCATCCCACTTCCAGCCACCAGCTTTAAGAGATTTACTGTATTTTTTAAAGTCTGTTGAACCAGCATCACGACCAACAACCCCTTTAAGACCAGGGCCTGTTTTGTGCTTTGCACTGAAGTTGTGACAAGACTTACATTTCTTTTCAGCACCAGCCATAGCTTCAGTTGCAGCCAAACCACTTACCAAAAATGCGGATGTTGCAGCGATCATCAATATTTTTTTCATGTTGTTCCTCCTCAATGGATTTTAATCGTGTGTGGATTTCTAAAGATATTTTAATCATGTTGCAAGCATAAATGTCACAACCTTGTCATGACACTTTATATTTTGGGGATATGCTTAGTTTATTAACGGGGCTATACTTGGCATTATGAATATAATTTTAGCTTCACAGTCACCAAGAAGGCTCTTTTTATTGGAAGCGGCAGGTATTGATGTTGTGGTGCACCCAAGTTTTATTGATGAAACACCACTTGCTGATGAGTCAGCTTTAAGCACTACACAACGTTTATGCAAAGAAAAAGCAAGCGCATGTCAGGTGATAGGTAAGGCAACTCCAATCATTGCAGCAGACACATTGGTTGCCATTGGCAATGAAGCTTTGGGACAACCGCAAGATTTGGCAGAAGCCAAACAAATGATTCAAAAGCTTTCAGGCAAGCAGCACCAAGTGCACACCACGGTTTGTGTGCGTTTGGGAGATGTTTATCAGGTAGAAACTGTTACGACGACTGTTTCTTTTCGGGCGATTGCAAGTGCGGAAATTGATGTGTATGTGCAACACAATGACATTCTAGACAAGGCAGGGGCTTATGCTATTCAAGGTGGCGCATCAGGATTTATCACGGGCATTGAAGGTAGCTTGGATAATGTGATTGGTTTGCCTGTTGCCACAACACTTGCTTTAATAGCGGAAGTGCAGCAAGAAGTTCAAGCGTTGCAAGAGGTATAAATGAGTATTGAACTATTGGTTAATGTTGCTCCATTTGAGACGCGAATTTCTCGTGTGGAAAATGGCAAAGCAGAAGAACTGTATATTGAACGCACACGCGGCAAAGGACTTAGAGGCAACATATATTTGGGCAAAGTTCAGCGTGTGATTCCTGGCATTCAAGCTGCATTTGTCGATATTGGCATGGAACGCGCAGGTTTTTTATATGCGGGTGATGTGCCTGGCGCACGCTTGGAAAATGAAATTATTGATGCCGATGATGAGCAAGAAACAAAAGATGATGAAACATCATTAAATGTCGGTTACAGGCAAAATATTGCACCGATTGGTCAATTATTGCGCGAAGGGCAGGAGATATTGGTACAGGTATCGCGTGAGCCAATATCTTCCAAAGGCCCACGTTTAACGGCTATGGTAAGCTTGGCGGGGCGTTATTTGGTGTATCTCCCTGAGCTTGACCATGTGGGCATTGCGCGGCGCTTAGAAGATGAAGAAGAGCGCGAACGTTTATTGGCGATTGCCGATAGTATCAAAGTTGAAGGCAGTGGTATTATTATAAGGACAGTGGCTGAAGGTCATTCCCAAGAAGAGTTGGCACAGGATTTACAGTTTCTTATCAAACTTTGGCAAGA
>DQSL01000037.1 GCA_015663235.1 Mariprofundaceae bacterium
CCCATTGTGCAATATTCCCCACTGCTGCCTCCCGTAGGAGTCTGGACCGTGTCTCAGTTCCAGTGTGGCTGATCATCCTCTCAAACCAGCTACTGATCATCGCCTTGGTAGGCCTTTACCCTACCAACTAGCTAATCAGACGCGGACTCATCTATCAGCACAAGGCCCGAAGGTCCCCTGCTTTCCCCCGTAGGGATTATGCGGTATTAGCTTGCGTTTCCACAAGTTGTCCCCCACTAATAGGCAGATATCCACGCGTTACTCACCCGTGCGCCACTCGTCAGCAACTAGCAAGCTAGTTCTGTTACCGTTCGACTTGCATGTGTTAGGCACGCCGCCAGCGTTCGTTCTGAGCCAGGATCAAACTCTCCGTAGAAAGTTTAACTTTGTTATATTACTTAATCCCAACTTTATTGGTCACAAGACCACTCAAAAATAAACGTAACGTTCATGTAAATGAACTATAAGTCTACATCAAGTAATCCTACCAATAAAGTTAAGGAAGACCCAATGCGCTCACAGCTCAAGTAAAAATTATATATTGTAAAGAACAAGTCCACTTCAAAATAACTCATTAAACCAAGCCATCCTGCTGCGGGCGGCGAAATATATCGCCAAACTTTAACCTGTCAACTGCTTATTTCTATGTGCAACATAAGCTGCAAACCCAAACAAACAAACAAACCAAAGTTACAATCAAAATCAATAGTAAATTACCGCCAATCTTAACCACCCCCCTTGCGAAGGGACGCGAAACTTAACGGCGAATATACAGAACGCAAGCACTAAAATATTAAGCGGTGTTAACACGCCAAATACAAGAAGCAGAAGCTTGCTCAACCACGGTCGCAACTTGTTGCGGATGCTTAGCCAGCCTTCTTAACAATCAAGAAAACAGCGTGGCTATTGAGCTGCCATTCATACTCAATAGTAAAGCCTGCTCGAGCCAAACTTGATTTATATGCCTGCAAGTTAAAGACATTCACATAGGGTGCTAAGTTTAGAACTTGCATCAAAGGAATGATAAGTCGCAAAAAGAAATGAATTTCGCCGATAAGCTCAGTGCTTGAGACAAAAACACCACCCGGCTTTAATAATTCGTACACCTTTGACACTGAACCATCCAAATCTTTAATGAGGTGCAAAATATTTAAGCCGAGCACAACATCAAATGATTCTTTGTCTAAAGCTAGGCTATCCAATGTTCCTTGTTTAAAGCTTATGTGCTTCACACCTTCATTTTTGCTTTTTGTTTTGCTATCTCAATCATTTCATCTGAAATGTCTGTCGCGGTCATATGTTTAACAAAAGACGCGTGAAGAAGTGCCGTGCTTCCCGTTCCACAACCAAATTCCAAAACTGAACGGTCGGACTGGAAGTAGTCTTACGTTATTTTCAACTTTTTTTGATAAGCGTTTTTATCTTTAATCGGACTTTTTGCATACTTAAGGGCGGGCTTATCCCAAAATTCTTTGGCATCTTTCATGTTTGTAACCCCCTTTGTTTAAAGAGTTAAACTATTCAGCAGTCTTGTTGCGTTCTTTTTTGGCGCGGATGCGTTCTTTTTTATCATCGGATGCGTGGGCATCACGCGGCTTGCGTGGCACAGCGCGATAAATTTCAATGCGCTCACCTGCTGCAACCTGTGCATCCAGCTTGGTCAATTTGGCAAAAACACCAACCTTATTCACAGCCAAATCAAGTTCGGGAAATTTCACCAACACTTGCGACATTTGAATAACTTGCTCAATTGTGCTCGCTTCAGGCACGTCCAACTCTTCAATAAACTGCTCATCAGGAAGAGCATAAACAACAGATACATGCATAACTAACTCCTGACCTTGGCTAAAGTTGCTGCGCGTTTTTCAAATGTTTTGACCATGGTTTTACATGCTGCGCCAAACAAAGGTGATGCCACAAAATCCAGCATCATATTCTTAAATTCAAATTCAATGGAAAAATGCACTTCACAGCTTTCATCATCAATATGTTCAAACGTCCAAACGCTTTCTAAAAACTTGAACGGCCCAGACAGCAAACGGATTTCAACAAGTTTATGTGGCATAAAATAATCAACAGTTTGGAATTTGTGTTTTGTGCCCGCCAAGTCCATGGTGAGTTCTGCGCTCAACTCATTGGCTTTCATCTCCAAGATTTCAGCCTCGCAAACCCAAGGTACAAAAGCTGGGTAAGCCTCAATATCCATCACCAAATCGTACATGACCTTGGCACTTGCAGGCAATACCTTTGTTTCTTCAAAGCAATGCATCAGCCGCGACTTCTTTTCTTTTCCTGGTGCCGTCTTTCATTAGCCGTCTTCATTTTACCCTTCATTTTCTCTTCATAAGGATTGTCTGTTTTGCCAAATTTGATACGCACGGGAACGCCTGGCAATTTAAAATATTGGCGAAAGCTCTTTTCGAGATAATGTTTGTAAGATGACTTAATCGCCTGTGGGCGATTGCTAAATATACGAATGGTTGGTGGCGTTGTGCCAATTTGAGATACATATTTCAAACGTACAACCGAGCCACCATCACTGGGCGCATATTGTTTTTTCTCAGCACCAATCATCCAACGATTTAATTCGCCCGTTCCAATGTCAGTACCATTCGCAATACCTGCTTCCACAGCTTGTTTTAGTAGTTTTTTGATACCTTTTTTATGTTTGGCAGCCGTGCGGAACACAGGAATATCAGGCAAACCACGCATTCTATAGTCCAAACGGTCAACGTAATATCTCCAATCTTCATCGGATAATAAGTCCACTTTGTTCACGGCTACAACCAACGCACAACCTTCTTCTTGCGCCAAATGCATCAAACGCATGTCTTGCTCAACAATGCCTTCTCCACCATCAAGTACCATCACTGCAACATCAGCGCGTCTAAATGCTTGAACAGCTTTTACTCGCGCCACAAATTCAATCACATCACTGATGCGCCCTGATTTGCGTTGCCCTGCTGTGTCCACCAAACGAATAAAGCTATCTTCATAAGGCATGTCCGTATCAATGGCATCCCGGGTGGTGCCTGCAATGGGGCTAACCACCATTCTATCTTTGCCCAGCCACGCATTAATCAGCGTTGATTTGCCCACGTTTGGACGACCAATCACGGTGACTCGTGCCAGTGGTTTTTCATCACTAATTTCATCTTGAATATCATACTTTGGAATGGTTTTGGCAATCAATGTACACAAGTTTTGCATACCATGCCCGTGCGCTGCGGAAACAGGTTGTGGATCGCCCATGCCAAGCACAAAAAACTCAGAGGCAAGCCCTGCATTCTCTGCCTTGTTTACAATCAACAATGTAGCAATATTTGATTTACGCAACTTTTGAGCCAGTGCATGGTCCACAGGTGTTGGCCCAGCAAGCGCATCCACTGCAAACAAAACAATATCTGCAACTTCAAGTGCTGCTTCAACTTGGCCATCAATCGCACCTTGCATCTCCCCATGTTGGTTTTCACCAATGCCGCCCGTGTCTACCAACACACAAGGTTCGCCACCAATCACACATTCGGTTTCCAAGCGGTCAACCGTTACACCCGGCCTATCGCCAACAATGGCTTTACGTTTTTTGATGATACGGTTAAAAAGTGTCGATTTACCAACATTAGGGCGGCCAACAATTGCCACCACAGAAAGTTTAAATGCCATAATTATTTCACCATTATCATCACGCCACGATCCGTGCGAATGATAAGCCCTTGGCTAGTAACGATAGGAAGTCTTGCAATATTGCCTTGCAATGCTTTGCTGCTTTCAATATCACCGTTTTTGTTGACACGAAATACATGTCCTTGATTGTCTGTTAACCAAAGCGAGCCATCAAATAAAACAGGGCCCATGAGTGCATTGGAAGAAATCTTTTTGCTCCAAACGCGGTTGCCCTTTGTTTTATTGTATACATGCAAGAAACCAAAACTGTCCGCCATAAACATTTGCTTACCAACAGCCAAGGGCGCACTTTTTAAGGAAACAGGTACATCAAAAGATTGCGAGCCGTCCTTTGCCGAAAGCACCACAAGCTCACCTTGAAAAATAGGGACCAACAATGCATCACTGACTTCTTCACCCGCCAAATGAAGCTGCGACAAAAGCAGTGGTTTTGCTAAAGGTGCTTTTAAATCAGTCAACGTTGAGGCAATACTTGAAACAATGGTTTGTCGCTTCCAAACAACATCGCCCGTGTATGCTTTAAGCGCCAAGGCATCGCCGTTGTTCAACACCGCATAAATCGTGTCATCTTGAATCATTGCCTCTGCACCAAAGTAGAAGCTTAAAGAGTTTTTAGAACCTGTGTAACTCCAACGTTTTTCACCATTATTTGAGAAGCGATACAATTCATTATCACCTGTTTGCACCAAAAAATCATCGCCCAACGGCAAGGGCGGAATCGTAAATGCCGCCGTTAAACTTTTTTGCCAAACAACCTTACCTTGGGCGGGGTCAACAGCATACAAATGCCCTTGAATATCACCCAACACAACCAAACCATTGCGCAAAGCTAGCGCACCTGAATCAGAGGGCGCGCGCAAAGGAAAACGGCGAACTTCACTGCCTGAATCCAAGTCGTAAACATGCACCCAGCCATCGCGTCCACCTATCACGACCCAAGTTTCACCTTCATGCTGAACAATAGCTGGGCTACTGAGTGCCAAAGGCGAATTGGGTAATCGTTGGTCAACATCCACCGACCAAACCGTTTCAATCGAAGGCTTAGCAACGGCATAAGAAGGGAAGCCAAATACACCTGCAACATAAGCAACAAGTGCAAAAGCACAGGTGAAATATTTCATATTAATTTGATGCTTGTAATTGTGCGAGTTCAGCTTCAAGTGCAGCATTTAAATCATTATCGTGAGATTCCGCAGCCAAAGCTTTTTGGATAAACGTCATTTTCTCATCATCATCCATTGCCAAACGCGCCAACAAAGCAAATTGCGCTTGCTCGTACTGTTTACCAACAGGCGAAGCCAAAACTGCTTTGGCTTGTTCATGATTGTTCTCAGCAAGGTAAACTTCAGCCAAGTCCAAACGCGCTTGCCAAACAAATTCTGGCACACCTTTGCCCTCAATCAACGCTTGAAGTGCGGCAATTTGTTCATCGGTGTTTACACTCGCACTCTTTTTCAAGCGCGCCAATGTCGCATAACCTGAATCAGGATATGATTCTATTACGCCATCCATAAGGGCATTCTTTTCATCCAAATTACTGGTATTGGTTGCCTTGATATACATCAGCGCAGCCGCTTCTTTTTGATTGGCTTGTTGCGCTTGCCACAACGAAGAACCTATCAATGCCAACACCACAACCACAATCCCTGCAATAAGTTGCTGTTGATTGTACTGCAACCATGCAATCACTTTAGCGCTTTGCATATCGCGCTTTAACTCCACAAAATCTGTTCCATCAACTATCCCTTCAACAGGGTTATTTTCTTGTTTCTTTTTGCTCACAGTGTTTCACCTTAAACCGTCATTACCTTGCTTGTAGCTGCGCCAAACTAAAGAGCGCAAAGCAACTGTCAATTGTTCTCGACGCAAGCATATATTCTAAAACAAGTTGGCACTTAATATGCTAACTACGTTCAAGTGGGTTGAAAATGAACAATACCACCATGAATTCATCGCAGGAGCCGCTACATTGGATAAAGCACAACACAATATCAAAACGCTGGCTGCGCTTCAGCCTGGTGAGAAATTTGTCAAAATTCTGGTTGATACTTCTTTCCTGCCACATGCTGATTTAGAAAAGGCGCTTCGGATTCAAAAGAAGCTTGGTAATAAGAAAATTATTTCCGAAATTCTTATGGAACTTGGCTACCTTGATGAAAACGAACATCGTAGAATTATCCGCAAACATGGGCGGCTCTTCTTAATTGGCGAACTGCTTTGTGAGCTGGGTTATATCAGCTTAGAAAACTTGCAAAAAGCAGAAGATGAATTAGCCAAAGACTCGCACATTAGAATGGGTGATTTGCTTATCAAATTGCAAATGATTGATGACCGCCAACTGGCGCAAGCCTTATCAGAGCAACTAAGCATTCCACTTATGCATATTGATATTGGTATGGTTGACCAAAATTTAACACGCCAATTCGCCAAAAGCTTCCTAAGTACCCATTCCATCATCCCCTTTGATGTCGGTGACAAACGTGTATCCATCATTACATCCGAACCTTTGAATGCAAATGCTATCGCTGAAGTTGAACAACAAACAAACAAAAAAGCCGAAGTTTTTATTGCCGCCAAACGCACCATTACACATCTCATCACCAAGCTCACTTCAGGCACAGTCAAAGAAGAAAAAGATGGTGGCTTGCAGGTTTTAGAAATCGTGGACTCCATCTTTTTGTCTGCCCTCCGTGACTCTGCCAGCGACATTCATATGGAGCCTATGCTTGATGTGATGCGTGTTCGCTTTCGCATGGACGGTGTGTTAATTCATAAAATGGATTTACCCTTAGAGCTATCCAAACGCGTTATTGCACGGCTCAAAATCCTTGGTGAAATGGATATTTCTGATACCCGAACCCATCAAGATGGGCGCATTTCACATACAGTTGGTGAAACAGAGGTCGACTTTAGGGTGTCCACCTATGTCACCATTCATGGTGAGAACCTTGTTTTGCGCGTTTTACGTAGAGACGGAGGACTCAAAAGCATTGAACAAATTCATATGGCGCGTGGCATCTTAGAACGCTTTAAACATGATGCATTGGACACGCCAACAGGTGTAATTATCATCACAGGTCCCACAGGTTCAGGTAAAACAACCACACTTTATGCGGCCGTGGATTATCTCAACCGACCCACCACCAAAATCATCACACTTGAAGACCCTGTCGAATATGTAATTGATGGTATCATGCAATGTTCTGTTGATGAAAGTGCGGGCAGAAGTTTTGCAAGCTCTTTGAAAGCTGTGGTGCGCCAAGACCCTGATATCATTGTACTGGGTGAAATTCGTGACAAAAATTCTTCTTCCGTTGCTGTGCAAGCTGCACTGACAGGGCATAAAGTGCTGACTACTTTTCACACCGAAGATTCGATTGGTGGTTTATTACGCTTGATTGATATGGGCGTGGAAACATTTCTCATTTCCAGCACTGTTGTCAGTATTTTGGCGCAACGCTTAATTCGCACCATTTGTCCTGATTGCAGGCAGACTTATATGCCAAATAAACGTATTGCCAACCTTATTGGCATTGATGATGAAACTTTGCGCAACCACACCTTTTATCGCGGCATTGGTTGCGGCACATGTTACGGCACGGGTTATCATGGGCGAACAGCATTGCATGAATTACTGGTGCTCAATGAGGAAGTTCGCGCAGCTATTATCAACCAAGAACCTTCCCATGTGGTGCGGCGCATCAGTTGTGATACCACCGACTTGCTATCGCTAATGGAAGATGGGTTATACAAAGCATTAAAAGGCAGCACGACCATTGAAGAGGTTTATCGCATTGCCCCAAGGTCGAACTCAAATCGCAGTGTTGAAGATATTATTAAAATTATGGGAGGCAAAAATGAAGACTGATACTGAAGCCTTTGCCGAGGTGATTCGTGCTCGTTTTAGAAAAGGAGAGGCAAGACTTCCCCTGCTGCCCAAAGCGGTGCTAAAAGTGCAAAAAATCGTCAATGACGAAAGCAAAGGTGCATCAGACATTGCAAAGGCTCTTGCGGAATGTTCCACATTTTCTGCCACGGTCTTGCGCATTGCCAACAGCCCTGAATTTAAAAATGGAACCTATGAAATACGCAGTTTGCCTATGGCAGTGCAGCGGTTGGGTGGTAGAAAAACCCTGCAGTTGATGGTTGCTATCTCTTCCAAATTACATTTTAACGTCAAAGACAAAGGGCTGCAAAAAATCCTGAATAAAAACAAAAATGATGCTATGTATGTTGCTGTTGCAGCTCGCCATTTGGCACAAATCTTACGTGGCACAGACCCTGAAGAAGCTTTTCTTGCAGGTATGTTGCATGATATTGGTGTGCAAGCTGTGGTTTGCGCCGTGCCCGATTTGCTCGCACCACTGGCTTATGAAGACCAAATAAAAATCATCCAAACATTGCACCGTGAAATGGGTGGGCGTTTACTCAATTACTGGGAAATGCCCGACGCTTTTGAAATCATAGCCACCCATCACGGCATTGAATCCGATGATAGACCTAGAGATAAATTGATTGATTTTGTTGATGCCGCAAACTTTCTCATTCAGTCCCATGGGCATAAAGTTTTATTCGACCCTATTGGTGACATTGACCCCTTGCAGTATGCACCCATTCAACGCATTGGTGCAGGCGAAACACATTTAGCGGCTGTAGAAATTGAACTGGAAGATGCGGTTAAACATATGGGTAAGGCTTTGGGGTAAAGCTTTGGGGATGTGGGGTTATCGCTGCATCAAGTATTGGATTTTTCGCCAAATAGCATCGTGAAAAACTTCAGTCACCAATGCCTTTGCGCCAGATGTAGCACCTAAAACCGAACGCCTTGCCCAGCATCCCCCATAAAACCCTTCATCTTGCACTTGGGCAATGCTCAAGTTGGAGCGTGATAAAGATAAACCTTGGTCTGCAAGAAGATTGGCAAGTGGGCGTTTTCCTTCCTCAAGCTCCGTCATCAACTGCACGGGCAGCATTTCCAAAGGTAATACCGACTCTGCGTCAAACATCACCTCACCGCGCGAAAGCAAAGAAACCTTGCGCCGCAAACCACGGCTGTTTGCTTCAACACGCAGCAGCTTGGCTTCAACAGCATCCATATCATCCACAAATTGGTCATGCAAATGCACATCTATTTTCATACCATACTTGCCCTCAAGTAAGCGGGTTAAAGGTGTCACCACGGACAACACGCTCACATGCACAGGTGTTAAGCTGCCTGCATACTGCTCTCGCCAAGTGCGCACATCCATCCATGTCTGGTTATGCAACAGTTCTTGAATCATGATAAATAGGTCATCACCACGGCATCTTCACGTGGCATCGTTTTGGTCTTGCTATAATAATTGGGGCGAAGTCCTGCTTGGATAAAACCAAGGGAGGCATAAAAGTTTTGCGCTTCAAGGTTGGACTTGCGCACCTCAAGCAAAAGCGCCTGACTATCTTGTTTGCATTGCATCAACATTTGCATCAACGTTTTGCCAACCCCCACCCGCCTAAAGTCTTGATGCACACAGACTTGCATAATTTGCGTTTCAAGCAAAATATCTTGGCTCAATACATACGCAACCAAGTCACTTTCATCAAAACATACAAACAAGTCATAACCCACTTGCAAGGATTGTAGCATCACATTTTTAGACCAAGCCTCATCAAAAACACGTTGATTCAGGCGAAATACAGCCTCAATATCATCAATGTTTCCATTGCGATACGATAAACTCATCATTTAATCAGGTGCTTGAATTTGCTCTTTCCAAGTACACGTTTCGCTGGCACAAACATGCTCCGTACCATTGCGTTTGGTCACTTTTTCAGTCACAAACGGCGCTTTACATTCAGGGCAAGGCTTGGCAATCGGTTTGTTCCACAATGCATGTTTACACTTGGGATATTTTGAGCAGGAATAAAATATTTTTCCACGCCTTGATTTTTTCTCTAAGAATGTACCTTTATGGCAGGTTGGGCATGGAATTTCTGTGTCTTTGGGTTTTTCCAAAGGCTGAATATTTTTACACTTTGGATATGCAGAACAACCCAGAAACTTGCCGTAACGTCCTGCTTTGATAACCATCTGTGAATTACACTTTTCACATGTTTGGTCAGACATTTCTGGTTCAGCAGGCGCTTCACCATTGTCATTCAGTGGCTTGGCAACCTTACACTCAGGGTAACCTGTACACGCTAAAAACTTACCATATTTACCCAGCTTGATTGCCATAGGTTTACTACACTCTGGGCAAATTTCATCTGTGGCTTCATGTGTCACATCCGAGCGTTTTACATTTTCTTGGGTGTGGTCAACTCGCTCTTTAAAAGGTGTCCAAAATTCTTGTAAGAGAGGTCTCCAATCGCGTTCGCCGCGCGCCACAGCATCCAATTTGTTTTCAATATCTGCTGTGAAGTTGGTATCTACAATATCACCAAAATAATCTTTGAGAAACTTGCTCACAATCTCGCCCACGTCTGTTGGCACAAAACGTTTTTTATCCATATCCACATACTTACGCACGCGCAAAACATTCAGAATCGAAGCATAGGTTGATGGTCGCCCAATACCATGCGCTTCTAATTCTTTGACCAAAGTCGCTTCTGAAAAACGCGGTTTGGGTTCAGTGAAATGTTGTTTTGGTTCAACGCTTTGTACATTGATAACATCACCAACTTCCAAGGGAGGCAATGTTTTGTCATCCCCACCTTTGCCTGGCTCATCTGTACCTTCAATATATAAGGTGCGAAAACCAGGGAACACCAAAGTTGAGCCATTGGCGCGTAAAACAGTGTTACCAGAAGCGATGTCGGCACGAACTTGGTCAAGTACAGCAGCTTCCATTTGTGAAGCCACGGTACGCTTCCAAATCAAGGTGTATAATTTAAGTTCATCTGCAGCCAACATTCCCTTTAGGCTTTCAGGTGTGCGGGCAAAAGATGTGGGGCGAATCGCCTCATGCGCTTCTTGCGCATTTTTACTCTTGGTTTTAAATGTTCGCGGCTTGCTTGGCACAAACTCTGCACCAAACTGACTTTGAATCTGCTCTCTAACTTCATCAACCGCTTCTTGAGATATGTTGGTGGAGTCGGTTCGCATATAAGTAATCAAACCCACGCGCTCGCCATCAACCTCTTCGCCTTCATACAACTTTTGCGCCATTTGCATGGTTTTGCGGGCTGTAAAACCAAGCTTACGTGAAGCTTCCATTTGTACGGTTGAAGTGATGAATGGTGCAGCAGGTTGCTGTTTACTTTTCTTCTTTTGCACATCGCTAACTACAAAATTGCCTGCTTCTACAACTTTGGCTGCTTGTTTTGCTGCTTTTTGATTGTTCAAATCAAACTTGGCGAGCTTTTCACCGTCCAAAGTGTTTAACAATGCTTTAAACATCGCTTTAGAAGATTTTTCATTGCTACATGATGCTTCAATTGTCCAATATTCTTTGGGTTTGAAATCGCGGATATGTTGTTCCCGCTCGCACACCAAACGCAATGCCACCGACTGCACACGCCCCGCCGATAAACCACCGCGAATTTTGCGCCACAATAATGGAGAAAGTGTAAAACCCACCAAGTAATCCAAGGCTGAACGCGCTTGCTGCGCATCCACCAGAGGCATGTTCAATTCGGTTGGATTTGCCACTGCATGTTGAATGGCTTTGCGGGTGATTTGGTTGAATGTTATCCGAGAAACTTTTTTACCTTTGAGCTTGCCGCGTTTTTCCATTTCATCGGCAACATGCCAAGCAATGGCTTCTCCTTCTCTATCCAAATCGCTTGCGAGAATAAGTTCATCGGCTTTCTTGAGCGCTTTTTCAATATCCGAAAGTCGTTTTCTTTTATCTTCAATAACTTCATATTTCAGAGCGAAGTTATTGTCCACGTCTACCGAGCCATCTTTCTTAGGAAAGGCGCGAACATGCCCGTAAGAGGCAAGCACTTTATAACCTTTGCCTAGGTATTTTTCGATTGTTTTAGCTTTTGCTGGAGATTCCACCACAACTACTGCGCTCATCCTATCTCCTTATAAAACTTAACTTAATGTGTATCGGCTGCCAGGTAGCTTTTCAACAATGCCACCCAACTCAAGGGCGAGCAAGATGGTAGAAAGAGTTGGCACGGTCAAGCTACAATCTTCAGCAAGTGCATCCACATGTTTAATTTCAACCTTTAAAAGGGCAATAATTTTCGCTTCATATTCTGACGCAGGTTGGTATGTATTTCCACGAACTTTTTCATCATGCCAGCCCATATATGTCACCATCATTTGTGCATCTGAAGCCAATATTGCGCCATCCTGAATCAGTTGATGGCAACCTGCGTGAACATCATTAAGCACCGAACCTGGCACAGCAAAAACATCTCGCCCGTATGCCAATGCCTGCCGCGCTGTGATTAAAGAACCTGACTTCAAACCACCTTCAACGACCAGTAAACCATGCCCTAGGCCTGCAATAATACGATTGCGTTGGGGAAAGAAGCTAGGGTGCGCTGTTTTTTCGGGGGGATATTCGCTGAGGACACAACCATATTCTGCCATGGCTTCAATTTGCTTGCACTGTTGTGGGCTTCCAGCTTTTAAGCCATAACCCAACACGGCAATGCCAGCACTTTGCACATCCAAAACACCACCATGTGCTGCCGAATCAATGCCTGGTGCCATGCCGCTAACCACCACCACACCTTGTTTGGAAAGATACGAAGCCCATCGGCGCGTTACCATCTTACCTTCCGCGCTGGCTTTGCGCGCACCCACCATACCCAATATATGTTGCGCCTGAAGACAGCTCAATTCACCCTGAACATACAATAATAGCGGCGCATCAAAACAAGCCTGAAGTTGTAATGGCCAAGCTGTATCTTCGGGGCAGATGATATGAATATTCGCCTGTTCGCATTCAGCTATACGGGTTTGGATTTGTGCAGTTATATTATCAGATTGTGCATCAGCAAGCGCATGTGCCAACTTGGGACCCACACCTTCAATAGCCAACCAATCTTGTTTGTTTTGTTGCCAAACAGCTTGCGCTGAACCACATGCTTCAATGAGTTGTCTTGCTGTAACCACACCGACACCTGCGACCAAACTTAGGCGCAGGTAGTGCGTCACATCAGGGCTAATCACCGCAAGTTATTTGCGCGAAATCGGTTGAATCAAATTCTTGATATTAATCGGTGATGATGACTCTTGAATAATGGCAATGGATGCCTTTTCTTGCGCTGCAAGCACAATAATTTCACCAATTTTTTCTTCGGGTAAAGCACGATACGTTTTTTCTTCGTAAGTCCCATCAATCACCAGTTTTCCAGGGCGATAAACACCCAACACTGTACCAGCTCTTAAGCCATCTTCTGAACCCAAATCAATGCCGATAACTTGACCCTGACCTGCTTCTACGGTGTTGCCACGGATATACGTCACATGTCCAAACACAGGTTTATCTGGGTAATCCAATTTGATGCTGTAATCTGTTGGTAATGCGCGTTTCAATCGGTCAGTGCGCCCAATTTCTTCAAAGGCTTGGGTAATCACGCCACGAAAAATGCCACCTTCTTCAGAGATAACTTCAACTGTGCCCAAGTGGTTGACCAAATAACCCACCAATGTTTTGTTATCTTCATCATCAAAGGCATAGATGGGGTCACCTGTGCGGAAAATATTGAATCTATCCCCAGCTTTGGCGCGAACATCCAACGACATATAAACCCTATCATTCGCGCCATAATTTAAGCGGTCATCTTCAGAATCAATGATATGACCAACACCTTCAATGGCTTTGGTATCAATGAAATCTTGCCTTGCCAAAGCTGTTATCAATACACTGGTATCAATCGGTGCTTCGCTGCGTTCGGCAGGTTTATAAATAATGCGCGGCTCAAGTTTGACCATCGGACGTTTAGGCTCAACCTTTTTAGCAACTTCAGGCTTTTTAGGCTTTTGCATATTAAGCCAAATTTCATTGCCTGGATAAATCAAATCGGGGTTAGATACATACAAGTTTTGTTCCCATATTTTAAGCCACTTTTCAGGGTCGGCAAAATACTCTTGGGCAATGTCCCATAATGTATCGCCTTTTTGCACCACGTAAGGCTGTGGAAAAGGTTTGACCAGCTCATCATTTGCCACTGAACCTGGCATTGTAAATGTATCTGCTTGCACTTGCATGGGTATAAACAACAATAGCAATAAGCATAACTTTAATTGAAGTTTCATGTGAACACTCCCGTGCAACTTTATATAAAACAAAAGGTATTTAGCAAAATTGTGGCAGATAGTTGCGAGAACCGCAACTATTCTTAAAAGTCGGCAAGCCCTTCTATGTCAGCTAGCCACGGTAGGTATTCCAATAAGAGTGCTGCAACTTCAGTAAAGCTACCCAAGAAAATCATCATTCCTACAATAATTAAGAGTATACCAGAAAACACTTCCACGGCGTGAAGATGTCGCTTAAATCGTTGCGACCAATTTAAGAATGCGTTGGTTGCAAATGCTGCCAAAAGGAATGGGATACCAAGACCAACCGAGTACAGCACCAGCAACAGCATACCCTCGCCAACTTGCCCCTGGGCACCTGCCATTGCCAAAATTGCGCCCAAAATAGGACCAATGCATGGTGTCCAGCCAAAAGCAAAGGCTGAACCAAGCACCAATGCACCAACGCCACTCGTGCCTTTAACATTTTGCGTGTCCAAACGCGCTTCCATCATCAAAAATGGGATACGAATAATGCCAGTGTAATGCAGACCGAATACAATAATAATAATACCTGCAAACTTTGCCAACATCGCCATATTCGAGAGCAGCCATTGCCCAATAAGTGATGCCGATGCGCCCAAAGCGATAAACACCAAGCTAAAACCGAGGATAAACCACAGCGATTGAATGATTGCCGTTTTACGAATTCTCGCATGATCCAAGTCTTCTTCATTGCGAAGTGCATCTACAGATACACCACTAATGAAGGATAAGTATGCAGGAACTAAGGGTAAAACGCAGGGGGAAAGGAAAGATAAAATACCCGCAACAAATGCACCCAATAACGAAATTTCAGACATCAATTATACCTCTTTTGAATCAACAGCGTGAGCATAAAGTGCCACACATGAATTGTACATGAAGCGCAGTCAATATACTGGATTATAACTTGTTATGCAGGTCTGAAAGGTGTTTTCGTATCATCAACACACTGCTAGATGCCATGGATAAAGCGTTGATTTTCATGTCCACAAAAGCCTGCGTCCAAGCTTTGCTTGCAGCCAGTTCACCACACACCGTCACAGGGATATTGTGTTGCTGCGCTGCCTTTGCTGCCATTTGAATCAGATTATAAATTGCAGGGTGACTGGCATCATACAAATAATCCACATGTTCATCAGCGCGGTCTACCGCCAACGTATACTGCACCAAGTCGTTGCTACCAATCGAAAAAAAGTCGGACACTTTTGCCAAATCATGCGCAATCAGGGCCGCTGCAGGCACTTCAATCATGCATCCCAAATCAATGCTTTTGTCTAACTTTAACGCATGTTGCACTTCCAACATTACTTTACGCACCGCAACCATCTCCGCAGCTGATACCACCATAGGCACAAGCACGGAAATATCCCCTTCATGAGCGCAGCGTAAAATAGCCCGCAATTGTGTTTTTAATAGCTCAGGCTTGTGCAACAACATACGCACACCCCGTAAACCCAAGGCTGGGTTTTCACCATCATAATCACCAAAAATAGTCCGCGCATGAGCCAGCTTATCCGCACCAACATCCAACAATCGGAAGGTGACAGGTTTCCCTCGCATACCTTGCACAATGCCTTGGTAATAGGCGTATTGCACGTCTTCATCAGGCAATGTTTCGGACTGCATAAATAAAAATTCCGTGCGGAACAAACCAATGCCATCCACGCCGTATTGATTCGCCAGCACCACTTCTTCTACAAACTCAACATTGGCAAACAATGACATATTAAAAGCTTGGGTTATCGGTGTTTGTTTGACGAAATCTTGCAATGCTTTTTGCTCTTTTTGCAAAGCCTCAACCGCAGCTTGATAATCTTGCTCTTGTTCAGGTGTTGGGTTTAATATCCATGTGTGACGCTCTGCATCCACAATCAACCTATCGCCATCTTTGGCTTGCGCCCACAAGGCTTGCGCACCTGCCAAACCTGTCAGCCCCACGCCTCGGGCAACAATCATGGCATGACTATCTTTACCACCCTGTGCTGTCACAAAACCTGCCACACCTTCGCGCCAAAGACCCACCACGTCCGCAGGTGAAAAGTCTGGGGAAATGATGATAGAAGTAGTCTGAAATATTGTCGGTTTCACTGCTGATAGCTGATTTAAAATCCGTGAGCCAACTTGCATAATATCCGCTTGTCGGCTTTGTAAATATGCATCGTCCATGTGCGCAAAAGCTTGGGTAAACGATGCTAAACAGCGCTTTAATGCCCACTCCACATTCATGTTCTCTTCGTGAATGCATTGTACTGTACCGCTGTGTAGCTCTGGGTCTGCCAACATCAAATCATGAGCTTCTAAAATCGGGCGCAAATTATTGCCATGTCCATGTTGCGATAGTGCGTCTAGCTCTTGTTCTAAGGCTAACCTTGCTTGGGCAACTGCAGCTTCAAAACGTTGCACTTCACTTGTGTGTTGGGAATCCTCAATATGATATTCAGGAATAATGTGTTGCTTTGCATCAAGCTTTTGCACCACACCAATAATAATGCCGCCACTGCCTGCCGCCGCAGTTCCTTGCACGCTCACAGTTCTTCTCCAAAACCTTGTTCAACCAACAAAACCAAGGCATTTAGCGCTTGTTCTGCTTGTTCACCATCCGTCATAATCGTAATATTCGTGTGTTGGCTAGCCGCTAAAGTAAGAATCGCCATCAGGCTTTTACCATTCACAATCATATCATCACGCTGCAATTGAATGTCGCATGAAAACTGCCCTGCTAAGGTCACAAATTGCGCAGATGTGCGGGCATGTAAGCCCAGTTTGTTGCGAATCGTTACAACCTTTTTCATACCACCTTACGCTTGGCAAAGAGTTGTTGAACAACCTGCTCTTGCGAGCCAAGGCGCATATATTTTTGCCCTGAATCAAGGCATAAATGCGCCAAATCAACCAAACTATGATGTTCGCGCTCTAAAATCGTTTTAATCACACAAGGTAAATTAAAACCAGCCATCATTTCAATGTCTGCCTGCATATCGGTTTGGGCGATGATATCTATGGCAATATTGCATGGTGTCGCACCAAAAATATCTATCATCACCAACACCCCATCACAATCTTGTAACATCTGATGTAAGGCATCCGAAAATGCTTGTTTTTGGGCAATAGCAGCATCTGAATTGGTCACATCAATTGCTTCAAATGCCACCTGTTGCTTTAAAATATATTCAACGGCAGCCTTGGTTTCCGAGGCAATATGCGCATGAGCAATCAGAATTACGCCAATCAATGAATGTCTCCAATTTCTCGGTGGCGAACAATAGGCACACCCATGTTTTCATCTATAAGCCACTTCGCAATCATCTCCGTCATATACACCGACCGATGCCGCCCTCCGCTGCATCCAAAACCCAACGTAAAATACCTTTTGCGCTCTTGAATCATTTTCGGTGCGACAAAACTTAGCCAGTTTTGAATATAAGTTTCAGCTTGTTGCACTTCATCCAAAGCACTTAGAAATGCTTGCACTTCGGCATCCTTGCCCGTGAGCGGCGCAAGTTTTGGTTCATAATGAGGGTTGGGCAAGAAGCGCATATCCATGACCATATCTGCGCCAGCAGGCAGCCCACGCTGATAGCTGAATGAAATGAGCGACCATACCAGTGGTTGTTTATCCGCCAACACTGACTTTTGTTTGCGCCAATAACTTTCCACTAAGTCAGACAACTGGTAAGGCGTGATGTTAGAACTATCAAGCACAATATCTGCCTGCTGTTGTAAAGATGATAAAGCTTGCCGCTCTGAGGCAACCGCTTGCTCCAAAGGAATGCTTGGCATATGCGGATGCCTACGGCGAACGGTTGAAAAACGGCGCTGCAACACCTCATCCTTGGCATCAATAAACATGATTTTCCAATCCAAACCTTGGCGGATAGAGGATAAAGCTTGGTATAATAATACAGGGTTTTCCGAGCTGCGAATATCAATGCCAACCGCAGCATTGTATTCGTTTTGCAGCATGTTTTCTGCCCAATCCGCGAGCATGGTCACAGGCAAGTTATCGGTGCAAAAGAAGCCATTGTCTTCCAAAGCGTGTAGTGCTGTACTTTTCCCAGCACCCGATAAACCCGTGATAATTAAAAGCATCACATAACCTTTAGCGCAGGAGACATAACATTAAATTGCAAACAGCTTGGCAACGTCTTCTCGGCTGCTGGCTGCACGCAAGGCTTGGCGCACGTTTTCTTGCTGCAAAAGTTTTGCCAACTTTGCCAATAAACCCAAATGAATCTGATGGTCATCGTTGGGTACAAGCAACATCACCACAATATGCACAGGTTGCCCATCAATAGCATCAAAATTGACCCCTTGCTCATGAATAGCGATCACGATGGCAGGCTCCTGCAAACCTTGAAGCCGACCATGAGGAATGGCAACACCATGCCCCATGCCCGTGCTTCCCAGCTTCTCACGCGCCGTAATCACTTCAAGTGCCAAGTCCAAGTCTATAGACGTTAGCAAACCTACCATTTCCGTGAGCAAAGCCCGTTTACTTTGCGCTTGCGAGCCCATCAACACATGTTCGGGCGTGACCAACATCTTTGATTCGGTCATTTTAGCTCGCTTCTGGCTCAATCCAACTTAATGAACCATCAGGTTTGCGCGTCAAAGCATTCAGTTTTCCAGTTTCTTCGTTGGTGAATAAAAGCACGTTTTCTTTTTCAGAAAGCTCCATATGCATCACCGCAGCATCCATAGTCATCACTTCAACATCCACTGCCTCTTCAGCCAGTGTGTTTGGGGTGTATCCTGCATCCAATTCATCTGTGTCATGCCCAACATCCAAAGCTTTATGGCGCAAACGCATACTTGTTTTACGACCTGCACCTTGATGGCGCTGCAATTTGGCACGGTAGCGTTTGAGTTGACGGTTTAACTTATCAACCACACCATCAATGGATGCATACATATCATCTGTTTCTGCTTTGGCATGAAGCACCACGCCATTGGCTGTGATATTGATTTCACAGCGTTGTCTGTGTTTCTCAACACCCAACACCACATGTACATCTACCACATGGTCAAACGAATGTTTCAAATGCCCTAGTTTTTCATTCACATAATCTTTAAGTGGCTCCGTAAGCTCTACATGACGACCTGTAATCGATACTTGCATATTTCCTACCTCCGGCTTTGTGTTTGTCGCGCTTTGGCAGCGCGCCTTCTTCGGCTGCTTGGTGGCAGCCCTAACTGTTCGCGGTATTTGGCAACCGTGCGCCTAGCGATTTCAATGCCTTCTGCTTGAAGTCGCTCTGAAATCGCTTGGTCAGATACGGGGTGACCCAATGGCTCTGACTCAATCAATGTTTTCACCCTTTGCTGCACTCTATGCACAGAAATCAATCCGCCACCGCGTGTGGGCAAACCTGCTGAAAAGAAACGGCGCAACTCTATCAAACCAAGTGGCGTTTGCGCATATTTACCATGCGTTACCCGTGAAATGGTTGACTCATGCAGCCCAACTTGCTCAGCTACATCCTGCAAAGTTAATGGTTTTAAGCCCAATATGCCATGCTCAAGAAACAACTTTTGTCTTGCCGCCAAACAAAGCCCTACTTTCATTAAAGTATCACTGCGCTGGTCCAAAGCCTGCAACAACCATCTAGCCTCTTGGCTTGCTGCATCCATAAATTCACGGTCTTTGCCCGTCCACTTTTGCCCTTCCCACTGCGCGCTCACCTTCAAACCACGCCAGCCAGACTTAGGCACTTCAACCTCAATCTTTTTATTCACAATGCGGAAAATAATTTCTGGTTGCACGTAGATGTTTTCTTGTCCGCGCAAGCCATGGCCAGGGAAAGGATCTAAGCGGCGCAACAAGGCGCGCGCAGAGTCTAAGGCTTCAATCTTGCACTGCATGGTTTTCATCAAGGTTAAATCGTCAGTGATGATATCAGCATGATACAATAATATTTGGCGCACCATCATGGCAGATGAATCATCATCAGAAATTTGCAGCAGCAAACATTCGGTCAAATCGCGCGCGCCAATGCCCGAAGGCTCAAGCTCTTGCACCACACATTCCAGCACTTCAATCACTTTGGCTTTTTTAATGCCTTTATCTTCGATGCCTGTCAGTACCTCTTCAAGCGAAGCGCGAAAATAACCATCATCATCCAAGGAATCAATGATGGCATGGGCAATTTGACGTTCCAAATCATCCATAGGTTGCTGGGCTATCTGTTCGTGTAGGGAGTCACTGAGGCTTTGCTCATCTTGCCACTGCTGCTCTATCTCAGTGCCTGACTCAAAACCTCGGTTGTTTTGATACATATTATCCCAACGGTCGCCGCCGTCAGTCTCTTGCCATTCAGTGGCATCTTTTTGTGCGGGGTTTGCTTCTTCGGTCTTCACTGCTTCTTTGGGCGCTTCCATTTCAAGTAATGGATTGGATTCCAAGCTTTCTTCAATGAACAACGCCAAGTCTTGGCTGTTCATTGCCAACACTTTTAAACTTTGCGTAAGCTGTGGCGTAAGCGCAAGCCGTTGCGATTGCTTTTGGCTGAGGTTTTGACCAACTGAGCCTGCCATCAGGCAAGCTCGTTTAAGTGCAAAAAGGTAACAAATGAAATAACAATATCCACATCAGAGTTATATCTTTTTTTATACCTAAAATCAAGTGCTATGCTTTTTCTGCATCACCTTGTTTGAAGGGCGCAAGCACTGTGGCAAGCTCTCCGTCTTCATGCATTTCAGATACAATGTCACAACCACCCACAAACTCGCCACCAACATAAAGCTGCGGAATAGTAGGCCAGTCGCTAAACTCTTTAATGCCTTCACGAACAGCAGGGTCTAGCAACACATTGATGGCAGAAAATGCCACATCATGCCCGCTTAAAATAGCACAAACACGCTGCGAGAAGCCGCACTGTGGCATTTGCGGTGTACCTTTCATAAACAACAACACATCATTGTTTTTAACAACTTCTGCAATTTGCCCTTGCACTGAATCTTGTGTTGAATCACTCATGCTGATGCCTCCTCAGGCGTTTTCGTTTTCAAAGCCAAAGCATGAACTGCTTGGCGCATATTGTCACCCAATGCCGCATACACCATCTTGTGGCGCGCAATGCGCGGCTTGCCAGCAAAGGATGCGGAAATCACTGTCATTTCAAAATGGTCATCGCCAGAATAACAAACAACATTCACTTCTGCATCTTCAATATGGGCAAGCACCAAGGCTTTCAACTCATCAGGATTTACACTACTCATTGTCAAACACCTCGCTTACGTCATGCTTTGCCATGTATAATTGGTGGGCTCACTAGGACTCGAACCTAGAACCAACCGGTTATGAGCCGGTTGCGCTAACCAGTTGCGCCATGAGCCCAAAACTGTGAACTTCACAGGGTGCGCAAGATAGTTTCAATTGATGCAGTAAGCAAGAGGTAGCCCATGAGTAAACCCATTAAAACATTGTTGATTTTAGGCTGTGGTTATGTTGGTAGTAAACTTGCTGCCACATGTTTGGCGCAGGACATTCAAGTCAAAGCCACTGTGCGTAGTCAAGAGGCTGCCGATAAGCTAAAACAACAAGGCATTGATGTTGTGATTAATGATAACCCCTCGCTTTTAACTGCTGAATGGCTCATAGATTGCGCTGCTGTGCTTGATTCTATTCCTTTGAACTATGATGAGCATCGTAAACCTTTTGAAACCCAATCGTTGTGGGTTAATGCGCTTGTTGAAAAAATACCATCACTCAAGTGGGCAGGTTATTTATCGGCGACCAGCGTATATGCTGATAGTGGTGGCGATTGGATTGATGAAACATCGACTAACTTTTCTACAAGTCCGCGTGGCGTGCAACGCCTCAAAGCAGAACAAACTTGGTTAAATGCTGGTGCTCCTGCTGAAGTGTTTCGTTTGGCTGGTATTTATGGCGATGAACGTAATATTATTAACAAACTCAAAGCAGGCAACTACAAAACCGTGGCTTGGCAGCCCGCCCACTATTCCAATCGCATTCATGCCGATGATATTGTGGCTGCATTGATGGCTGCCATGTTAAAACCGCAAACATACCGTATCATCAATCTATCTGATGATGCGCCTTGTTCACATCAAGATTATGTTTGTCAACTTGCTGAAATGATTGGCGCACCTGAACCTATTGTTTTAACGCCTGAACAAGCCGAAAAAGAAATGTCTGCAACATATTTGGATTTCTTTAGGGATAACAAACGTATATCCAACCAAAAATTACACCAAGATTTGCTACCCACGCTCAAATACCCAAGCTTTAAAGATGGCGTGGCATCACTGCGATAAACGCTGCCTTAATCGCCCAGTTTCTCCTGCAAATAAGGCTTGTTGCGCCCAATGCGTAAAACCCAAAGCATGTTGCCTTACCCTTTCTTTGCCCTCACATCGCTGCGGATGTTTTAGCTGTAAATCTTGCCGCCATGCAAAACAAGTGGTTTCTCCCGTTAAAACATTGATGCGCACCAAATCATCGCCTTCCATCCAGCCCAAATGTTGATGATGAAAATAGTCGGCGAAAAATACCTTTGCAGATAACAATGATTTGCCTGTAAAACTGCGCGATGGTGGCAAATGCAAAGCATCCAAAATCGTGGGCGCAATATCTCGTTGTGACGTTGCAAATGATATGTTTTTTGCACCCCTATTGGGAATCGAAATTGCCATTGGAACCATGTATTCGTATAAATCACTGCCGCGAACTTGTGCGGTATGGTCTGCAACAAGCACAATGAGTGTATTGTTTGCCAGCGGGCTTTGCTCAAACTTGGTGATAAACCGACCCAAAGCTGCATCGGCATAGTGCATCGCATTTTTATGCTTGGCATCTTGCACATCCTCATCCAACAGCGGGGAAACATGCAGTGGCAACACAGTATCGTGCGTAGAATTGGTGTTTAACGCAAAAAAGAATGGCTGCTTTTGTGCCAAAGTTTTCGCAAATAAATATTCATACAAATCATCATCATGCAAACCCCAAGCATTGTGCGCCAACTTCCCTCGCGGCAATTCCACCTTGCCCAAGCTCTCCGCAAAACCGAGCTTTTGCGCAAATGAACCCACGCTACTGGTATCACGGTATGAGCCTTGAATGAATGATGTCACATAACCCTCGTCCTTTAATATTTGCGGCAAACATCGGTATGTTAAGTCCATCAATTGTGTATTCACCAAGCTTGAGCCCAAAGGGTTTTGCAATGAACACATGCTGGTAAACATACCTTCAGTGGTTCGATGTCCTCCCGCCAAGGTCATGTCCGCAGAAATTGCTCGCGCTCGAAAAGCATCGAAATTGGGGGTAACTTGATGTTTTGCTGCAGCATTATAACTTGGCATAAACGCCGCATTCCAACTTTCCAATAAAATAAAAATGACATTGTATGGCAAGGCTTGTTTAGGTTCTTCCTGCCTTAATTCTGGATACAAAAAGGCAATGGTTTCCTCAGCGCTTAATGAAGACTCGGGTAACATCACTTGTGTAAGCGGTTTACCCTGACTACTCAAAATGAAAAACGCGATATACACAGGGTTCGCAGCAATGATTGCCTGCTTGCTATCGCCAACTTGATGCACTTGCACTGGCGATTGCGGCACACCTGAAATACCACCGCGCACCCCAACTACGGTGACCAATAGTATCAAAAACAAGGTGAATCCGTGCTGGATTTTACGCGAAATATGCGTTGTTTCATCGGCACGACGGAGACACACAAAACTCAGCATCACAAACAATAAACACAACACCGCATTGGCAATTACCAAGGTAAGTCCTGTGTTCAAGGCATGTTGCAGCAAGTTCGGCGCATCACCTTGGGCAGCCAGGATTTCATAACCAATATGCCTGCCCGCATCTTGAAAATACAGCGCATCCCCTGTCTGCACCAGCCACATTAAAACAATCCAAGGCAACACAAACCAAGCGTAGGCAATATGTTGCACTGATTTGGAAAACAACAGTTTCACAATCAGATACAAAAGCAGCGAGAGCAATGCCATCGGCAACACAAATGCAACATCAAAGCGAAGACCCCACAGCAGCGCATAAAGCTGCTCAGACCAAGTATGTGAAGTAAACACCTCTTGATGGTACAACACAAATGAAAGCCGATAACTTAACGTCACCAGCGATAAAAAGAGAACGGAGAAAAACCAGCGTTTTAACATCATGAAATATAATGGTAACTATAAATAATTGTTCGCACACGCGGGTCTTTAAAAACTGGTGTGTCCTTCAGCTTCTCCAGCGCGTGATTATCTTCTAGCTTGATAATATTCCACGTGTGATAAACGATGTTTTTAGGCAACAGTGGCTCAACATACTGCTTCACAAAAGGATACAATGACGCAGGAAATGAAATCGCGGACACATCTTGCACCAGCACCAAATCTCTAATTCGTATCGCTTCTTGGGCTAAATCATCAGGTTTTTGTCGCGCTAACAAGTTTAAAATTGCATTGGTTGGCAAATAATATGATGTGTGAAAACCTGCATCGCTAAATATTTTTAATTGGGGGCTTGTTGTTGAAGACTCTAATAGTATTGATGGTTTAACACCATACTTTTGCGCCAGGTTTTCCAAATGCACAAGCATGGCTTCAGCATTATCATCACCCACATTTTTGACATCCATCCATATTTTATTTATCGAATATGTCTGTAAATACGTCAAATACGATTCAAACGTTTGACCACGAACTTCATGTTCATCATGCCCGATTTCAAAATATCCCGACTCGCCCTGCTTACGAAAAAGAACATCCAATTCAAAGGAGCGTATACCGCTGTTTAAAATGGCTTCCAATTTGCCTTGTTGATTCACTTTATGAGCAATCAATCGCCCATCGAGTTTGTCTTCAAACAAAAGTTGAAGGTTTTGATATTGATAATATTTCACAACAGCAATGCCCACGCCCACCACTAAAATAAGTGTTAGCATCCCGCCCAATAAAACCTTTTTAAGCATTTCGCTCCCTATCTCACCCATCAATATGCTGCCATCATGAATATGCACAGGTTGAAGGTCAAGGCAGCTCAACTATAAATCCCTAAACTTCAATGCTAGCATTCTCACCCTGAACGAAGGAAGTTCTGAATAAAGGGTAACACATGCGTTTAAATGATAAAGCAGCACAACTTTTAGATTATATTAGCCAAGCAGGGGCAAAACATGCCGATGCGATTGCTGTGAACAGCACAGGTGAATCCATTCAAGTACGCCACGGCAAAGTGGAAAGCATTGAAGCCGAACATGCCCAAGGCATTGGTTTGCGCGGTTTTGTAGAAACCAGCAAAGGTTTGGCATTTGCTTCTGCCAGCTCATCGGATTTGTCGGATGCAGGGCTTAAAGCCTTGGCGCAACAAGTGGTGGATATGGCAAAAATTTCTGAGCCAGACCCTGATGTTGTCGCACCTGTGGGCGCGAATCATCCCAGCGCAGATGATTTGGCAACTTGGAAGGAAGAACACCCACATATCAACCACGGTTGGGATACCGAAGCTGCTAAAGCTGCCGCCCTACAATGCGAAGAAGTTGCCCTTGCTTTTGATGCCAACATTCAAAACAGCGAAGGTGCGACGGCTGGTTTTGGTGATGATGAAAAGGTGTATGCGTGCAGCGATGGTTTCGTGGCACAGAATCGTAGGTCATCATCATCTTTATCGGTGTCTGTGATTGCTGGCAAAGATGAAAATATGCAAGGTGATTACGCTTGGCATTCTGCATTTCAAGCCGCCGACCTTCGCACAGCCGAAGACATTGGCGAAGAAGCCGCCCGCCGCGCCACAGCTCGTTTGGGCAGCAAAGTGGTGAGCAGCCGCACCTGTCCTGTGCTTTTTGAGCCACGTATTGCTGGCTCTATTTTTGGACACCTACTCTCTGCGATTAATGGGCGTGCTGTGTTACAAAAGCGTTCGTTTTTGGGTGATGATGTGGGCAAACAACTGTTTCCCAAGTTTGTCACTTTAGAAGAAAACCCCAATCATGCGCAAGGCATGGCGAATCGTTTGTTTGATGGCGAAGGCACATTATGCCAAGGCAAAAACATCATTGAAGAAGGCGTGTTGACCACACTTTTGACCGACCGTTACGCCGCCAAACGCCTAAACATTGCCGAAACAGGCAACGCCAGCCGTGGGCTTACGGGTGACGTTGGCATTGGCACATCCAACCTTATTATTCACGCTGGCGAGATGAACCAAGAGGATATGATGCTTGATATTCAAGATGGTTTTTTCGTCACCGAGCTCATGGGCTTTGGCATCAACGGTGTGACGGGTGATTATTCACGTGGTGCTGCAGGTTTTTTAATTGAAAACGGCAAAGTTACACAACCTGTGCAAGAAGTGACGATTGCAGGTAACTTGCGTGATATGTTTCAAAATATTTCACATATTGGCAATGATGTTACATGGTTGGGCAGCACGGCAGTACCTAGCATTATCATTTCAGACATGACCATTGCAGGGCAATAACAAATCAAAGATAACTCTCAAAAAGGCGGGATAAGACAATGACAATTAATGTTTACGGCGTAGGCAATGCCATTATGGATTTACAAGTTCAATGCGATGATGCTTTTTTAGCAGCCAATGGCATTGAAAAAGGCATCATGACCTTGACCAGCGAAGAAGATCAGCAAAAAATTCTTGATGCGTTGCAAGAGCATAAAATCAACACTTGTTCAGGTGGTTCGGCTGCCAATACCATTGTTGGTATTGCTGACATGGGCGGTAAGGTTGCGTATTGTGGCAAAACAGGCTCGGACAATTTCGGGCTACAATATGCCACAGAGTTGCAGGACTTAGGTATTCATTTTGGTGCAAAAGCGAGCAATGAAACCACGGGTACTTGTGTGGTTTTAATCACCCCTGATGCCCAGCGCACCATGCTGACCAATCTTGGTGTATCTGCTACGTTATCAACTTCAGACATTGATGAAGACGCTATTGCTAAGGCTGATTATATTTATGTGGAAGGTTATTTATTTGCGGGTGAATCAACCAAAGAAGCCGCCTTACACGCCATTGATATTGCCAACCAGTGTGACACAAAAATCGCCCTGACTATTTCCGACCCATTCTTGGTTGATATTTGCCGTGATGAGTTCAAATATCTGATTGAAGGCCCTGTTGATTTATTGTTTTGCAACGAAGATGAAGCCACCGCACTAACTGGCGAAGATGACCCCATCCATGCAGCCCATGCTATCCATAAAACATGCGATAACGTGGCGCTCACCTTAGGTAAAAACGGCTCCATTATCATGCACGAAGGCGAAGCCATTGCCATTGAAGGTGTCACCGTGGATGCAGTAGATACCACAGGTGCAGGGGATATGTATGCAGCAGGCGTGCTCTACGGCATCACCAATGATTTAAGCTGGAAACAAGCAGGGCACTTGGGCAGCCATGCCGCAGCAAAAATCGTAGCCCAACTTGGCGCAAGGCTTCCAACACCATTATCTCAAGAAGAAATCCAAACACTTTTGCAATAATCTTTAGCCACAGATAAACACCGATGGACATGGATAAGACAACTGTCATGCTGAACTCAATTCAGCATCCATAATCAAACACATGGATTTATGGGTCAAGCCCGCAATGACGGCATAAAAGTAACGCCTTAACGTCGTGCCGTACTCGATACGGCATCCAGACCAAGTAAGTATTGCCAAACATCATGTTTAACTCCACATTTGGCTCATGTTTCGACTGACCCTTATAAGTCTTGTGTTATCTTGCTGCCTTAGCAACCAAGCTCGCGCAGCTAGTGACATTGAAGTTGCGGGTGACTGGATTCAAATCCTCATCCCCAGCATTGCTTATAGTACAACCTTGTATTTGGATGATGAGGAAGGTGAAAAACAGATGTATCAATCCTTCTTCACCAATACGGGCATCACTTTTGCCTTAAAGTTTACTGTGGGCAGAGAGCGACCCGATGGCTCGAACAACCGTTCTTTCCCATCAGGGCATACATCTGCTGCTTTTCAAGGCGCATCATTTATTCATGCACGATATGGCTGGGAGTATGCCATTCCCGCATATATCGGTGCATCATTTGTGGGTTATAGCCGCGTCTATGCCAATAAACATTTCACATCCGATGTGCTTGCAGGTGCAGTGATTGGCACAATCAGCAGCTTTTATTTTGCAACACCCTATAAAGGGGTAAGTATCAGTCCAACAGCCAACAATGGGCAATATGGATTACAGGTGAACACAACATGGTAGATTTAACATTTGAAACCACAGAGCTCGGCAGTCAACCCAATGCTACGGTGATTTGGTTGCATGGTTTGGGTGCAGATGGTTTTGATTTTTTACCCATCGTGCCGCAACTGGGTTTGCCCGACAATGCCAATATTCGTTTTATTTTTCCACACGCACCCACCATGCCTGTGACTGCAAATGGTGGGTATATCATGCCTGCGTGGTATGATTTATATTCACTTGGTACGAGAGACCCCGAAACCGACCCGCAAGATGAAGCTGGCATCAAACAATCTGCGGCTGCCATCCTTGAACTGATTACCCAAGAAAATGCACGTGGCATTTCTAATGAGCGTATTATCTTGATTGGCTTTTCCCAAGGTGCTGCCATGTCACTGTATACAGGGTTAACCATCGCTAAACCACTTGCAGGCATTGCCGCTTTATCAGGCTATTTGCCGCTGCACACAACCATTGATAAAGACATCAACCCAGCCAGCAAAAACACCCCCATTTTCATGGCACATGGCATTCAAGACCCTGTTGTTATGTATGAATATGGCAAAGACTCCGCCGAATTTTTGAAAAACCTTGGTTATCAAGTTGAATGGCATGAATACCCCATGGAACACAGCGTTTGCCCTGATGAAATCCACAGTATTGGCCAGTGGATTTCATCGCGACTTATATAGCAATACCAAGCTTAATTCTGTTGACCTTTCAAAAAATAATTGGCTTCAATATGGTTAGGAAAGCGCTTAAGAACACGCTGATAAATCGCTTTGGCTTGTTCTTCTTTATCTTGCCAAGCATAGGATCTGGCTAAATAAACCAATATTATCGCATCTACTGGATAATAGGCAGCCATGCTCTTGCTATGCTTTTCTAACGTTTTCCACTGATGCAAGCCTTCTTCACATATCATCAGGCGAACATGCGCTAAATAATGATAAGGAGACTGTGCAATGACTTGCTTAAGATAACGACTTGCTTCTTTCCAACGCCCTTGCGCCATCAAGGGTAAGCTTATGCCCAATCGCGCATCAAAAGAGCGCGAATTAAAATTCAGCGCGCGTTTATAGCTATCAATAGCATCATTGTAATTACCCTGAAGGTAGTTCAACCAACCATAACGAAGCAAGACATACTCACTCGTTTTATTATTCAACAATGGTGTCAGCACTGCGGCTGCTTTTTCATACTCACCTTTACTTTCTAGTACATATGATTTTTGCCAAACCTCTTGGTTTTCATTGGCCAAAGCGATATTCGCTAAACCCAGGGTTAATAAACTTACCTGTTTAGTTCCGAATTCTTATGGATTTAGTTATCATTTCCTAAAAGGGGTCAAATTATGGGAAGTATACAGCATGCTAACGCCAAGACCACGCCACGAATCAGAAAAGAAATACAAGATACCGTCTTAAAGTCAGGCGCTTTTAGCCTGGAATTCAGGGTCAAACGGCTGATTATTTTTCAACACGCCATAGATAATATGGATTAATTTTCTCATAACCGCACCCA
>DQSL01000062.1 GCA_015663235.1 Mariprofundaceae bacterium
CAATACATGGATGATTTAACATCTGTGGTAGCACATGTGGAAGCATGTTTGGATTTTCCCGAAGATGAAGTTCCAGAGCTCTTTTATGGTCAACTTCGTGAACGCGTTGAAAACGAACTTATTGTCCCCATACAACAACAGTTAAACAGTAAACTTGGTGAACGCTTATTTGAAGGTGCAACCGTTGCCATTGTGGGCGAACCCAATGTAGGTAAGTCCAGCTTACTTAATGTGTTATCTGGACGAGATAGAGCTATTGTTACCGACATTGCGGGCACAACACGGGATACATTGGAAGTTGATTTTGAAGTGGCTGGCATACCCATTCGTTTGGTGGACACCGCAGGGTTGCGCACCACCGATGATGTGGTGGAACAAGAAGGCGTAAAACGCGCCAAAGATGCGGCTGAAACGGCTGATTTAATCATCTTCATTGCCGATGCAACCCGCCCCGAAACATGGAAACCTGAAACCCATTTTAAAGATTTAAATATTCAACTTAAATTGATGAACAAAGTGGACAAAAAAACAACCGAAACACTGCCGCAAGGTTTTGCGCCCATATCCATCAAACAAGAGCAGGGTTTGACTGCGTTATTAAAAAACATGGCAATCATGCTTGGCGATGTCGATTTGGCTGATGAAGGCGCAATGGTCACATCCTCAAGGCATAGAGCAGCACTTGAAATATCACTCGCCCATATTCAGGCTGGGCTCGATATGCTTGGGCGCGAAGAAATGATTGATTTAACCGCAATGGAATGGCGCAGAGCATGGTCATCGCTGGGTGAAATTCTGGGCATTGGTGATGTCGAGTTTATTCTCGATAAGGTGTTTTCAGAATTCTGTATCGGGAAATAAGCACATAAAAAAAGACCTAAACTTTCGCTTAGGTCTTTCATAATCTACTTACAATAAACTCAGTGTTCTAAGCTGACATTCGCATAAAAGGCAATACCCGTTGCTTCATCTTCATCAAGCATAAACCAGCCTTCAAAACCTTGGGCTGTATCAGGAATGTAAGTATGTGGAATAATCAAAACCGTTCTTAAATCTTTGCCTCCACCCACTTGAATAATACGGCATACACCACCCAGCAAATAAGAAGTATCTTCACCCTCTTTCTCACTTTTAAAGTTTAACTGACAATCCACGCCAAAATCGCCCAATGCACCATCATTATCACGCAGCACACTGGTTTGCATGGTGATAATATCACCATCAACAGCACCTGCCGAATGCACCAAAGCTAAGATTTGAGAACCTTTCATTTCAGCAATAAAATCACTGAACTTTCCTTCGACAATCGCTTCAAATTCAAAGTTTTCGTCTGCAATTTGAAATGCTGCGAAATTCACACTTCTTGATTCATCTGCCAAACTCACGCTCGGCATTATCATCAACATCATCAATACAATTTTTAACATCTTTCCTCCAAAAAATACTTACAGCACTCTAATCAAATCGACTGCATCTGTTGTCATTTGTTTAATTTTACCTTTCATAGCTTTGCGCAGTCGGTCCACATCTGACTTGTCCATTCCTGCCTCTTCAAGCTCATCAAAATCTTTCATATTTGCCATTGAGCTTCTCAACTTTTTCAGTATGAGTTGCACTTGCGCCATATTGCCTTCAGCTGCACTGGCTGTTGATACCAAGGCGTATGAATGAGGGTTCAGCATTGAAACAGAAAACATCATCATCGCACAAATTAAAATATACTTCTTCATAAACTGCTCCTTAGTTTAGTCACATGTCAAAGAGTAAATAACGCTCAGATAAATTTCATACTCGCATTGTTGCATCCGATGAATACAGGGCATCCCCATTATCATCACTAAAACGAGAGGGGGAGCTTGCGCTAAAATAACACCGCTGTCCAGCTCTCCTGTGACATAATACACACTCAGGCACCCGTTTATTGAGCAGTCACCCCTTTAAATATTAACAATAGAGGTAGGTAAATGCTTATTGATATTTACCAATATTAACAAAAAAGGCAACACCAGACTCTTCATCTTCGTCAAGTAAGTACCACTCATGCCCTTCTTTTGCTGACTCAGGAATCGGCGTTGGTGGAATCACCAAAATATGCTTACTACTTTTCCCATGACCAACGCGCTGAATACGACAGACACCACCCAAAGAAAAGTAGGATTCTCCAGATTCAATATCTTCCGTAAAGCTTAATTGACAGTCAATGCCATAATCTCCTAGACCACTATCATTATGATACAGCACACTGGTTTGCAAAGTAATAACATCCCCACCAAACGCACCTTCAGTGTGGATAATAGCAAGCATCTTTTTATCTTTCATAGCTGTTAAAAAAGGTATCAACGCACCTTCAACCACACCTTCAAACTCAGTACTTGTATCTAACCTTTGAAATGCAGCCAAGTTGACTGTTTTACCGCCTGATGTGGCAAAGACTGCGGCTGGAAAAAAAAGAATAGTAAAGCAAGAACTTTTAGCATCGCGCACTCCCTGAGTCAGGCTTGACCATAATTATAATATGGTTAATGTCAACGCCTTGTAATAAAAAAGCTATACTTTTGTGATAAGTCTGTGAATCACGCTTGGGTATATACTATGCTCTTTTTCTTGGATACGTTGATGCAAAGAGTGCCATGTGTCACCTGCCAAAATAGGCACGCTGGCTTGCTCAAGAACCTCACCGCTATCCAACTCTAATGTGACATAATGCACGGTACATCCCGATACCTTCACCCCAGCTTTTAATGCTTCGCCCACAGCGTCAGCGCCTTTAAATGCAGGCAATAGTGATGGGTGAATATTGATGATTTGGTCGGGGAACGCTTGAATAAATGCCTTAGACAAAATGCGCATATAACCTGCCAACACAATCAACACACAGCCAGCCGACTGAATAACCTCAGCACACGCAATATCATAGGCTTCACGGTCTTCATAATCTTTAGGGTTGATAAACAATACCTGCGGCACACCTGCATCCTTGGCAATGTTCAAAGCCTTGGCATCCGCTTTGTTACAAATCACCACTTCGACTTGCGCAGCACATTCGCCCCTAGCAATCGCCTTTAAAATCACTTTTAAATTACTGCCTTTACCCGATGCCATCACTGCTATTTTATTGTTTTTCACTTAAGACCCCACCACCACTCTGTGTAGATGTTTGACCAGCAAAAAGCTGACCACACATGCTGTAAAACTTGATGCGACAATCATATACAATACCACCAGTTGCGCAGATGCAGCGGCAAATACCGTGCTCCCTGCTAAAATCATGCCGACAAATATACCTGGCATATGCACCAAACCAACCACTTTGAGTGTGTTAATCGGTGAAATCATGGCGGTGTGTAAACCCTCTTTCACTGTGGCAGCTTGCTGCCCATTTGCAGGTTTTAAACGTTCATACATAATAGAAACTGCATTCATACCATTAGCAACAATCATGCTCCCTAAAGGAATAATCGCCCGCGATGTATCTTCAAATGCGCCTACAAAAACCAACCACGGCAAAGTTACCGCGCACGCTGCCACCAAACCCACCGTTGACGCAATCCAAGCATGTTGAAAGCGGGTGTGAAACGATGCCGCATTGTATCCTGCAAAAATAGCAAAGGCTAAAATCACAGCCGCTTGCCCCCAATGCGAACGAATATCAAACAACCAGTGTAACACCAAGGCTAGCAATAATAACTGCACTGGAGCGCGCACCGAGGAAATCAGAATAGATTTGGATAAACCCAAAGATTGGCGATGCGCCCAGCAGCTCACCCCCACCAACAACAGCCATGCCGCCATAATACTAATCATGGTTTCAAGTAGGCTTAAATCTTCCATATTAAAGATTAGGGCGTGATGAGCACACGAATAATGCGCCTTGGATCTGCCTCAACAATCAACATATCCAAACCAGCCACCGACACACGCTCGCCAGCCAGTGGAATGCGCCCCAACTCATGCGTAATCAAACCTGCAACCGTATCAAAGCTGCCTTCAGGCAAATCTTTACCCATCGCTTCTGCCAATTCTTCGATATGCGCCCGCGCCACCACATCAAACTTTCCATCTTCCGTTTGTTTGATTTCAGAAGCTTCTTCAGAATGGTCTTCGGCAATCAAACCCACAATTTCTTCGAGTAAGTCAGATAAGGTTACAATACCTGCCGTGCCGCCAAATTCATCTTGAACAATCGCAATATGACTACCTTCTTTCATCTCGGAAAGCAGACCCGATACCCGTTGTAACTCAGATATTGTTTGGCATGGGCGCAGCATATCTTGAAGAATAATAGTTTCATTCTTAATTCTTTTGGCAAACAAATCCCACAAATGAACCACACCAATAATATGGTCCAAATCACCGTCCACCACAGGAAGTCGTGTTACGGTGGCATTTAAGATTTCTTTTTCCAATTCTGCATCGGAAATATTAATGTCGATACATGTCACATGTGAACGTGGTGTCATAATTTCGCGCACACGAGTATCGTGAAATTCAACCGCCTGCACCAGCATTCGCCGCTGCTCATCAGAGCGAATAAAAGGTGCATTTTGCACAATATGCAACAGCTCTTCTTCGCTTTCGCCTGGGCGAAGCCAATGCAATAGTTTGGTGCGTAAATGTTCTTTGATATTACTCATCTGTCCCCAATGTTGGATATGGTTTATGCAATTCTAACCTTTGCATAATTTGATTCTCCAAGCCTTGCATCTCTTGCGCATCCGCATCATCAATATGGTCATAACCCAGCAAATGCAATGTGCCGTGCACAATCAAGTGTAGAATATGGTGGCTTGTTAGTAAATCTAAACGTGTTGCCTCTTGTGCCACAAATGGCATGGCAAGAATGATGTCACCCAATGATTCAGTTGCGTCTAACTCGTCGTCCTGCATTGGAAACGACAATACATCTGTCACTTTATCTTGATTACGCCATTCTGAATTAAGCTGTTGCACAGCTTCATTGTTGGCAAAACGCGTGCATAGTGATGGGTTTTTGATGTTTTTCGCCACCAAACAAGTGGTTTCTATCGCTTTTTCAATGATTTCTGCGTCAATATCAATAGCAATGCCATCATCAATAACTAAATCAATCATGTTTATCGTATGCTTTAACGATGCGCTCCACCAACCTGTGGCGAATCACATCTTCACTACTCAATTCACAAACACCAATATCTTTTACGCCATGTAAGACTTGAAGCGCATGCAACAAACCACTGTCTTTAACATTGGGTAAATCCACTTGGGTTACATCACCCGTCACCACCATTTTAGCGCCGAAACCAAGGCGCGTTAAAAACATTTTCATTTGTGCTTTGGTGGTATTTTGTGCTTCATCAAGAATGACAAAGGCATCATTCAAGGTGCGCCCACGCATATATGCCAATGGCGCAATCTCAATGCTTCCTTGCTCCATCAATGCTGTCATTTTTTCCATGCCAATCATGTCCGACAATGCATCAAAAAGTGGTCTAAGGTATGGGTCAACCTTCTGCTGTAAATCACCGGGCAGGAAGCCAAGATTTTCCCCTGCTTCCACCGCAGGGCGGGTTAAAATAATCTTTTCTACTTCTTGGCTTTGCAAAGCGACCACGGCATGTGCCACTGCCAAATAGGTTTTGCCGCAACCCGCAGGGCCAACGCCCACAGTTAACGTGTTATCAGCAATAGATTGTAGATATTTGCGTTGGTTGGGTGTTTTGCCTTGGATATTGCGGCGACCTGCTGCCAAAGTAATGGCATTAATTTTCTCATCATGCGTCTCTTCTGCCATCTCACCACTCCGAAGTTCGCGCAGCAAATCATCCACGCCTTGTTTATCCAGCTTGCCCGAAAGCACTTGCTGCTTCAATTCATCCAATGCCAACACAGCACTGTCTGCCTGCTCACCAAGAATAAACCATTTGCCCATCTGCCCGCGTAGGGAGACAGCAAATGTTTCTTCAATTTTTGTGATATGTTGGTTATTTGAGCCGCAAAACAACCCCAATGCCGCAGCATCAAGGTCAGTACATTCAAATAAAACAGGTTCTTTAATCTTCAAAATTACGCTTCAATCACCAGTTCGCCACGCAGCGACATATTATAAGCTTGGGTAAGTTTAACGGGCATAGTTTGCCCAATCAAACGCGGGTTTCCTTTGAAATGCACAATACGAAAATCAGGTGTACGCCCCGTTAAATCACCTTCATTTTTACTTTTACTTTCAATCAAGACTTGGGTGGTTTTGCCCACTTGCTGCTCCATGCGCTCGCGTGATTGTTCTCTAAGTAAAGCAAGTAAACGTTGCAAACGCTCATCTTTAATCGCTTCAGGCACATCATCTTCAGCTTTGGCTGCTGGCGTGCCGGGGCGCGGTGAGTATTTGAAAGAAAACGCAGAGTCGTAACCTACTTTACGAACCAAGTCCAAGGTCAATTCAAAGTCTTCTTCTGTCTCCCCAGGAAAGCCCACGATAAAATCAGAAGAGAGTGCAATATCAGGCGTGTGTAATCTAAGCTCTTCAATGGCTTTAAAATAATCTTCGCGTTGATGCCCTCTATGCATGGCTTTAAGCATGTCATTCGAGCCAGATTGCACGGGCAAATGAAGGTAAGGCATCAAGGTCGGTATTTCAGCAAATGCTTCGCATAATTCGGTGGTCATCTCCATAGGATGAGAGGTGGAAAAACGCAGCCTTTGCATACCTTCAAGCTCGCCCACCAAGTGTAGTAACTCGGCAAAACCAACCTCACCACTATCTGCATCTTCACAATGGTAAGCATTCACATTTTGCCCCAACAGTGAAATATCTTTCGCTCCTGCATCAATGAGCTGGCGGCATTCTTCTAAAATATCTTCAGGTGGGCGTGAAATTTCTGCGCCGCGTGTGTAGGGTACAATGCAAAATGTGCAGAACTTATCGCAACCTTCCATAATGGTCACATATCCCGTCAAACCTTCCACCTTGGGTTTTGGTAAGTGGTCAAACTTCTCAATTTCAGGCATATCTATTTCAGTGAGGTTCACGCGGTCACGGCGGATTTCTTTCACCATATCAGGCAAGCGATGATACGTTTGCGGACCAAACACAATGTCCACAAACGGAGCACGTTTTTGAATGCGATCACCCTCTTGTTGCCCCACACAGCCACCCACACCAATAATCAAATCAGGGCGTTTATCTTTAATCTTCTTGTATCGCCCCAATTCGGAATACACTTTATTTTCCGCATTTTCGCGAATCGAGCAGGTGTTCATCAGAATGACGTCTGCATCCGCAGGCTCATCCACAATGCGTAAACCATAGGCTTCCTGCATCAAATCGCTCATGCGCGAGGAATCATAAACATTCATGGCACAGCCATACGTTTTGATAAATAAAGTATCTAAACTTTTCAGTTTGGTTTTGATTTCAGGTTTTTCAGTGACTAACATTGCCGTAAACTAAAAGGGCAACGTCAATAGTGCAAACGTGTTGTGTTTATGGGCATTCAAAAATAAAAAAAGGATGCTTCAGCGAAGCACCCTTAAATTCATAAACTGCCAGGGAAATGCTGATTAAAAGTATCAATAAATGATAAACATATCTTTCTTCCAATAAGCGCAGAAGAGGGTATACCATCAAACAAATAGAATCTCCAACAAGTAGCATTTTTAAAGCCAAAGGCGATAAAAGGTCCAGTAACCAAGCATAGTACGACAGCGTAACTTCACGAATATGCTCGCTCATACAACATACGAACGCGCGTTTCATCTATGTTTGCCGTTTGTTCTTGCATAGCGCTTTCCACTTCTGTTCTCATAACACTCAAACAGTAATCCATAGTGAATAAAAAAGCCTGTAAAATAAACATTTTACAGGCTTTAGTTGGATGGTGGAGCCTAGCGGGATCGAACCGCTGACCTCCACACTGCCAGTGTGGCGCTCTCCCAGCTGAGCTAAGGCCCCATTTCAATGGCAAAGTAGAATACCTTGCCGCAAAATCGAGCCGCATTTAGCCATGCGACATGTTTTGTGTCAACATACGCCCATCTTTATTGTCGAGGTTTGTCGTGAAACTGTTTCAACGCATTTTATCTGCCGATTGTGATACACCCGTATCCTTGTTTGCCCGCTTGCGCGGCACGCATAACTGCTTTCTATTTGAAAGCGCAGAGGGCGGTGAGCATTGGGGAAGGTATAGCATCATTGGCTTTGACCCTGCCCAAATCGCCATTGAAAAAGAAAATGGTTTAATCATTCAACACCGTGATGGCAGCGAGCAACGCTTTGCCGCAGGTGATGTGTTGGCTTGGATTCGCAATACCGTGATTAACCAGCCCAAGATTGAAGCCAGTGATTTACCATTTACAGGTGGCGCTGTGGGTTATTTTTCCTACGACATTATCCATAGATTTGAGCCTGGTGTGCAACAGCAGAACACTGGTGAGCAAGTCGTGGCTGCATATATGTTGATTGACCGCTTTGTGGTGGTGGATAATCTCAAAGGCATTGTGCATTTGTGCGCGTTGGAACAAGATGAAGCAGAAGCAAAAAACATTTTGGATAACATCGAAGCAACGCTTGCAAATAACCCCACACCTGCGCCATTTCACCCCCTTGCGGCAACAGATACCAAGCTGAATATTCCGCCATCCAATGTATCCCAAGCCGAATATGAGGGTATGGTAGAAACTGCCAAGGAATACATTTTGGCAGGTGATATTTTTCAGGTGGTGGTCTCGCAACGCTTTAGTCAGCCCTTAAATGTTGACCCGCTCAATCTTTACCGCGCCATTCGTCATATCAATCCATCGCCATATTTGTTTTACATGCATATTCAAGATGTAACCTTGATTGGCTCATCGCCTGAAATCTTGGTGCGCAAAGAAGGCAGTAAAGCCATTGTTCGCCCCATTGCAGGTACGCGCCCGCGTGGTAAAACCGCCGCAGAAGATAAAGCTTTGGAAGATGAATTGTTGGCAGATACCAAAGAAATCGCAGAACATGTGATGCTGGTGGATTTGGGGCGCAATGATTTGGGGCGCATCAGCAAATTTGGCTCGGTGAAAGTCACCGATTCCATGGCAATAGAACGCTATTCGCATGTGATGCACATTGTATCGCAAGTTGAAGGTGAGCTACGTGATGATGTGGATGCGCTTGATGTATTGGCAGCCACATTCCCTGCGGGCACATTGTCTGGCGCACCGAAAATCAGAGCCATGCAAATCATTGATGAGCTTGAAGGACAACCGCGTGGCCCTTATGGCGGCTGCATTGGGCATATTTCGTTTGGTGGTGAAAATATGGACACTGCCATTATCATTCGCACGGCTGTGATTGAAGGTGATATGTTGCATGTGCAAGCAGGTGCGGGTTTGGTCGCCGATTCTGTGCCTGAAAGCGAATATCAAGAATGTGTGAACAAAGCATCGGCGATGTTCCGTGCTGTGGCACTGGCAGGTCTTCAAGCTCAAACGCAAGCCAACGATGGAGACAAATCATGAGTTCGGCAACATTGGTCATTGATAACTACGACTCGTTTACATTTAATCTCGTGCAGTATTTGGGCGAGCTTGGCGATACACCCCAAGTCTATCGCAATGATAAAATTTCACTTGCGGAAATTGAAGACTTAAACCCATCGCGTATTTTGATTTCACCCGGTCCTTGCACACCTGCTGAGGCAGGTATTTCCAAGGCTGTTATCGAGCATTTCTCAGGCAAGCTGCCCATTTTGGGTGTGTGCCTTGGGCATCAATCCATTGGTGAAGTCTTTGGTGGCAAAGTGATTCGCGCACCACGCCTGATGCACGGCAAAGTTAGCCCCATCCACCATGATGAAAATGGTATTTTTAAGGGTTTGCCCACGCCATTTACCGCAACGCGTTACCACTCCTTAATTGTGGAAGAACCTTTGCCTGCCGATTTGATTCGCACAGCTTGGACAGTAGAAGGTGAACTGATGGGATTACGCCACAAAGAGCACCCTACATTCGGGCTGCAATTTCACCCAGAATCCATTTTAACCGAGCACGGACATACCATGCTTAAAAACTTCTTGGAGTTATAAAATGAGCAGCGACTATAACATTCAAAATGCGATTGCCGACACGCAAAAAGGTATTCCTCTGAGCAGCAAACAAGCCGAAACCGTGTTTAACCAAATCATGCAGGGTGAAACCACACCTGCACAAATTGGTGCATTGTTGATGGGTTTAAGCATTCGTGGTGAAACCCCTGAATTGGTAGCGGGTGCGGCGCGTGCCATGCGCAGTGCTGCAACCAAGATTAGCCCCAAAGCATTAGGCTTGTTGGACACTTGCGGTACAGGCGGCGATGGCGCATCCACATTCAATATCTCCACTACCGTAGCGATTGTTTTGGCGGCATGTGGTGTGCCTGTGGCAAAACATGGTAATCGCGCCATTTCTTCCAAATCGGGCAGCGCCGATGTGTTGGAAGCCTTGGGTGTGAAGTTGGATATTTCGCCAGAGCAGGTGGCAAATTGTGTGGATGAAGTGGGTATTGGCTTTCTATTCGCACCACAATGTCATCCTGCCATGAAATATGCAGGGCCAGTGCGCCGCGAATTGGGCGTGCGCTCGGTGTTTAACTTGCTTGGTCCTTTGACCAATCCTGCTGGTGCTGATTATCAAATTTTGGGTGTATTTGGCGAAGATAAACTGGATTTGGTGGCTGGTGCATTAGCGCAATTGGGAACCAAACGTGCTTTAATCGTACATGGTCGTGATGGTCTG
>DQSL01000083.1 GCA_015663235.1 Mariprofundaceae bacterium
ATGCCTGTGAATATACCTTGCTATCAGGAACAACAAGAAATAGCGGACTTTCTCTCTGCGATTGATAACAAAATCGAGCAAGTGGGCGCACAGCTTGAGCAAGCCAAAGCTTTCAAAAAAGGTCTGCTTCAGCAGATGTTTGTGTGAGTTTCCGACATAAGCATGCTGGTTATGTCTGAAACATGGTGCGTTTCCGACATAAGGATTTCCCGTACGGGATTAAAGGGGGCTTTCGGACATAACAACCCTTCTTATGTCCGAAACATAGGGTGTTTTTGACATAAGAAATTTTAAACAGTATATTTCTTTGGCAAAAAGGTGCGAGGTGACGAACAAGTGAATATTGATAATTATGTTTCAGGTGAGTATAAGAAGCAATATGAATACAGTAGCTTTAGCCCAACCACGATTAACCGTGCATGGGAAATTGCTGACGGTGAAGTTCAGACACTGCTTAGTGAAGCTGATAGAGCGCTGGGTGAGCTAAATGCTTATTCACAGCTGATACCTGATGTAGACTTTTTTATTGCGATGCATATCACCAAAGAAGCAACGCAATCAAGCCGCATTGAAGGCACCCGCACCAACATGGAAGAGGCTTTATTGGATGAGCAAGAAATTGAGCCTGAAAAGAAAGATGACTGGCAAGAAGTTCAAAATTATATTGGTGCGATTCACCAAGCGATTGAGCAGCTAGAAAGCTTACCTCTTTCTAACCGATTATTAAGAGATACGCATTGTATGCTCATGCAAGGTGTTCGTGGTAAAGATAAAATGCCAGGTGAATTCCGCAGAAGCCAAAACTGGATTGGTGTGAGTTTGAAGCAGGCGGTATTTGTTCCGCCGCACCAAGATGAAGTTCCAGATTTAATGAGTGATTTGGAAGCCTTCTTACATAATGATATGGTGCATGTGCCACACTTAATTAAAATTGCAATTGCACATTATCAATTTGAAACCATTCACCCTTTTAATGATGGGAATGGGCGTTTGGGGCGTTTGATGATTGCGCTTTATTTTGCCAGCAATGGGCTGCTGACAAAACCAACGCTCTATTTGTCCGACTTCTTTGAGCGAAATAAAACACAATATATCGACCATTTGATGGCTGTGAGAGACGGCAACCATATCAAGGCATGGCTTATTTTCTTCTTGTATGGTGTGCGCGAAACTGCTCAGAGTTCTATTCAGGTGTTTAAAGATGTGTTGAAGCTGAAAGAGCGTCTGGATAGTGAAATATTGCCTCACTTTAGCACTCGTAGGCAAAAAAATGCCCAGACATTGATGAAGAAATTGTATAAGCAGCCAATGGTGAATATTAAGACGGTGAGTGAGCTATTGAATATACCAGCTAATACAGCATCAATATTGGTCAATGATTTTGTGAAGTATGGCGTGTTAGAAGAAATGACAGGAAGACCACGTAGCAGGGTGTTTATGTTTAAAGAGTATATCATGATTTTCTCAAGGCAAGGGGCGTAGCTCATGTCAAAGTCACCACAAAGTGAACAGGCACTAGAAAATGCGCTGATTGAACAGCTTGGTACATTGGGCTATGAATATGTGACTATCCCTGATGAAGATGCTCTTAAAAGCAACCTTAAAGCACAGCTTGAGAAACATAACGAGACCACATTTTCTAATGCTGAGTTTCAGCAAATCCTTCACCACCTCGATAAAGGCAATGTGTTTGAACGGGCGAAAATTCTGCGTGATAAAATGTGTCTTACCCGTGATAATGAAGAAATATTTTACCTGAATTTTATGGAGATGGATGAGTGGTGCCAAAATGAATATCAGGTCACCCATCAAGTTACCATTGAGGGACGTTATAAAAATCGTTATGACGTAACGCTTTTGGTCAATGGCTTGCCTCTTGTGCAAATTGAACTCAAGCGGCGAGGGCTGGAACTCAAAGAAGCGTTTAATCAAATCAATCGCTATCAACGGCATTCGTTCGGAGCCCGCAGTGGTTTGTTTCAGTATGTGCAGCTTTTTGTGATTAGCAATGGTGTAAACACCAAATACTACGCAAACAATCGCAAGCAATCATTCAAGCAGACCTTTTACTGGGCTGATGTGGATAATAATCCTATCAAGCAGTTGGATGCCTTTGCCAAAGTGTTTTTGGAGAAGTGCCAAGTTTCTAAAATGATGAGTAAATACATTGTACTCAATGAGACCGATAAAATTTTGATGGTGCTTCGCCCTTATCAATATTATGCGGTGGAAGCGATCGTTGAGAAAGTGAAATATAGCCGAAATAATGGTTATATTTGGCACACCACGGGCAGTGGAAAAACACTGACTTCATTTAAGGCAGCTCAAATCCTGATGGACTTGCCCAAAGTGCATAAGGTGATGTTTGTCGTTGACCGAAAAGACCTAGATTATCAGACCAACAAAGAGTTTAACGCATTTTCCAAGGGCAGTGTGGATGGCACAAGCAATACCAAAGCACTGGTTAAACAGCTAAGCGATGATACCAAGCTGATTGTGACCACCCTGCAAAAGCTAAACACGGCAATCAGTAACAACCGCTATGCAAAGGCAATGGAGCCGCTCAAAGATAAGCGGATTATCTTTATTTTTGATGAATGTCACCGCAGCCAGTTTGGGGATACACATAAACGCATTAATGCCTTCTTTAACACGCCGCAGATGTTTGGTTTTACGGGTACGCCCATCTTTGTCGATAACGTATCTAAGAATCAGCATGGCAAACGCACCACCAAAGACTTATTTGGTGAGCGGCTGCATAAGTATGTGATTACGGATGCGATTCGAGATGAGAATGTACTCAAGTTCTCCATCGAGTATGTGGGCAGATATAAACAGAAGGATGATAGTGAGAATGCTATCGACATCGAAGTGGAAGGTGTGGATACCAAAGAGCTGATGGAGTCACCCAAGCGACTGGATAAAATTGCCGACTACATCATTGCCAACCATGACCGTAAAACCCATAGCCGAGATTTCACTGCGATGTTCTGCGTGAGCAGCGTGGATGTATTGAGCAAATATTATGACCTGTTCCAAGCTAAGAAAGAAGCTGGTGCGCACAAGTTGAGAGTTGCGACTATCTTCAGCTATACTGCCAATGAAGATGATAAGGATGCGGATGGTTTGAATGAAAGCGGTCACATTGATGACATTGACCCACTTGATGGTTTGAGTGAAGGCAAGACGCTCAACAAGCATAACCGTGATAAGCTGGAATCATATATCGCTGATTACAATAAGATGTTTGGCACCAAGTTTTCAACCAGAGACAGTCAATCATTTTACAATTATTATAATGATATTGGTAAGCGGGTACGAGCTAGGGAAGTCGATATACTGCTGGTGGTAAATATGTTTCTGACAGGTTTTGATAGTCAGCCGCTTAATACCATGTATGTGGATAAGAACCTCAAGCATCATGGGTTGTTACAAGCCTTCTCACGCACCAATCGAATTTTGAATGAACGTAAGTCACAAGGAAACATTGTTTGCTTCCGTAACCTGAAAAAGGCGACTGATGATGCGATTACTCTCTTCTCAAACAAGGATGCCAAAGAAATCATTATCATGGAGCCTTATGAAGACTATGTAACACAGTTTAATCAGGCATTCGCTACATTGCTAGGCATCACGCCTACTGTTGCTAGTGTGGATGCGCTGCTTACAGAGGATGATGAGCTGACATTTATCAAAGCATTTCGTGAGTTATTGCGGATTAAGAATGTGCTTACTACTTTTGCCGACTTTAACTTTGATGATTTGGCTATGAATGAGCAGTTATTCAATGATTACCGTAGCAAGTATCTTGACCTGTATGACAAGGTGAAGAGTGATAATAAGTTGGAGAAAGTCTCTATCCTTGAGGATGTGGATTTTGAGCTGGAGCTTATCCATCGGGATGAAATCAATGTCACCTATATCATGCAGCTACTCGCCAAACTCAAAGGGCAGGATGACGATACTGCAAGCAAACAACGCAAAGCAATTCTTGATTTGGTGGCTGGTGATGCTCAATTGCGTAGCAAACGTTCACTGATTGAGAAGTTCATTCTTGAGAACTTGCCTGACGTTAAAAACAGTGAAGCAGTACCTGAAGCATTTAGTGCATATTGGAATGAAGAGAAACAAGCCGCTCTTGCCACCATCTGTGACGATGAAAAATTAAATGCTGCAAAGGTAGAGGCGATAATCAACCAACACTTGTTTACTGAAAATACGCCACTTAGGGATGATGTGGTTGATGCAATGTTGAACAAGCCAAAGCTTATGCAACGTAAAAAATTAGCTCAACGTGCTTTGGATAAAATTATGGGCTTTATTGAGACATTCATGATTGATGCGCCTGATGAGGTAGCTCAAGATACAGGAGAGGTTATTCAACTATATCCAAGCCATGAAGCCCGTTCATTAGATGAGTTAGCATTGGCTGCTGAATCAAGCAGTGAATATAGTAGTGATTAATATCAAAGTTATTCTGAATAAGTCTGGATGAAGCAGGTTGTATTTCAGGGCATTCAAAATCTAGGCGTGAGCTGTATGGAATAGCATGGCTATTACTCAAACGCACAACGCAGAGTTTGGATGCACTGGACACAATATATGCGTTCATGACTTGTTCAGAGCTTCCCTAAGTGTTTAGCCCCATATTCTTATGGTCTGGATTTGATTTAAAGCACGTTGTTTTATCTTGTTCATTCATAGCCTGATAAAGTTGAAT
>DQSL01000103.1 GCA_015663235.1 Mariprofundaceae bacterium
CACAATAAGCTAACAACTTCAAAGTTAGCAAAAAACCTTGGGAAAAGTACAGATGAATTAACAGAAATTTTGATTGATAAAGGTTATCTTAAAGCTGTGAACTCAGAAAATGAATGAACCCAAAAAGGTAAAAAAGCTGGTGGTGAGCGTAAGAAAGGTCGTTTTGGCGCATATTATTTTATAGGCTGATAATTTAAGTATCTTGTCTTCACTATTAAACAAGTTGAATCAGACGCGATGAACCTTACCTTACCCTATGAAGCACACAAAGGAAGTAACACAATGAAGTTAAATGTATATTTATCAGGTGAAATTCACAGCGATTGGCGCGAGCAAATCGAAATGGGTTGTGCGGCATTGGCTTTGCCGATTACATTCACTTCGGCAATCACCAATCATGAAGCCAGTGATGCGGCGGGTGATGTGTTGGGGGCTGAAGATAAAGGTTTCTGGCGCGACCATAAATCGGCAAAAGTGAATGCGATTCGCATCAAAATATTATTGGATGCATGTGATGTGGCTGTGATTCGTTTTGGCGATAAATATAAGCAGTGGAATGCGGCATTTGATGCAGGTTATTGCGCTGCCAAAGGCACACCATACATCACACTTCACGATGAAAATATTGTACACCCACTTAAAGAAGTGGATGCCTCAGCTATGGCGTGGGCAACTTCGCCTGAACAGGTGGTTGATGTGCTTAAATATGTGGTGCAGGCGCAATAAAAACCTGAACATTCAGCCGTATTTTTTATAAAACTTGATATATAAGTGTGGAAACATATAATCCGCGCTGTTAAAAGTGGGCTTCGGCTCGCTTTTTTTGTTTTATAAGTATTGAGAAGACTATGGAGAGAGTTGCTAAGTGGCTGATATTGAAACAATAATCAAAGAATTGGCAGAGCCCATTGTAGATGAGCTTGAGATTGATTTTATGGGTGTTGTGCTTGGCGGCGGCAAGGAAACCAAGTTGGTTCGTGTGGTTGTAGATAAAAAAGGTGGTGTTGGTGTGGAAGCACTGCGTCGCTTGAGCAAAGGTTTGTCGCTGCAATTGGACGCTGAAGATTTGATTCCTGGTAAGTTTAACTTGGAAATCAGTTCGCCTGGTTTTGATTGGCCTTTGACCAGAGACAAAGACTTTATTCGTTATGAAGGCGATTGGTTAAGAGTCTCTTTTGAAGATGGTCGCCCTGTGCTTGAAGGTGAAAACCTTGGTTTGAATGATGATGGTGACTTGCGTATGCATGTGAGCAAGGGCAAGTTAAAAGGTGAGCGAACCATTAAGCTTGAAGAAACGAGCAAAGTGATTCGCACGGTGAATTGGAGTAAAGTTTCAGGGGGCAAGACCTCTGGTGAAGGGAAACAAAAGCAAAAGCGTGGCAGATCCAACGCGAAGAAAAGAAGTTAATTTAAAAATGATGTTGAAAGGTAGTCAATCATGAACGCAGATATGTTAGCAGTAGCAGACGCGGTTGCGCGTGAGAAGTCAGTAGAACGTGAGCTTGTGCTTGAATCCATGGAGCAAGCTTTGAAAACAGCGGCGCGCCGCACTTATGGTACCAAAGTTGTTGAAGCCAATATTGACCGTTTGACGGGTGAGCTTTCCTTGTTTCATGTGCGCACCGTGGTTGATGAAGTTGAAGATGAAGAAAATGAATTAACCCTTGAGCAAGGCAAAGCGATTGATGAGAACGCGAGCGTTGATTATCAGTTCCGCGAGCCGCTTGCGCCGATTGAGCTTGACCGCGTGGCTGCACAAACGGCTAAACAAGTGATTAACCAAAAGATTCGTGAAGCAGAGCGCGCACAAGTGGTGGCTGAATATGAGCCGCGTGTGGGCGAAATTGTGGTTGGTATCGTGAAACGTGTTGAGCGTGGCAATGTGTATGTTGAGCTTGGGCGTGGCGAAGGTGTGATGTACCGCGAAGATTTGTTGCCGCGTGAGTCTTTCCGCCAGGGTGACCGTGTGCGCACATATTTACGCGAAGTGCGCAACCAGCCTAAAGGCGCATTGGTTTATTTGTCTCGCGCTGATGCAGGTATGGTATTGCGTTTATTTGAACAAGAAGTGCCTGAAATTCAAGATGGTATGGTCGCCATTCAAGCGATTTCACGCGACCCTGGTTCGCGCAGTAAAATTGCAGTAATTTCAACGGATGTTGGTGTTGACCCTGTGGGTGCATGTGTGGGTATGCGTGGCGCACGTGTGCAAGCTGTGGTGAATGAATTGCACGGCGAAAAAATTGATATTATTGAGTGGACAGAAGACCCAGCAGCATTTGTAGTCAATGCTTTAGCACCTGCTGAAGTTGAGCGCGTATTGGTGGATGAAGATACGGGTACGATTGAAGTGGCAGTGGCTGAAGACCAGTTGGCGATTGCGATTGGTCGCCGTGGGCAGAATGTTCGCCTTGCATCAGAGCTTACAGGTTGGAAAGTTGAAATTATGACTTTGGGCGATGAAAAAGAAAAACGTGCTGCTGAAATTAAGGCTGCGACAGAAGCCTTTATAGCAGGGTTGGATATTGATGAAGACTTCTCTGTGTTACTGATTGGTGAAGGGTTTATGTCTTTATCTGACCTTGCTTATTGTAATCTAGAAGAGCTGACTGCGATTGAAGGACTGGAAGCTGAGTTGGCTGAAGAGTTGCAAAAGCGTGCGCGTGATGGCTTGTTGAATTCAGCCTTGAAAGAAGAAGGTGATGATGAACCTTTGATTGCTTTGATGGATGTTGAAGGCATGACAGCGGAAATCGCGGAAGCATTCACCTTGCAAGGTTTGGTGAGTGCCAATGCGCTTGCAGATGCAGCCAGTGATGAGATTGAACCGATTGAAGGTTTGGAAGAAGAAGTGTTGAACACATTGATTATTGCAGCACGTGAAGCTTGCGGATGGTTCAAAGACTGATTTGACGGTCATGCAGAAAAAACAAACGCAGCGAACATGTTTTGCTTGCCGAAAAATGGAAGATAAAGCTTCGTTGTTGCGTTTGGTGGTGGATGAAGAAGGTGTGCTTTGGCCTGATTTATCTGCCAAGTTGCCGAGCAGAGGTGTATACCTTTGTTTGCAAGAGAAATGCTTAAAAGCAATGTCGGATAAACGCTTGCAAAGCTTGAAGCGTGACTTTTCGCCGCAGTTGCCGCAGTGGGACATGTTGCAACAGCGGTTGTTTGATATGCTGTCGCAGCGGCTGCAACAATTGCTTAATGGCATGAGGCGCAGTTCGGCGATTGGCAGGGATGCAGTGATGCATCAAATGTGGGATAAAAAGAAGTTATTGATTTTGTTTGCGGCGGATGCAGGTGATGCATTGTTGCGGCAGGTTCATGATGCAGTGGAAAAGCGTGGTCAAGGAGAGATGAAATCCGCGATGCACGCAACCGTAATGGTTTTACTGATGGATGCGAAAGCTTTAGGCTTAGTATTGGGAAGAGAAAAAGTATCAGTTGTTGCTTTTTCAGAGGGTAATCCTTTGGCGAAGTTACAGCAAATTTGTGTTTGGCAGCAGCGGCTTGCGCCTATGCTGGCGAACAATAAGGAAAACAAGGTAACACATGGCTAATAAACGCGTACTTGATTTGGCAAAAGATTTGGGTGTGACTGCAGAAGATGTGCAGCGCGCAGCAGCAAACTGTGGGGTGGCGGCTTCGGGCCCTGCCAGCAGCTTGGATAGCAGTGATGTGACGAAAGTGACAGCAACACTGAAAATGCAGAATGCCAAATCAGGCAGTAAAACCTTAACCCTAGGCAAAACATTATCTTTGGGTGCTGCTGGTCGCACCCCCAGCGATAGCAGCCGCCACTCGGTTGAAGTTTCGCGTCGTCGCCGTCGCGGTAGGGTGGTGTCGCCTCCCGTGGTCGCAAAGGCAGCATCCCCAGCGCAAAAAGCACAAGCTGCGACATTAAAAAAAGCAGCGGAAAAACCTGCTGTAGCAGTGTCTGTGACTAAAGCGCCTACAACACAAGCGCCAGTTGCCAGGCCAAGTGCTGAAAAAGCACCTGTGGAAAAGGCTAAGCCTTCAGCTGCGCCAGCTAAATCGAAGCTTTCTCCTGCGCAATTGGCTGCGGAGAAAATGGCAGCAAGCAAAGTGAAAAAATCAGAAGAGCAAGCTGCGCAGCGTCAACAACGTCAACAGCGCCGCTCAACACAAGTGCAACATACGGTGAAGCAACCAAGAAGGCACAGCGCGAATCAAAAGAATGAAAGCTTACCTACACGCTCGCCGAATCCATCAAGGGATAACCGTCAAACGCGGCCCAAACAAGGTGGTCCGCGCACAACGATTCGTACAGGTCTAACACCTGCACAAATTGCAGCAAGGAAAGCACCGCGTTCATCCATTAAACAAATTGAAGAGAAGATTACCAAAGAACGTAGGCAGCAGCGCCAAAACCGTCCGCAAGGTCAACGCCCTAACAACCGCCCTGGTAACAATACGCCAGGCGCTGGCGTGCGTCGCCCACCATCAGTGGCAGTTGCACCTTCTGAGCAAGTTGCAGCACCAGTAGGACAGAAGCGTAGAGGGCCTCAGCCTGGTCAACGCTTCCAAAAACGTAGGTTATCACCTGCTGAAAAAGCAGCACGCCGTGATTATTCATCCAAGCGCCATGCCTCATTAACACCTGAGCAAGAAGAACGGATGGCACGTCTTGCTAAAGGTGGTCGCCGAGGTAAAGATACCGTAACCAAAGATGATGAAGCATTTGTGATTCGTGAAGTTGAAATTTTGGATGGTATGATTGTGTCTGATTTGGCTGCCAAGATGGCAGTTAAAGCCGTTGATTTGGTGAAAAAACTTTTTGAAATGGGACAAATGATTACCATTAATGACGCATTGGATGCAGATACTGCGGTGTTGATTGTTGAAGAATTTGGTCACAAACCGAAATTGATTAATGAAGCTGCGGTTGAAGATGTATTGATTGCTGAAACTGAAGAAGATGAAGGTGTGTTATTGCCTCGTCCGCCAGTTGTGGTGGTGATGGGTCATGTGGATCATGGTAAAACTTCGATTCTTGATGCATTGCGCAAAGCAACAGTGGCGCAAGGCGAAGCTGGTGGCATTACGCAACATATTGGTGCTTATATGGTCAAGCTTGATGGCGGCGAACGCGTAGTTTTCGTGGACACACCTGGTCATGAAGCATTTACTGGTCTGCGCGCACGTGGTGCGAAGCTGACAGATGTTGCCGTGCTTGTGGTTGCAGCCGATGATGGTGTGATGCCGCAAACTGTTGAGGCTTTAAACCATGCGCGTGCTGCGGGTGTGCCGATTATCGTTGCTGTGAACAAGATGGATAAAGATGGTGCAGACCCTGAAATGGTCAAACGTCAATTGGCAGAACATGATGTTGTGCCCGAAGATTGGGGTGGAGACACTATTTTTGTGAATGTTTCGGCGCATACAGGCGAAGGTTTGGATGATTTGCTTGAGATGCTTGCTTTGCAAACTGAAATTCTTGAATTACGCGCCAACCCAGATCGTATTGGTCGTGGTGTGGTGATTGAATCGCGTCTTGATAAAGGTCGTGGCCCTGTGGCAACGGTATTGGTACAAAATGGTACGTTTAATAAAGGTGACATTGTTGTGGTTGGTTCAGTGATGGGACGTATTCGTGCCATTATTGATGAAAATGCAGTGCAACATAAAACAGCAGGCCCTTCAATTCCATTTGAGTTGATTGGTTTGAAAGAAGTGCCTGAAGCAGGTCTTGAAATTGTCGCTGTTGAGAATGAGCGCCAAGCCAAAGACATTGTGAGTTACCGTAAAGAAAAAGTGCGTCAACAAGGTGTGAGCAGTGATAAGCGCGCAACACTTGATGAGTTGTTTGCTGTTATTGAGAGTGGTGTCGCAGAAGTTCCAGTATTGATTAAAGGTGATGTGACGGGTTCTGTGGAAGCCATGGCTGAATCTTTGGTGAAAGCGGGTACGGATGAAGTGAAAGTGAAAGTGATTCATAAAGCCATTGGTGGCATTACCGAATCCGACATCATGCTGGCATCCGCAGCCAATGCGATTGTGATTGGCTTTAATGTTCGCCCTGAAACCAAAGCGAAAAAATTGGCAGCCGATGAAGGTGTGGATGTTCGCTTCTATAAAGTGATTTATGATGCCATTGATGAAGTGAAACTTGCGATGGCTGGCAAACTTTCTCCTGATGAAGTTGAGAAAGTAACGGGTTCTGCGGAAGTTCGTGAAGTGTTCATAGCACCGAAGATTGGTGCCATTGCGGGTTCTTATGTGACTGATGGTTTTGTAACGCGTGGCTCGAAAGTTCGTGTGCTTCGTGATGGCGTGGTGATTTATGATGGTACACTTGCTTCATTGCGTCGTTTCAAAGATGACGTGAAAGAAGTGAAAACTGGTTATGAATGTGGTATTGGTGTTGAAAATTTCAATGATGTAAAAGAAGGGGATACCTTCGAGTTTTATGTGATTGAGGAAGTGGCGGCAACACTTTAACCGCTATGAAACAAGGCAAATCGCCCGCGCTGAGCCGCTTCCAAACAGATTTCCATCGTTTGTTAACAACGCTGTTGCAGCGTGACATTGAAGACCCCATGTTGCTGGGCATTAGCCTAACACGTCTGGATGTCACCGATGCACAGGGTCATGCGATTGCTTATGTGCATAGTATTATACCCGTGGAGCAACAAGAGTGTGTAAAGCGATTGAATCGTTTGAGTCCGCATTTGTTGCACCAGTTGCGCAAAGCCCTGCCTAAAAAACGTTTGCCGAAACTGGTGTTTCGCTGGGATGATGCTTTGGATCAGGCGCATAGTGTGATGGACACCATGGATAACTTGCGATCATGATTTTATTTCCACAAGAAAAGTGGCAGCCTGTTGTTGACCAACTAAAAAAGGCCAAACATGTGATGTTGACCACCCATTGCAACTCCGATGCCGATGGTATTGGCTCTGAGCTTGCGTTGTTTCACTGTTTGCAAGCCATGGGTATTCAGGTATCCATGTTAAACCGCGATGTTGTCCCTCGCATTTGTAAATATCTTCCAGATTCAAGTTTGATTCAAGTGGGTGAAAACCCTGATGTATCCACGGTGGATACGATTGTTGCACTTGATGCAGGTGCCAAGTCACGTTTGGGCTTTCCAGATGCGTTGTTTGCAGGTAAAACACTGGTTAATATTGATCATCATGCCAGTAATCCCAACTATGGTGACATTAATGTAGTGAACCCTGATTATTGTGCCACAGGCGCGATGATGTTTGACCTGATTCAACACTTGGGTCAGCCATTAAGTAAAGCCAGTGCAGAATCTATTTATGCGGCTGTACTTACAGACACGGCTAGCTTTCACCTCGATAGAGTGAACGCTGATGTGCATAGGATGACGGCGGAATTGATTGAAGCAGGTGCTGAGCCTGCCGTTGCCGCCGAAGCCATTTACGATAGCCAACCCTTGGCAAGGCTTAAGTTGTTAACCTTAGCTTTGCAGACACTTTCAATCGAAGATGATGGGCGCTCGGCTTGGATGCATGTCACCCAAACGATGCAAGATGAAACGGGCGCAAATCATGAAGATTCTGAAGGTTTTATAGATGTAAGCCGCACGATTGAAGGTGTTGAAGTGGTAGTGTTTATTCGCCCTGAAAAAGGCGAACGTTGGAAGGTCAGTTTTCGCGCCAAAGCAGGTAAAGATGTTGGAGAAGTTGCAGCAACTTTAGGCGGCGGCGGTCACAAATATGCGGCTGGTTGTGCGGTGTCGGGTAGTCTTGATGAAGTGTATGCCAAAGTGCGCACTGTTGTGGGTGACGTTTTTCAAACATGAGTAAATCAGCGCACCCCTGCGGTGTACTTTTCTTAGATAAACCCAAAGGCTGGACTTCACGCAAAGCAGTGAACCATGTGATTCACTTGTTTTCAAAACCCGAACAAAAAAACCGTAAACAACGCCCAAAAGCAGGGCATACAGGCACACTTGATCCGCTTGCTACTGGTATGTTGCCTATTCTTTTGGGTGATGCGACACGATTTTCAAACATGGGTCTTTCGGCTGAAAAAAGTTATGAAGTCAGCTTTGATTTATCCTTTCAAACCGACACATTAGACCTAGAAGGTGAAGTGTTGTCTCGCTTTGAACATGCTGAAGTGAACAAAGCTGCATTGACAGAAGTTTTAGCGAAATTTATGGGTAAAATTCAACAAGTTCCCCCTATTTATTCAGCGATTCGTGTGGATGGGCAACGCGCACATAAGATGGCAAGACAAGGTCAAGATGTGCAGATGCAAGCGAGAGAAGTCGAAATCATAGCGATTGAACTATTATCTTTGCAGGGTAGTGAAGTGACGCTGGCAGTGGATTGTAGCAAAGGCACATACATTCGTTCGTTGGCACGTGATATTGGTGAGCAACTGGGTTTGGGCGGCTGCGTGACTGCACTTCGGCGCACCAGCAGTGGTGGTTGGGCGAAAGAAATGATGGTAAGCATTGAAGAACTGGAAGAAAAGAAAGAAAACTGTATGCTCCCGTTGCAAATATGGTTGCGTGATTTGCCAGTGATTTCATTGGCCAAAGATGAGGCTCAACGATTCGTGCAAGGTCAGCGTTTGCTGGTGGCATCTTATGTTGCGGGCGATGCGTTGTGTTGTATTATGTTCAATGGCTTGGTGTTGGGAACAGCAATGTTTAACCCAAACAAAGGTGTGCTTCAGCCCGAGCGTGTTTTACCCACAGCACAGGAGATATTGAAATGAACAAAAGTTTAGTAGTCGGTTTTATTGTAGGTATTGCGTTAGGTGCTTTAGGCATGAATGCTGTGTTTCAGCAATGCTCAAGCCCCGTTGTCGCACAAAAACAAACCCAAGAAAAAAAGGAGAAAATGATGAGTGAAAGCAATATTGTGAAATTAGAATTGGAAGCAGGCGTGGTAACGATTGAGCTTTACCCAGATGTTGCCCCGAAAACTGTAGAAAGCTTTAAAAGTTTAATCAACAAAGGATTTTATGATGGTTTGACATTTCACCGTGTGATTCCTGGTTTTATGGCACAAGGTGGTGACCCTGAAGGCACGGGTATGGGTGGCCCAGGCTTTAACATAGCAGCAGAGTTTAATGATAAAAAACACGTGCGCGGCACATTGGCTATGGCGCGTTCAGCAGACCCTGATTCCGCAGGTAGTCAGTTTTATATCTGTTTTGCGCCGCAGCCGCATTTGGATGGACAATATACAATTTTTGGGCAAGTGACTGATGGTATGGCGTTGATTGACAACTTGAACAACGGTAGTTTAATCAAAAAAATGACGCTTGCAGACGCTGGAGAATAAACCGTGACAGAACAAGAAATGTTACAAATGTATGAAGATGCAGGCGCGTTATTAAATGGTCACTTTGTGCTTTCAAGCGGCAGGCATTCTGCGCGTTATTTGCAATCTGCATTGGTGCTGATGCATCCAAGCAATGCAACTGCTTTGGCATCTGAGCTTATCAAAAGAGTAAATGCTGATGACTATGACATGGTGGTTTCGCCTGCGATTGGTGGCTTGGTGATTGGTCAAGAAGTGGCGCGTCAATTGAATAAACCTTTCATTTTTACCGAGCGTAAAGAAGGTGAAATGCAAATGCGCCGAGGTTTTTCTATTCCCAAAGATGCTAAGCTTTTGGTGGTTGAAGATGTGATTACGACTGGTGGCTCTGTGCGAGAGTGTATTGCGGTTGTTCGTGAATATGGCGGTAACCCTACAACTGTTCTGGCAGTTGTTGACCGCGCACCTCAGCAAGAAGATCGTTTTGATATGCCGCACCACACGGTGATTGCTTTGGATGTTGAAACATTTAACACCGATGATTGTCCGATGTGCAAAGAAGGTACACCTGCCATCAAACCTGGCAGCCGAGGCAATGGCTGATGTCGCAAGCTTCAGCACCTAGCCCAGTGATTCGCTGCTTCCCTTTTGGCGGTGTAGGCGAATTTGGCAAAAATATGATGGTCTATGCGATTGATGATGAAGCGATTATTGTTGATATTGGTTTGGGTTTTCCTGATGCAGGGCAGCATGGTATCAATATTGTTATTCCAGATATCACGGCTTTGGATGCGTTGGGCTTAAAAATTCATGGTATTGTGCTTACCCATGGTCATGAAGACCATATTGGTGGATTGCCGTTTATTTTACCCAAGTTAAAACTCCCTGTTTGGGGAACACCGATAACCTTGGCGTTGGTCAAACATAAAATGAGCGAAACCAGCTATAAACCTGACCTCCACCCTCTACCTGAAGATGGCACTTTAACCCAAGTGGGTTCATTCCAAGTTGAAGCTATTCCTGTAACCCACTCGATTATGGATGCTGTGTCTATTGCGATTCATACGCCATTGGGTGCGATTATTCATACAGGCGATTTTAAGTTTGATCCTTCACCTTTGGATGGGCGAGCCACAGCATTGCACAGGTTTGCCAAGTTGGGCGATGAAGGTGTATTGCTCTTATGCTCGGATTCAACCAACGCTCCACGCAGTGGCTCAAGTCCCAGCGAATCAAGCGTGGGTGCACCGCTCAAACAAGCGATTTCGCAGTGTTCGGGCAAAGTCATTGTGTCTACATTTTCATCGAATATGTTTCGCATTCAGCAAATTGTTGATGCGGCAATAGCCTGTGGACGAAGCGTAGCCTTTGCAGGGCGCAGCTTGGAAAAAAATGTTGAAATTTCTAAATTGATGGGTCGCTTAAATTTACCTGATAACAAGGTGGTAAATGTTAAGCAAACTGAAGGCATCCCTGATAACGAACTGCTGATTGTGGCAACGGGTTCACAAGGCGAATGGCGGGCAGCGTTGTCGCGTATTGCCCAAGATAACTTTCCCAAACTTCGTTTAGGTGTGGGCGATTTGGTCATTTTTTCATCATCTTCAATTCCTGGAAATGAACGATTGATTGCAGGATTGTTTAATCATATTTATCGCCGTGGCGCACGCATTCTTCATGCAGGGCAAGCGCATTTACATGTGTCTGGCCATGCGCAAGCCCACGAACTTAAAACCATGATTCAACTGACTAGACCCAAATATATGTATCCTGTGCATGGTGAATATCGCAATTTGGTAGAGCACCAGCATTTGGCAGTTGCCACCAATGTTCCTTTTGAAAATACGATTATCGCTGAGAATGGACACAGTGTTGAAGTAACTGATGAGGGCATTAAACATGGGCCTGATTTTCATGTTGGCGGTGTTTTTGTTGATGACTCGGGCAGAGATGAGCTTGATTATGCAGTGCTTAAAGATAGACGTTCGCTGGCGGATGAAGGCATTATCACGGTTGTGGTTTTGATTGACCAACACAGTGGTAAAGTGATTGGTGAACCCGAACTTTTGACACGCGGTGTATTGAATGATGAAGTGTCCGAAGAAACATTTGAAGAGGCAGCAGCAAGTTTGCGTCATCATCTTGAGCAACTTAATCAGGAAATCTTGGCTGATATGGATTCTGCAAAAGAAGAGGTGCGATTATTTGTTCGCCGCTGGTGCAAAAAACGTTTGCGCCGCAGACCAATGGTGTTGACAACCATTTTGGAGGTTTAAAGCTTGAGCTTGGATGTGCTAAACCCTAAAACCATGTGGCGTGAATCGTTGGCTTTATTGTGGCTTGCGGTGGTGGTGATGTTTGCACTTTCGTTGTTGAGCTATTCCGCCGAAGACCCTTCCATCAACAATGTGACCAACATAATGCCTGAAAATATGATGGGCATTGTGGGCGCACATGTTTCAGATATTTTCATGCAGTTGTTTGGTTTTGGTGCTTGGTTATTGGTGGCTTTAGGCACGCTTATGGCATACCGCATTGCATTTGATAAACACCCTTATTTTGGTGATTGGACGGCTTTGTTTTGGCTGCCATTCATGCTGGCAGTGTCATCACTATTGGCTTCGCACTGGGGCGACACGACTGTGCCAGCAGGTGCAGGTGGTGCATTGGGTTATATGTTTGCCCAAAGCTTAACAAGTACCTTATACACTGTTGGGCGGGACCTGATACTAATCACCATGTTACTGAGTAGTTTTGTGGTGGCTTCACATATTTCGTTGATTATGTTGGTCAAACGGGTAGGGCAAGGTTTGTTGTGGCTGGTGATGCAAGGCTTGGCTTTGTTGCAATCACTTAAAGCTAAAGTGACAAGCAAAGTTAAAGAAAAACAAGTGCGTGTTGAAGCAAGAGAAGCGCGTGTTGAAGAAAAGAAAAAACGCCCAATTCATATTCAAAAGTCTGAGCCTAAAATCATTCAGCCTGAGAAGGTGGAAATTGCAGAGCGGGTGCAAATTGAGCAGCACCAACCATCATTGGATTTGGGTAAGCCAGATGGTGAGTTTGAGCTTCCACCACTGAAGATTTTCAAAGAACATCTTGGTGAAATGAAAACCTATGACGATGATACGCTGCAAGCCATGTCGCGTATGTTAGAGAAAAAACTTTTGGACTACCGCGTTGAAGGCAAAGTTGAAGCAGTGAAACCAGGGCCTGTGGTGATTCAATTTGAATTTGAGTTGGCAGCAGGCACAAAAGTCTCGAAAGTAGTCGCCTTGCAAGATGATTTAGCGCGATCCATGGCTGCACCAAGTATTCGTGTGGCAGGTAATATTCCTGGTAAAAATGCCATTGGTATTGAATTGCCCAATGAAGAACGCGAAATGGTGTTTATGCGTCAAGTATTGGCGAGCCGAGAATTTGCAGATAAAAAACATTTGCTGCCTATGGCATTGGGTGTGGATATTGCAGGGCAACCTGTGGTGGCAGACTTGGCAAAAATGCCACATTTATTGGTTGCAGGAACCACCGGTTCGGGTAAATCGGTGTCGGTGAACACCATGATTTGTTCCTTACTGATGAAATACGAACCCAAAGATTTGCGCCTCATTATGGTTGACCCCAAAATGCTCGAACTATCCATGTATGATGATATTCCACATTTGCTTGTGCCTGTGGTGACCAACCCGAATAAAGCTGCCAAGGCTTTGGCATGGGCAGTGTATGAAATGGAGCGTAGGTATCGTTTGATGTCGGAAACGCGGGTGCGTAATATTGCCAGCTTTAACAAAGCTGCGGCGAAAAACAAAAAAGATGGCATTGAAGGTGAAATGGCAGAACACATGCCCTTTATCGTGATTTTGATTGATGAACTTGCCGACCTGATGATGGTCGCAGGCAAAGAAGTAGAGCAGTCTATTTGTCGTTTGGCACAAAAAGCAAGGGCAGCAGGTTTGCACCTTATTTTGGCAACGCAGCGCCCAAGTGTGGATGTGATTACAGGGTTGATTAAAGCCAACTTGCCCAGTCGTTTGGCATTTCAAGTGTCATCAAAAATTGATTCGCGCACCATCCTAGACCAAATGGGCGCAGAGCAATTGCTTGGGCATGGTGATGCATTGTTTTCCAATTTAGGCAGAGATGTCCAGCGCGTACACGGTGCATTTGTAGACGACCAAGAAGTTATGGGTGTTGTTGAACATTTGAAGAAACAAGGCGAACCTGAATACCATATGGAAGTGTTTACCACATCATTGGAAAGTGATGCTTCGAGTAACGAAGACCTAGGCGATGAAAAAGATGAAAAGTACAATGAAGCTGCAGACTTGATTGCTGAAAAAGGGAAGTGTTCGGTATCTATGGTGCAGCGGTATTTGCGCATTGGTTACAACCGAGCCAGTCGCATTGTAGAACAAATGGAGCGTGATGGCTTGGTATCGCCACCCGGTGCTGGTGGTGTACGCCAAGTATTGTCGCGTTCGGCAGAGGATGCAGGTCACATTGATTAAATTATATATATTTCCATTATTATTATTACTGGCACTGGTCATAACATCTGCTGCCACACCTTTAGCAACTTCTGTGGCACATGCTTCGGCTGTCGCCCCAAGTTCCAGCTTGGGCAAAGCTTTGATTGATATGGCTGGGCTACAAGGTTTTTCCACACCCTTTAAGCAGGTGCTAAGTTATGCCGAAGGTGGGCAACGCGTGTACACAGGGGAGTTGGCTGTGCTTAGACCAGGCAAGTTTCTTTGGCGGTATATCAAACCTTATGAACAATTGTATGTGAGCAATGGTGATGGTATTTGGTTGTATGAACCTGATTTGTTGCAAGCGCAAAAGTTGCAAGATTTGGGTGAGATTGACCCTGTGGTGATGCAGCTTTTGGATGGCAGAGTAGGGCTTTCGGATGTGGAAGTATTGGGCAATGTGCAAGAAGAAGGTGCGGATGTTTGGCATGTTCAATTGGGTAAAGCTGAGAAGGCTGTTGAGATTTGGTTGGGTGTTGAAGATGGTGCGCTTCTTTGGATTGAGAGCCGAGATGTGCTTGCCAATACCAACCGATTGCACTTGTTGGATATAGATACCAGCAAACCCAACCAAGATATATTTGAATTTACTGCACCTGAAGGTGTAGATGTGATTGGAGCTTTTTAGCGTGTTACTTTTATTGAGAAAAACCCTGAAAAAAGGATTGCTTACCCTGTTGATTGCTGGAAGTTACATGACTTCAACCAGCTATGCGGCTACCTTTGCCAACGATGATTTAACACCCACCGCAGCAGGCGTTGCCAATGCAGTGGTGGCGGGTTCTGGGCATTTAACCGATGCCTTTTACAATCCCTCAGCATTGGCATGGCACGAAGGTGTGCAAGCGATGTTTGTCAATCAAACCCGCTACCGCACTACCAAAGTTGATATTGCTGGCGTGGGATATGACGGGGATACCAAGCCTAAAATTGAAGATGCTTTTGCTGTTTCGTGGTTACCGCGTGGCGGAAGTTTGGGTGTGGCGGGTAGTATTTCAACGCCTTATGCATCACGCTCGAATTGGTCAACAGCATTCCCGACATTGGGTTTTATGGATTTGGAAGTTCGCCGTTATGCACTGGATACTTTTTGGCGGGTTAACAACACATTGGGTGTTTCGGCTGGGTTGGATATATACGATACTAGCTTACGTTTAAACTCTTCGGGTGCTGTGTTTTCAGGCTCAGATTGGAGTGATGTTGGGGCTCATGCAGGTTTACGCTGGCAATTTATGCCATTTTGGACGCTGGGTGTGCACTACCGCCAAGGGGGCAACCTTTCGGCAAGCAACAATGCTGGTGATGTGGCAGCCATGCGTTTACCTGATGAATTGAATATTGGTATTGCACACAACTTGATGGATGATGAAATGTTGGTGGAATTGGATGTAAAACGTAGCACATGGTCATCGCTCACCAGTCTGAATGTGTCCAACAATGGTGTAAACTCACAAACCAATGTAGCAAACTTGCGTGATACCACGGATGTGCGATTGGGTGCAACATGGTTTTGGCGACATGATACGCAACTCAGGTTTGGTTATGCCTATGAGCAGGGTGCAAATCAGGCAGTGGGTTTTCAACCATTGCTAGCTGATTTAACAGGGCACAAAATATCACTTGGTTTTGGTGGTATGATGTCTACTATGCACTTGGATGTCACGTGGACAGGCGCTTGGTATAATGATTTGGATACCACGGGTGTTTATGCAGGGAAATACAGTGACGAGCGATATAACTTTATGTTTTCATTGAGTAAAAAGTTTTAAACAAATGAATATGGCACTGCCGGGTTTGCAACTTTCGGATATGCAAATTCCGCTTGCCCATCGCTTGCGCCCCACCAGCTTAGAAGAAGTGCAAGGGCAGTTTGATTGCACAGAAAAAACGGGCTGGTTTGCGCAAAGTATTGGCGAAGGCAGAGCGATGTCCTGCATCTTTTGGGGGCCGCCAGGTGTTGGCAAAACAACATTGGCAAAAATCATGGCAGAACATGCCAATATACCCTTTGCCCAACTATCAGCAGTTTCAGCAGGCAAAAAAGAAGTACAAGATGTGGTGGTGCAAGCCAAGCAAACAGGGCGAACGCACTTATTATTTTTGGATGAAATCCATCGTTTTAACAAAGCCCAGCAAGATGTATTGCTTCCGTATTTAGAAGATGGCACATTGTTATTGGTGGGCGCGACCACCGAAAACCCATCATTTACCTTAAACAACGCATTACTATCGCGCTGTCGTGTGATTGTGTTGCAAGCATTAAGTACTGATGCGGTGGTACAAATTTTAAAGCGTGGCGTGACTGTCTTAACTGAACAATCACCTACATTTGGCTTGCAAGATGATGCACTGTTGTGGTTGGCGAAGGCTGCTGATGGTGATGCGCGGTATGCCCTCAATGCTTTGGAAGCAATTTATGATGCAGACCAAGATAAACATTGGGACTTGGTTGAGGTTGAGCAACAATGGCAGCGCAAACAAGCCAAGTATGACCGTGATGGCGATAGTCATTACGACCTGGTTTCAGCTTTGCATAAGTCTATTCGCAGCTCGGATGCAGATGCAGCGGTGTATTGGTTGGCGCGTATGTTGGAAGGCGGGGAAGAACCGTTGTATTTGTCACGGCGCTTGATTCGTATGGCAACTGAAGATATTGGTTTGGCTGACCCCAAAGCTTTGACCTTAGCACTGGATGCACAACGTATGTTTGAAATTTTGGGTTCGCCAGAAGGTGAGCAGGGGTTGTTTGAAGTGACGATTTATTTGGCGCTCGCACCCAAAAGTAATGCGGCATACATGGCGGAAAATGCGGCGCGAAGATTAGCCAAAGAAACCCAACATTTGGATGTGCCAAGTCATCTCAAAAATGCACCGACCAAACTGATGAAACAAATTGGGCATGGTGATGGTTATCAATATGCACACAATGAAGCCGATGCCGTGGTCAGCCAAAAGCATTTTCCTGATGCTATGGATGAGGCAGTGTTGTTTGAGCCTGTGCAGCGAGGTTTTGAGAAAACATTGGCAGAGCGCAAAGCTTGGTTGCAGGCTAGGCGCGATGAGAAGCGAGGAACAAATAGATGATAAAACAAGTGGCAGCGATTGCAGTGGGCGCATCAGCAGGGGCAGTTTGCCGTTGGTGGGTGGTGCTTTTGATGCAGCGTTGGTTTGGCACGGGTTATCCGTGGGCAACCTTGTTTGTGAATGCTGTGGGTAGTTTTGTCTTGGGATTTTTGGTGATTTGGTTTTTGGATAAAACACATTTGAGTGATGCGATGCGTTTGATGCTGACAGTAGGCTTTTTGGGTTCATTCACCACATTTTCCACCTTTTCTGTGGAAACGATTCGTTTGATGGAACAAGGATCGGTGGTCACCAGCTTGGCACATATCATTGGCACTGTGGTCTTGTGTATCACTATGGCGTGGTTGGGTATGTTGCTGGCTAAAGTTTAGACTGACCTTTGCGTTGCACAGCTAGCGCATGAAGTTCGATGTTTTGTGTGGATAGTGGTACATCTTCTAAAACAAGTATGAATCCGCGTGAACCCAACGGAAAGACGGATGTTTTGTCTACCGCTGGCGAAACAAATGGTGATGCTTTGAGCACAGCCAAACTTGCAGGTTCTGTGATGGGCTGGATGATTTCATCATTTTGCCCTGTTTGGGTGATGAATGTGACTTTGACTTCAGGCGGAGGCAGCGGAATGCTCAAAAGATTACGCACTTCGCCTTCAACCACCAAAGCAAGGCTGCCATCATCACGCTTTAGCCATTGGCTGTGGACGGAATCAGGTGTTACTTGCCAATCACTATCCAACACAGGGCTACCTTGTTGCACTTGCAAGAAATAGCCGCGAAACACGCCATGATGTGACCATAAATGCCAATGATTGGCGATGCCTGCCGTAGTGAGAATCAATAAAATAAGACTCATCCAAAGCCAAGCATGTTGTTTCTTCTTTTGCATTCCTGATTGGGCAAGGTCTTTGATGCCATAGGTGGGCGCGTGTTCTTCTTGGGCTTGAAACAATTGTGATGTGGCATCACCAGCCACCACTTTATTACCAAAGCCATCAAACTCGGTGTCGCACTTATGGCACACCAACACCGCGTTTTTAACTACGGCTTCTATTTGGTAGGAAGCAAAACATTCAGGGCAAATCACACGCATGTGCCAAGTCTGACAAAGATTAAGCAGCTTGCCTACTGACAGCGTGCAAGACTATGGCTACCCTTAGCCCATGAGCGATGAGCAAACAATGATTCACATGAGTAACTTGATGATGCGATATAAGACGGGCAAGGTGGCTTTGTCGGGCATTAACATGGATATTCCGCAAGGTAGTTTTGTGTATTTGATAGGTGAAAGTGGGGCGGGTAAGTCCACTTTGATGAAGATGATGTATGGTGGTATTCGCCCAACATCAGGGCAGTTGGAAGTGCAGGGCACAAAGGTGCGCGATGCCAGTGAACATCAAATTCGAGAATTAAGACAGCGCACAGGCATTATCTTTCAAGGCAATAGGCTACTTAATTCGCGCACAATTTTTGAGAATGTTGCGTTGCCATTGCGGGTGCAAGGCTGGGATGCAGAGCGATTGCTGCCGCGTGTGAAAAAAGTGTTATCCTTTGTAGGTTTGGAAGACAGGTTGTGGTCGTATCCTGAAACATTGTCTGGGGGCGAGCAGCAGCGCGTGGCGATTGCGCGGGCCATGCTTTCTAATCCGTCTTTGATTTTAGCCGATGAACCCACAGGTAATCTGGATGATGATACAGCAAGACATGTGTTGGATTTATTGATGGCGCTGAATAAATTAGGTACAACCATTATTATGGCAACTCATGATTTGCATCTTCTAACATCCCATCCTGGGCTTGTGGTGCAATTGCGCCAAGGCGCTTTGGTGACAGGACAACAACATGAAAAAGTCTAGTCGCGCACCATCCAAAAAATTTACAGAACATAAATCATCTATGCGCTTGCCTGGCGGTTGGCAGCTCCCACCTTTTGGTGTGCATCAGGTGTTAGCCCTTGCCATTGTTGCGGTGGCATTGTGGTCGGTTGCCATTATTTGGCTCGCACTGCAAGGCGGTGAGCAGTGGGTTGGTTCGTGGCAGGATGAAATTAAAGTGCATGTGTATGTGGATAAAAACCAGCAGGAATCACTTGCATCTTTGCAAGCGAACTTGCGTGATATTGATGGCATAGAAGATGTGCGGCTGGTGTCGGATGGGGAAACACAAGCGTGGATGGAGAAGTGGTTGGGTGGCGAAGATTTGGATGCGGCAAGCTTTAGTAAACATCTGCCAGCAAGCGTTGAAGTGACATTGCAAGAGCCGCGCGGTGTTACAGTATTGGATGAAATTCGTGATGTTGCGGCGGCGCAATCTGCGGAAATCAATGAAGATGAATTGCAGCTTGTAGAAGCTGGGGATGTGCTGGGTTCAATTCAAAGCCTTGCTTGGTTTGCAACCATCATCCTTGCTATGGCGATGGCATTGATTGTGTCGAATACATTGCGCATGATTTTATTAGCAAGGGCTGAGGAAGTGCATTTGATGCGGTTGATGGGTGCTAAAGAATGGTTTGTACGCCTACCTTTTGTCTTGGAAGGTTTGCTTCTTGGTGCTGGTGCTGGTTTTGCCGCATGGATTTTGATGTGGCCGTTGATTTGGTTCACAGCCGATTGGCAAAGTAATTTGAGTGTTGATTTGAGTGGTTGGGTATTACTTTTACCCCTAATTTTTGGTGGGGCAGTGGTTGGTGCTTTGGGCGCATTGATTGCGACTGCGAATATTGTTGCGCCCGAAACAGACAGTTAACTTTTTATACCAAGCATGTTTCCAACAAAACCTTTTGCAGAATTACCAGCCAAATTTTTGTTCTTTGGTTTGTTGTTGTATATTGGTTTGGAGCTTATCACAGCAACACTATTAACCTATGGTCAGGGTTTCTCAATTGCCCAACAAACAGTGGTTGTATGTTTGCGCCTTGCTGAGTTGGCGGGGTTTGTTTGGCTGATTTGGAAGTATCAGGTGCTTGAATCTTTGGGTTTAGGCAAGCCCAATCAAGTGGCACTGTTGGTGTTTATCAAAGTGTCTGTTTTGTGTTTATTGGTTGTTGCGGCATTGTATGTGGTACATCCACCATTGTTTGCTTATGTGCAACTACCATCGTGGTTGTATGGCTTGTTGGGTTTGCTGTTGATGGCGGTGCTTGCGCCGATTGTGGAAGAGATTATCTTTCGTGGTTTGTTGTATCGCATGTTGCGCGAGCGATGGGGTGTGTGGATTTCGGTGCTGGTGAGTGCAGCCTTCTTTTCACTGGTGCATCATGGTTTATTACTATCTCCTCAGTTGATAGGTGGTATCATTTTCGCATTGGCATATGAATGGAGTCGCTCACTGTGGGTGGCGATTGTTTTGCATATGGGCGCAAATGCTGCGGTGTATGTATTGTCGGTGTTGTAGTAAGATAAAAAAGGATTGAATAATGAATAAGAAAGTGTTTTGGGCAGTGATGATTGGCATAGTGGTGTTTGGTATTTTGGCGGCAACACGAACCATTTGGCAAGACCCGGGTGAGCAAACATGGATGAAAGGCATGATTGAAAAGCTGCATGTGTTGCCCAAAGAGCAAAACCTTGCTTATGATAAGGCATGTGCGTCATGCCATATGCTTTATGCGCCCAGCATGTTGCCAGCGCGCTCCTGGCAAGTTTTGATGTCTGGTTTGAGTGACCATTTTGGTGATAATGCAGAAGTGAGTGATGAAGTTCGCGTCGATGTTTCTGAATATTTGCAGCGAAATGCTGCGGATAAAGTTGAAAATATTTATGCGCAACCCATGTTGGCTTTATTGCAAGATGATAAAACCCCATTGCGTATCAGTGAAACCAAGTATTTTACTTTGCTTCATGATGTCGTGCGACCTCAAATGATTGCAAGCAATCCTGATGTGAAATCAGTGGCGCGTTGTGAAGCGTGTCATTATGAAGCTTTGCAAGGGCGTTACAATCGCTTTGCTGTGCGTATCCCCAATTACTACAAAGAAGGTATTTGGCGACCTATGCGCGCGCCTGCAACAAAAGGCAGCGAGTAATCTTTATTGAAGGAAAGGTTAAAATACAAATTCGCGAGTTTTAATGATGCCTTCCATAGCCAATAAACGCGTTTCCGTGATGCCTTTGCTGGTGATGGTTGAAGCATCAATCACGTGATGCTCTAAGGTTACAATATCGTCGTCGCCCACAAAAGCAATGATTTGCCCTTGGCTAGCCAGCAAGCTTTGGATGTGTGCTGGAATGCGTGCAACTGCTGCCCCGATAACAATCACATCAAAATCTTTGCCAATACTTGATGCCGTTAGCTCGGCTTGGTTCATGGCATTTACATGCACAACCTTGGCATTATCTATGCCATTATTTGCCAAATTTTGGCGGGCAAGTGCGGCAAGTTCTTCATGAATTTCGCAGCTAATCACCTCATTACCCAATAAAGCGAGTAAAGAAGTCAGGTATCCAGATCCCGTGCCAATTTCTAACACTTTTTCTGTGCCTTTGAGATTCACAGCTTGGATGATTTGTGCTTCTTGTAATGGGGTTAGCATTTCCTGCTTCTGTGGAAGAGGCACTGAACCTTCCATGTATGCAAGGCTGCGCACATGTTCAGGCAGATACTTTTCACGGGGAGAGTCCATGAGCAGTTCAATAATATTTGGGTTTAAAACCTTGCAGCAGCGGAGTTGTGACTCAACCATATTGCGTCGTGCTGTATAAAGTGTGTTCGAATCCATAGGTAAAAACCCTCCCAAGTTAGCGAATGGCAAGGATGCAGCATGATAGACAATCATTCAAGTGGCTTGTTATGATGAATGTCGCATTCCATGCAGAGTTGGTTAGAATTTCGTGCAATTGAAGATGAGAGGTAGTTTGATGTTGTTTGCCAGTATTGCGATTGTTATTGGGATGACCTTGTTGGTGTGGAGCGCAGACAAATTTGTTATGGGCGCTTCAGGCATCGCCAAAAACTTTCAAGTGCCACCGATTATTATTGGTTTAACTATTGTCAGTTTATGTACATCACTGCCTGAGATGCTGGTGGCACTGTTGGCAGCATTGGAAGGGAATAATGATTTAGGCATCGGCAATGCCATTGGTTCAAACATTGCCAATATTGGTTTGGTATTGGGGATAACTGCTTTGATTGCCCCGCTTGCTGTGCAATCCAAGGTATTCAAGCGTGAGCTCCCTATGCTGTTGTTCATCATGGTTTTAGCATTGGTATTGATGTTGGATGGTGATTTATCACTGGTTGATGGGGTTGTGCTGCTGGTTGGTTTGATATTATTGGTGTTGTGGTTATTGCGTTTGGGTTTAAAAGAACGCGATGCTGCGCTTGAAGCAGAGTTTGAAGGTGTGATTCCTGAAAATACAGGCATGAAAGCTTCAGTGCTGTGGTTTATTATTGGTCTGATTGTGTTGTTGGCGAGTTCTAAGCTGGTGGTGTTTGGTGCTGTTGAAGTGGCGACATTGCTTGGTGTGAGTGATTTGGTGATTGGTTTAACCATTGTTGCCATCGGCACGAGTTTACCAGAGCTTGTAGCATCCATTGTTAGCGTACTCAAAAACGAGGCAGAGCTTGCAATTGGTAATGTGATTGGCTCGAATATGTTTAATATTTTAGCGGTATTGGCTATGCCCGCATTGTTTGCGCCAGGAAGCTTTGATATGCAAACATTAATGCGAGATATCCCCATCATGTTTATTTTTACTGCGGCATTATTTTTGGTGGCGTATGGCTTTAGAGGGGTAGGTCGAATCACCCGTTTGGAAGGCGGTGTACTTCTTTCAGGGTATATTGGTTATTTGTATTTGTTATACCTACAAGCTTGATGCTGTCAGTGATGACTCCAAATATTCTTAAGTAGAATTTTGCAAGTCTCATCACCTTCCACGCTTTTGTTGTTTTTCATCAAATCAAATGTTTCAGATAGGTGTCGTTTTTTAAGTTTTTCGAGAATGTTTTGTATGGGTTTGCTGCTTGCATAAAAAGCTTTGTAGTTTTCGGCATTCAGCTTCATTAATATACAATCAGTGTATGCATACACTGTGGCAGTGCGTTGTTGGTTGGCAACGATTGCTGTTTCGCCAACAATGCCACCGGTTTCAATGGTTTTGAGTAACCGAGCTTCACCACCAACACTTATAGTAACGGCAAGCTTTCCACGGCGCACCAAATACATATCTAGTGTCTTTTCCCCTTGTTTAATGAGCACTTGCCCTGGCTTGATAACTTTAGACTGCATTCGGGTTGCAACCCATTCGCGGCATTGGGCAGTGACACCTTCAAATAAGGTTGTCAGTGCAAGTTGTTTAATCA
>DQSL01000021.1 GCA_015663235.1 Mariprofundaceae bacterium
AACGGTATTGAATACGGCATGATGCAAGCCTTTGCTGAAGGTTATGACATCATGAAAGCCAAAGAAGAATTTGATTTGGATATGGCGCAGATTTCAAGGGTTTGGCAGCATGGGTCTGTGGTCAGCTCATGGTTGTTGGATTTGACAGGTGATGCACTTGACCAAGATGTGGAGCTGTCTTCATTATCCGATTGGATGGATGATTCAGGTGAAGGACGTTGGACAGTCAACGAATCCATTGATTTGGGTATTCCTGCGCCCGTGCTTACCTTGGCATTACAAATGCGCTTTAGAAGCCGTCAAAAAGATGCGTATGCGGGTAAAATTGTGAATGCGCAACGTGCGGGTTTTGGTGGGCACAAAATTAAGCCAGCAAAGAAATAACATGGCTTTTGATGCCGATACTTTAAAACACTTCGCCACAGGTGGAGAAGCCGCACGATTTGTGGCGGATGAAGTTATTCAAGCTTGTGCTAAGGCGATTGCTGAACACGGTGTGTTTCATTGGGTATTGGCAGGTGGTGGTACACCTGAACTGTGCTACCGTTTATTGCGTGATGCGGATATGGATTGGTCAAAGGTGCATATTTGGTTTGGTGATGAACGTGCGCTTGAACTTGGTCATGCCGATAGAAATGAAACCATGGCAAACAAAGCCTTGTTAGACCATGTCGCGATTCCTCAAGAGAATATTCATAGCGTTGATTTCACACATGGTACACAAGCTGCAGCAGAAGCTTATGCTCAAGAGATTGAAGGTATTGATAGCTTTGATTTGGTGATGCTTGGGATGGGTGAAGATGGGCATACCGCAAGCCTCTTTCCCAACCACGACACCTTAAATAGCAACAGTTTAGCAGTTGCCGAGTTTGATTCCCCCAAACCCCCATCCGAACGGGTAAGCATGGGTTTTAAAGCTTTAAATAACCACAACCAATGTTTTATTTTGGCAACAGGCGCATCCAAAAAGGATGTGCTTCAAGATATAAATAAGGGTACTGATTTACCGATTACTTTTATTGAAAATGCAACGTGGGTGGTGGATAAGGCTGCTTGGTAAGTTGCGCACACCGAGGTTTCGCCACTTCGCTAACGCTTTGGTCGAAATGACAAAGCTTCTAGCCCGTCATTCCCGTGATTAGGTGAATTGCAAAGCAAGAGAGTATCCCCTGGGGGAAGCCAGGAATCCACAACACCCCCGTCACTGCGTGCCACCCCTCTAGCCAGAGGGGAATAAAAACAACTGGCTCTTTAGTAATTCTGCCTAACTTATCTTCTAACCTCTTATCCGTTTAGTTTAAACATCACACAAGATAATGGTGGTAAAGTCATGGCAATGGAATGCGGTTGATTCATCCAAGCTTGATTATCGGCTTCAATGCCGCCGCCATTGCCAAGATTTGAGCCGCCATAAGCTTCTGCATCGGTATTCATGATTTCTTTATAAAACCCTGCTTGCGGCACACCCAAACGATAATTTTCACGCGGCACGGGTGTTAAGTTCAACACCACAATCACAGCATTGCTTTGTTTATCTTTACGCATAAAACTTAACACCGATTGTTCGGCATCATTGCAATCAATCCAATCAAAACCCGCAGCATCAAAATCAATCTCATGCAACGCAGGTTCATCTTTATACAAATGATTGAGGTCGCGCATCATCAGTTGCAAGCCGCGATGTGGCATAAAATTGGATTGTTCCCAAGAAAGCGAGGCATCAAAGTTCCATTCTTGCCATTGCCCGAACTCTAAACCCATAAATTGTAGTTTTTTGCCCGGATGAGCATACATATACGCATACAACAGCCGTTGGTTGGCAAATTTCTGCCAATCATCACCCGGCATTTTTTGTGGCATAGAACCTTTACCATGCACCACTTCATCGTGTGAGAAGGGCAGAATAAAGTTTTCTGTGAACGCATAAACCATAGAAAATGTCAGCGCATGATGATGGTAGGAGCGATTGATGGGGTCTTCTTCAAAATAAGAAAGCGAGTCATTCATCCAACCCATATTCCATTTCATGGTGAATCCCAAACCCCCCAAATAGGTGGGGCGCGAAACCATAGGAAATGATGTGGATTCTTCTGCCATGGTCACCGCACCGGGAAATCGCTCATGCACAAGGCAGTTAAATTGTTTTAAAAATTCAATGGCTTCAAGGTTTTCTCTGCCCCCATGTTTATTGGGAACCCACTCACCATCTTCACGCGAATAATCCAAATACAACATCGATGCCACAGCATCCACTCTTAAACCATCAATATGATATTCATCCAACCAAAACAATGCCGATGCAATCAAGAAGTTGCGCACTTCATTGCGCCCGAAATTGAAGATATATGTGCCCCAATCTTTGTGTTCGCCAAGGCGCGGGTCTTCATGTTCATACAAGGGTGTGCCATCAAATCGAGCAAGACCATGTGCATCTTTGGGGAAATGGGCAGGCACCCAGTCAAGGAATACGCCGAGGTTGTGCTGATGACAATAGTCCACGAAATAACGAAATTCATCAGGCGAACCAAAGCGACTTGTCGGCGCAAAATAACCCACCGTTTGATAACCCCATGAACCATCATACGGGAATTCTGTCATCGGCATCAATTCGATATGTGTATAACCCATCCATGTACAATATTCGACAACTTGATGCGCCAAATCCTTGTAATTCATGTAAGTGTCGTTTTCTCTGCGCCATGAGCCAGGGTGTAGTTCATAAATACTCATGGGTTTATCTAAGGCTTGGGTGACAGGGCGGTTTTTCACCCAATCAGCATCTTTCCATGTGTAATGTTTGGGATTATGCACCACGGAGGCAGTTGCTGGTCTAAGCTCCATTTGTTGAGCATACGGGTCGGTCTTTTCAAACACATCGCCATTTTTAGCGCGAATTTCAAACTTGTATGTCTCACCTTCGCACAATTCAGGAATAAATATCTCCCAAATACCCGATGAACCTCGCACCCGCATTTGATGTTCGCGCCCATCCCAATGGTTAAAATTGCCCACCACACTCACGCGGTCAGCAGCAGGTGCCCACACGGCAAAACCAACACCGTCAACACCATCCAATGTTCTTACATGCGCACCCATGATGCGGTATTTTTCATAGTGATTACCTTCACCAATCAGATGCAAATCCATGTCGCCCAACATGGGTGCAAAGCGATATACATCCTCTTGCTCCCACACATGCCCATCATGATTTTCAATGCGCAGGGTATAAGCTTTTTCAAAACTTCCACCTTTCCAGTGCTTCTCAAACACATCCGTGCCTTCAATGCGCGTCATCACTTGGGCGCGACCACCCTTAGGCAGCAACCACATCTTCTCAGCTTGGGTTTTCAACGCACGAATCACTACTCCACCTTTGGGGTGTTCATGTATACCCAGCCAAGCAAATGGGTCGTGGCTTCGGGCTTCAACAATTGCCCATGCTGCTGGTGATAAAATTGGTGTTGTCATGACTTAAACCCCTTGGAGTACATTTGGATATGCGTTATAAAAAGCTTACGATTAGGTGATCACGGTTGGTTTATCGCGCCCTGTAAGCTCTGGCAGCTTAGAAACGTCATTCGCTGCCTTAATCATATCTGACAAGGCAACTTGGGCATCCAAACCGTGGTTGGTTGTATCTTTTTCATACGATTCCAAATAAATACGAATCGTTGCGCCCGATGTACCTGTGCCTGAAAGCCTGAAAATAATGCGCGAACCATCTTCAAATAAGATACGCACACCTTGATTGGTGCTGACGCTGCCATCAATGGGATCAGTGTAGGCAAAATCATCACACAGCTTCACCACACGCCCAGCTAATGCTTGCCCAACCAAACTTTCAAATTGATCACGTACATTTTGTAATACTTGCGTTGCCGCTGCTGAATCTACGGCTTCATAATCGTGGCGCGAGTAGAAGTTTCGTCCAAATTTAACCCAGTGATCAGCCAATATACCTTCCACCGATTCTTGACGCACCGCCAAGATGTTTAACCAAAAAAGAACAGCCCATAAACCATCTTTTTCGCGCACATGGTCTGAGCCTGTGCCAAAGGATTCCTCACCGCAAAGGGTGACTTTACCTGCATCCATCAAGTTGCCAAAAAACTTCCAGCCTGTGGGTGTTTCATAACAATCAATGCCCAAAGCTTCTGCCACTCTATCCGCAGCTCCCGAAGTCGGCATAGAACGCGCCACACCTGCAATGCCATCTCTGTAAGCAGGCACTAAAGTCGCATTGGCTGCCATCACAGCCAAGGAATCGCTGGGCGTAACAAAAAAATGATTACCTAAAATCATGTTGCGGTCGCCATCTCCATCGGATGCCGCACCAAAATCAGGCGCATTTTCGCCATACAATATATCCACCAACTCATGCGCATAGGTCAAATTCGGGTCAGGATGTCCGCCGCCAAAATCATCTTTGGGTTCGCCATTCATCACTGTGCCTTGGGGCGCACCCAACATATCTTCCAAAATGACCTTGGCATAAGGCCCCGTTACGGCGTGCATGGCATCGAATGTAAATGAGAAGTCTTGGTCTAACAAACCACGAATGGCATCAAAATCAAAAATATCTTGCATCAGTGCTGCATAATCTTCCACCGCATCAATAACCTGCACTTGCATATCACCCATGCTAAACTGCCCTATTTCATTAAGATTAACATCATCTGCTTCGATAATTTTATACGAGGTGATTTCAGATGTGCGCTTAAACATGGCCTCGGTGACTTGCTCAGGCGCAGGGCCACCGTTGCCGACATTATACTTAATACCAAAGTCTTCATCAGGGCCCGCAGGGTTGTGGCTTGCTGATAAAATCAAACCACCGTGCGCTTTAAATTTACGAATTACACACGATGCTGCGGGTGTGGATAAAATGCCAGCTTGCCCCACCAAAACTTTACTAAAACCATTGGCAGCAGCCATTTTGATAATGATTTGAATGGCTTCGCGGTTGTAATATCTGCCATCACCACCTAGCACCAATGTCTGTCCAGAAATGTCGCCAATCGAATCAAACACAGCTTGTACAAAGTTTTCAAGGTAGTTGGGTTGTTGAAATACCTTCACCTTGGCACGCAAACCCGAAGTGCCTGGGCGTTGTCCTGCGATTGGCTGGGTTGAAATAACTTGGGCTTTGATAGACGTTTCAGGCATTGATAATCTCCTTTTTCTGCGGACACACTAGACCAACAGTGAGGCAAGCGAAACCTTGGCATGTATATCCTTGATAGCGAAAGCATATAGAAGCTGCTAAGGTTCGTTGCGCTTTATTAAAAAATATTAATGATTTCTCGGGAGCAATATCAGATGTCAGAACAACAGCCTGCAACAGTAGAACGTAATATTAGTAAGCTTACCGCCAATACCGTGGCTTTGGTTTTAGCGGGCGGACGTGGCTCAAGGCTTAAAGCATTAACCGAATGGCGGGCAAAACCTGCCGTACCTTTTGGTGGCAAATTTCGTATTATTGATTTCCCCATGTCCAACTGCATCAACTCAGGTATTCGCCGTATTTCCGTGATTACCCAATACAAATCACACTCATTGCAGCGCCATTTGCAACGCGGATGGAGCTTTATGTCTGGGCAATTTGGTGAGTTTGTGGAAGTGCTTCCTGCTCAGCAACGTATGGGTGATGGCTGGTACGCAGGCACT
>DQSL01000089.1 GCA_015663235.1 Mariprofundaceae bacterium
TTACTATCCAACGAAGGTTAAAGAAATGCTGAAAAAACATGGCTCTTATCATTTATGTATTACGCTTGCTGTATGCTTTTTTATGGTATCCGTGTCTATTGCTGAAGAAAATGAACCTTCCTTAGAAGCACAAGTCAAAGCTGGGGAATTACTTTTCAATGGTCTTTGTAAACATTGCCATACAATCACTTACGACGAAAGTGTTATTGGCGCACCAGGCTTACAAAGTGTTTTAGAGCGACATGATGAAGCTTGGTTAAATCAATGGATAAAGAACCCCGAAAGCTTTGCCAAAACCAATGTTGCAGCACGTGACCTTATTGATAGCAATGCGTTTGGCTTAGCCATGCCAACCCTACCTATGATGCAAGATGATGCTAACCGCGCAGCTATCATTGAATACCTTAAAACATTGAAGTAAGCATGAAAAAGGCATCTCAAAAGATGCCTTTAAATGAACCAGTCTCTGACTTTCTAATTTAGAAGCGACCACCAATCAAGTTCGTTGTCACAATCATATCCAAGCCCGATGGCGTGTCTCTAAACGCAATTTCTGGTGAAGGCATACCAAGGTTAATTTGACCGTCTTCAATTTGCGCGAATGCACCCTTAGAGCGATACATGCCATACGCAGCACCTGCAATAATACCAACACCCAAACCACGAGAAACATAGTTCCAATTGTCTGTTGGTTTATCGGTCAACAGCATTAAACCCAAGCCCACCAATGCGCCAACACCTGCACCATACATGGCATCATCCATAACATTTTGCACTTCATAGTCGCCAGCACTGGCTTGCTGCATAGGCACAAACAGTAACCCACATGCAATCATTAATACTTTTAATGTTTTCATATTATCTCCAACTTTTATTATTCAATGGCGTGCAGCATAGCTTCGCACGCTTTTTTTGCATCATCAAAAATCATCATGGTTTTATCCATATAAAACAAATCATTATCCAAACCTGCATAACCCACTGATAATGAACGCTTTACAACCAAAATATGCTCAGCTTTGGTCACTTCCAAAATAGGCATACCATAAATAGGGCTTGCGGTGTCCGTTTTCGCCGCTGGATTAACCACGTCATTTGCGCCAATCACCAAGGCTACGTCCGTATCGGAAAACTCTGGATTAATCACATCCATTTCTTCCACAATATCATAAGGCACATCAGCTTCAGCCAACAGTACATTCATGTGTCCTGGCATACGCCCAGCCACAGGATGAATGGCAAAACGCACTTTCACACCTTTACTTTGCAACACTTCAACCAACTCTTTGAGTGCATGTTGCGCTCTTGCCACAGCCAAACCATAACCTGGGACAATCACCACACTTCGTGCATTGGTCAGTAAAAATGCCGCATCTTCAGCCGCACCAGATTTCACAGGTCGCTCACCTACATTCGCCGCACCACCTGATGATGAACTGGTATCAGAGCCAAAACCACCCAACAATACATTAAATAATGAACGGTTCATCGCTTTGCACATGATATACGAAAGAATAGCACCCGATGAACCCACCAAAGCACCTGCGACAATCAGCATATTATTGCCCAGTGTGAAACCAATACCTGCCGCGGCCCAACCTGAATATGAGTTCAACATGGACACAATCACTGGCATATCTGCGCCACCAATCGGAATAATCAGCAACACACCCAAGACCAATGCTACAGCCAACATCAACAAAAACGCTTCGGGTGACTCATTCACACAGAACACGATACCTGCACCAATCATGATGATACCTAAAATCAAATTCAACAAATGTTGCCCTGAGAAAGTGACTGGGTTGCCCGAAACAAAACCTTTTAGTTTACCAAATGCTACCAACGATGCCGTGAAGGTAATCGCTCCAATAAATGTGCCTAAAAACAATTCAATCCGACTTGCCGTATGCATTGCACCCAAGGCATCGGCAATGCCGTAAGCCACAGGGTTGAGGAACGCAGACACAGCAATCAATACTGCTGCCAATCCGACCAATGCGTGCATAAATGCCACCGTTTCGGGCATTCCCGTCATCGGCACTTTTCGTGCCGCAATACCGCCAATCAATGCACCAATCGAAATCGCAATCAAAATCCACGTGTAATTTTGTACGCCATCAAGTTGTAATGTCACCAACACCGCGATACCCATACCCAGCATACCAAACATATTGCCTCGGCGTGCTGTTTCAGGCGAAGATAAACCTTTGAGCGCAAAGATTACTAAAATTGATGCGACCAAATATGCCAATTCAGTCATGTTTGCAGATAACATATATTCCCCTTAACCGCGCTTCTTAAACATAGCGAGCATACGTTGCGTCACCATGAAACCACCAAAAATATTCACCGCAGCCAAACCCACAGCAATCAAACCAAGTACGGTTGCCAAGTTCATTTCAACAGGACCAGAAGCAATAATCGCACCCACAATGACAATGCTTGATAATGCGTTGGTCACACTCATCAAAGGTGTGTGCAAAGCAGGTGTCACGTTCCAAACCACATGATAACCGACAAAAATTGCCAAAATAAATACCGTAAACGACATCACAATCGGGTCGACTGTATTGCTTGCTACATCCGTAGCTAACGCAGCTTGTGCCGCAATATCACTAACATTTGCGCTCATGTTATGCGCCCCCTTTCAATAAATCAGGCTTGAGAAATTCACCATCCATACACAATAGCGCGCCTTGAATAATATCATCTTCACGGTCGATATTTAATGCACCAGTCTCTTTATCCAACATCAAACCCATAAAATTCAACATGTTCTTGGCATACAACGCACTGGCATCGGTTGCCAAGGTTGCAGGGATATTACTCACACCCACAAATGTAATACCGTCTTTGGTATACACTTCATCTTTTTTGGATAATGGGCAGTTGCCGCCCGCTTCCACAGCCATGTCCACAATCACCGCACCTTGTTTCATCTTGGTTACAGTCTCTTCAGTAATCAGCACTGGTGCCGCGCGCCCAGGAATCAAGGCTGTGGTGATAATAATATCTGATTTGGCTGCATGTTCAGCAATCAATTCGGCTTGTTTTTGCTTGTATTCATCCGACATTTCTTTGGCATAACCACCAGCATCTTCGGCATCTTCATCTTGCGGCACTTCCACAAACTTCGCACCCAAGCTTTCCACTTGTTCTTTGGCAGCCGCGCGCACATCAAAAGCTTCCACCATCGCACCCAAGCGACGCGCCGTAGCAATGGCTTGTAACCCCGCCACACCTGCTCCCATGACAAGCACTTTGGCGGATTGCACTGTACCTGCTGCGGTCATCAACATAGGCATAAATTTTTGGTAATGTTCTAATGCCAACAACACCGCTTTATAACCTGCAATATTGGCTTGGGATGACAACACATCCATACTTTGGGCGCGAGACGTGCGCGGAATCATTTCCATGCAGAATGATGTTAAACCTTGTGTATTATAATCTTCAAGCAATGGGTTGTTAAACGGTGTATGTAAAGACGCAACCACAGTTCCCTTAGCCACCATCTTCATTTCATCTTGATTCAAAGGCTGAATTTTAAGCAACACATCCGCGCCTTTCACAGTTGCCACAAAATCATCAGCCAAGCTTGCGCCAGCTTCTTCAAATGCAGCGTCCGTAAATCTTGCGCCATCACCAGCGCCACGTTGCACCACAACATCACAACCCAATGCGATATATTTCTTCACCGTTTCAGGTGTTGCTGCAACACGGGTTTCATTTGCAGCCATTTCAGCAGGAATTGCTATGCGCGCCATAGTTCGTATCTCCCTTCAAAATCCAAGCAGCGAAAGCTTAGTCTATGTCTTCTTTTTTACAAATATTAAAATAAATCGTTAGACATTCTCTAAGATTCTTTAATAGTTTGACCATGGATATTCCGTTTGTTTCTGAAGGCGACACACTTCTCACTGTAATGTTTATCATTGGTTTGTTCCAGTTTTTTTGGCTATCTGTGATGATCACCCGAAGAGGCATCAACCCATCAACCATTCGTTTATACATGTTGCCGCTTTTAACCATTTGGGTACTGGTTTGGCCTGCCTATGAAAACACTTGGATGCCTTTGTTATCTTTGGCTTTATTTGCCTTTCCTTTTCTTTTTTCCTTACAAAAGGACAATGCTTTTGCCCGACATCTTCGCCTTTGTTGGCACACATCTCCTGAACAAATCAGGCAGCCCACACCTTGGCTGATGCTCATCATCAGCTTTATCATTGCCGCATTATTATTTCAACAAGCACCAGAGCTTGGTTTGGGTGTAGGGCTAAGCTTCACTATGGCATGGAGCGCTGCTGAAATCATGGACAAAACTGGCTACGGGCTACGTTTAGGCTTAAAAAGTAACCCTTTCCAAACATTGCTTGGGCATCTTTTGCTGCTTATTGCCGTATGTTTGGTTTGCGCATGGGCGCTTCAGCTTTACCATGGCATACCCATGCACATGTTTATGGTGGCAACACTTATCGCAGGTTTGGTCGCATCCATGATTCGAGCCATTGTGCCTCAAGGCTGGAATATGCCATTATCCATGCTAGCCATCAGCCTCACATTGGGCGTTCTCTAAAGGATATAAAATGACTGATTTATTGCTACAACCACTTATCGACACTGCCTTGGCTGAAGACATGGCATGGTATGACCTCACCGCCAAGGCCACTATCAGCCAAGACCAACTCGGCAAAGCAAGCATCATTGCCAAACAAAATGGTGTGCTATCAGGTTGCAACATTGCCAAACAAGTGTTTGAAACTATGGATGAATCTGTGCAGCAAACATGGCATCATACGGATGGAAATCACGTGCTTGTCGGCACGTTGATTGCTGAGTTTTCAGGCAATATGCGTATGCTTTTATCCGCAGAACGCACAGCCCTCAATTTCATGCAACATTTATCAGGCATTGCCACTGCCACATCATTGTTTGTTGACGCACTGCAAGACAAAGGCTGCGACATTGTGGACACCCGAAAAACCACACCAGGCTTAAGAGCCTTGGAAAAACAAGCTGTGCTTGATGGTGGCGGCAAAAACCATCGCTTAGACCTTGCATCAGGTATGTTAATCAAAGAAAATCATATCATCGCCGCAGGTTCTATCACCGATGCCATCACCGCTTGCCAAAAGCTTTCGCCAGCCACTTGGGTTGAAGTGGAATGTGAAACATTGGATGAAGTCATTGAAGCCGTACACGCCTGCCCTGACATTATTTTATTGGATAACATGACCCCTGACGTGGTCAAACAAGCGCGCGAACTTGTACCATCATCCATCCTGCTTGAAGCATCGGGTAATATTACCTTAGATAATGCACGAAACTATGCTGAAACAGGCATCAACCGCATTGCCGTCGGCGCAATCACACATTCTGCACCCGTACTAGACTTATCCATGCGCGTTTCAGCTTTGCAAACATAGGTGGACAATCTTTGTAGCACGATCTGTTTTATTTCTTCTCAAGGAGTCATTATGCATATTTCATTAACCCCTAAACTTGAGCCCAAGATTCAGAACAAAGTCAGCGAAGTTCGTGAAGCCCTTAGTTTCATGGATAAAAATGAAGAAACCGTGCAACAAATGAAGTTAAATCATCTGCATCAAACCGTGGCAATAAGTGCAGAACAAGTGGAAAGCGGACAACTTAGCTCGTGTTTTGTGGATGATATTATTGCTGATTTAAACAACGCATGAATATCATTCATCACAAAGAAAACATATTTAAAATGAGTGGTGAAGAACAACACCCCGACCGCTACGCCCCTACCCCTCTTACAAGCGGGGAATTAAAAGCACCTGCTGGAAATCCCCCTTCACCTGTGAAGGGGTGGACACAAAGCGGACGGGGTAGCCGCAAGAAGAACACAACACCATGAACTTTAACATCCAACATTATGAATCCCTAGATTCTACCAACAAAGAAGTCTTGCGCCAAGCAGCACAAGGCGCAAAAGAAGGTTTAACCATTGTCGCAGAGCAACAAAGCAATGGCAAAGGGCGCTTAGGTAGAACATGGGAAACGGTTGACCATGCTCTAGCCATGAGTGTGTTATTACGCCCGCCAATTGATATAGCACAGGTGTCGCAACTATCTTTGGTTTCGGCTGTAGCAGCGCACGAAGCATTAGCCTTGTTTGCAGCCCAAACACGCATCAAATGGCCCAATGATTTACTCATTGATGGTAAAAAAGTGTGCGGTATTCTCACTGAAATGCAGCAGGATAAACATGGGCTAGCTGTGGTTATCGGCTTGGGCATTAATGTGTCCGACCCTAAGTCTGGCTGGGCAAAAGATATGCGCACCCCACCCACCAGCCTCAACACATATTGCGTCCAGAACATCCATAAAGATGATGTATTACAAGCCATACTTGAATCGCTCAACACTTGGTACAATCGCTTTATCCAAAATGGTTTTACCCCCATCCGCAACGCTTGGGAAAAGGCGCATATCGCCAATGGGCAAACGGTGTCTGTACACGATGGCAACAGCTATATTCAAGGCATTGCGCTAGGCTTGGCAGAAGATGGTGCGCTTTGCTTGTTGGTCAATGGCGAAGAACAGCGTATCATTGCTGGCGATGTATCAATTATGGAACAAAAAACATGAGTAATAACCGTCATTTTCTCTGCATTGATGTAGGCAACACGCAAATGGTGTTTGGCTTGTACCATGGCGATGAACTCAAAGCCCACTGGCGATTATCCAGCAATCATCAACTCACATCTGATGAATTAAGCTGGCAATTATTTGGCATGTTTTCCCAATTTGAACACAACCCAAAAGATTTGCATGGTATTTTGGTGGCATCAGTTGTGCCGCATTTGGATGAAGTGTTAAGCGAAGCTTGCGTACAAACCTGTGCTTTAACACCTGCCTTTATTGGTGATAAAGATGTGAAAACAGGCATGGCGATTGATTACAAAAACCCAAAAGAAGTCGGTGCAGATAGGATTGTGAATGCACTTGCCGCCCGCGAAATGTTTGGCGCACCAGCCATCATCTTAGACTGCGGCACAGCCACCACCTTTGATGTGGTCTCCGCTGATGGACGTTATGCAGGCGGCTTGATTATTCCAGGCATTGAAGTGGCATTGGAAGCATTGTCCAAACGTGCTGCCAAATTGCCTGAAATTGCTATCGCACCCGCCACCACATTGATTGGCAAAGACACAGTAAGCAGTATGCAAGCTGGTGTGTATTGGTCGGCAGTGGATGGTTTGAATGGTATTATCAAACGATTACTCGCTGAAAAAGGTTATGAAAATGCAACGATCGTTGCCACAGGTGGTTTGTCGGCGAAACTGTTGCCTGATATGCCCAAAGTAAAACATTTAGAGCCACATCTCACCCTCAAAGGTATTTTGATGTTAGCAAAGAAACACTTTAAACCATGAAAATCCTCAAAAATATACTCGGGCTTACGATTGTCTTGATTTTGGCATGGGCAGCATGGAATGCTTGGTTTCCACCACAGATTATTCATCAACAACAGGATGTGCGCGCTTGGATTCCTGAGCGCCCGCATTTGGGTGCGCTTGAAGATGAGCGATGGCGTGTGTTTACCAAACGCATGGTTTGGAAAAAAGCAGTGGACGAGCTGCAAGCCAAGTTCAAAGAAAATAATATGAACCCCATCATTCTTGAGCGTAAAGAAGCTGTAAAACTGCATGTGTTTGATGACCCCCGCAGCTTTGTCTCTAATGGTGAAGCCCAGCAAGCCAAAAAAGAATGGAAGATTGAAAGCGTGGATATTTTGCGCCGCAGTGATGGCAAATACATGCTTGGTTTGGGTCGATTTTATTTGCCTGAATACGCCAAACTTCGCCAAGAATCATTACTGGCTTTGAAGAAACCTTTCAAATATTTTCAAGATACCAAAATCATCCCAACTTATCGCTTTATTTTCCCTGCATTATCAGAACACGAAGCCGAAGTATTGTGGAAAAATATTCAAGATATGGGTGCAATCAACCCAGTGATGATGACGGAAAACGAGTTTAACGCCATGTTTGTAGGTGGCATGTAAACACCATCATGGCGATTAAACCTATCCCTTTTCTCGCCTCGCCGCACTTTAATGCGCGCCCTGACATGCCCATTAATTTGATTGTATTACACGCCATTTCATTGCCTGATGGTAAGTTTTCACCTGACCACATCACCGACTTTTTCTTAGACAATATCGACATATCTGCTCACCCCAGCTTCAAAGATTTGAAAAACGTAAAAGTATCCTCGCATTTTGTAGTGGCAAGAGATGGCAGCATCACCCAGTTTGTGCCGACTGAAAAACGCGCTTGGCATGCTGGAAAGTCATCTTGGGAAAATCGAGAAAATTGCAACGATTACAGCATTGGCATTGAAATGATTGGCGATGAACGCCAACCTTTTACCCGCAAACAATACACCGAAACGGCAAGGCTTTGTCGCACCCTGATAACGCAATATCCCATCATCGACAAAACCCGCATTGTTGGGCATCAAGACATCGCCCCCACCCGCAAATGGGACCCTGGCAAACAATGGGACTGGAGCCATTTCCGCCGCTCTTTTGCCCATATCAAACATTTACATCCAACATTAAAAACCTAAAAGAACAGGTTTATGACCGTTCATCTCCAAATATGACATTTGGTCACACCCTTGTTCTTTTTCAGAAATATAAACCTATGATTTGTCTTGCAACGGAGGAAACCACCCAAAAAAGAAAAACCCAAACCTAAGAAAAAAGAAAAAACGAAAGTGAAAAAGAAGATAGTTAAAAAACCTGAACTCACACTGAAAGAACCTGTTGAAACGCCCAAGGAAGTGGTGGAAGACACTCCTGAAGAAGTTATTGAGGAGGTTGTTGAAGTATTACCAACACCTGTGCCGATTTTTGAAGTCAGCAGTTTGCCCCGCTTTGTTCACCGCTCATCACCCATTTATCCACCATCCATGCGCCAACAAGGCAAAGAAGGCAAGGTATTGATTGAAGCTTTGGTGGATAAAACAGGTAAAGTGCGAAAAGTTGATGTGATTCAATCGGCAGGTGTGTTGTTTGATGCCGCAGCCGTTGCGGCAATTCAAGGCAGCACATTTATTCCTGCCCACACCAATGGTAAACCTGTACCTGTGTTATTGCGCGTACCGATTCACTTTCGTTTGCGTTAGAAGCCTGTCGAACTTATGATAAAGGTTGCTGATACGTGTATTTTGTACGAAGGAGAAAGTGCATGAAAGCAGTTATTTGCGGAAAATATGGTGCGCCTGAAGTGCTTCATCTTCAAGAAGTTGCCAAACCTCAACCCAAAGCCAATGAAGTCCTCATCAAAATAGTGGCAACCACTGCCCACATCGGTGACATCAAAATCCGCGCCTTTAAACCTGGTATGGGGCGTATCAAAGATTTGTTTATCAAACCGTTCATGCGCATCTTCATTGGTTTTACAGGGCCTAGAAAAAAGATATTGGGCATGGACTTATCGGGCGAGATTGAAGCTGTGGGTAAGGATGTGTCACGCTTTCAAGTGGGCGACCAAATCTTTGCATCTTCGGAAATGCAGTTTGGTGCGTATGCAGAATATTTATGTTTGCACCAAGATAGTGCGATTGCTAGCAAACCCAACAATATGAGCCATATTGAAGCCGCCCCAGTGCCTAATGGTGGTTTAACAGCTTTACTCATTTGTCGAAAAGCTCATATTCAACAAGGTCAAAAAATGCTCATCTATGGGGCATCGGGAAGTGTTGGTACCTATGCTTTGCAACTTGCTAAATATTTTGGCGCAGAAGTCACGGCGGTGTGTAGCACAAGCAATTTAGACCTTGTTGCATCATTGGGCGCAGATAAAACTGTGGACTACACCCAAAAAGATTTTAGCCAAACTGACATACGTTATGATGTGGTGTTTGATGCCGTGGGCAAAGCATCATCCGCACAGTGCAAAGCCATACTCAACAAAGGTGGTGTTTACTTAAATGTGCTCACTTCATTAAGCAGCTTGCGACTTAAATCTGAAGACTTGGTGTATATGCGAGAATTGATTGAGGCAAGACATCTTCAATCTGCCATTGATAGATGTTATCCCTTAGAAGACATTGTTGAAGCGCATAGATATGTGGAAAAAGGGCATAAAAAAGGCAATGTCGTGATAACAATCGCGCCCAACAATATCAGCGAATAAAGTTTAAAACAAACCACAGGCAAACATGCATTCACCTGTGACTCATTTAGCCCACATTATTCAGAAATTTTTACCGATTGCCGCTTGAACGTCTACCTTGACCTTGCGACCGACGATTGCTGTTTTGTGGTCTGCGATTATTGCCCTGCGGTTTCTGGCTTCGATTTTGCCCACCATTCCGCCCACCGCGTTGCGGTTTTTCTTTAGGCAAATCCGATAACTTTTCAGTCGCCTCAAAACCTTCAATGGTCACTTTCGGAATATCTTTCTTAATCAATCGCTCAATACCGCGCAGCAATTTATCTTCATCAATGCTCACCAACGACATGGCTTCGCCTGAGTTACCTGCGCGACCTGTACGACCAATGCGATGCACATAATCTTCAGCAACATGCGGCAGCTCATAGTTAACCACATGCGGCAACTGGTCGATGTCCAAACCACGCGCTGCAATATCTGTGGCGACCAACACACGAATTGAACCAGCCTTGAATCCTGCCAAAGCTTTGGTGCGCGCAGTTTGGCTTTTGTTGCCATGAATCGCAGATGCACCAATGCCGTCTGTTTCCAATTGTTTGGTTAAGCGGTTTGCCCCGTGTTTGGTTTTGGTAAACACCAGCACCTGCTGCCAATCACCTTCTGAAATCAACTTGGATAAAAGTGCGCGTTTTTGTGCTTTGTTCACAGGATAGACCACTTGTGTCACCTGATGTGCTGTTTCATTGCGAGCGACTTCAATAAATGTTGGGTTATGCAAAAATCCACTGGCAAGCTTCTTGATTTCAGCTGAAAACGTCGCTGAAAACAAGAGATTCTGACGTTTTTTCGGCAACAGTTTGAGAACTTTGCGAATATCATGAATAAAACCCATATCCAGCATTCTATCTGCTTCATCAAGTACAAAAAACTCAATCTGGGATAAATTCACTTTGCCTTGTCCAATCAAGTCCAACAAACGACCAGGGGTGGCGACCAAAATATCAACACCACGCTTTAGCTTGGCAATTTGTGGGTTAATGCCCACCCCACCAAAGACCACTGTGGAGCGAATCGGCAAAAATTTACCATACGTTTGTACACTCTCATCAATTTGCGCTGCAAGTTCACGGGTTGGTGTGAGCACCAAAGCGCGGATATGTTTGGTTTTGCCAGATTTGGCTTGCAACAAGTGCAGCATAGGCAGAGTAAAACCTGCTGTTTTGCCGGTGCCTGTTTGCGCACCAGCCAATACATCATCACCATTTAAAATGGCGGGAATAGCATTGGCTTGCACAGGTGTAGGCGTGGTGTACCCTGAATTGGATACCGCTTGAAGAAGCTCTTTAGAGAGCCCAAGTTCTTGAAATGTCATGTTATTTTGGATTGCAGACAAGCTTTAAGTCACTGACCAGCGGCTGCAATATGTTCCGATTTATTTTCCGTAGAAGCCAAGGTTCAGTGATAACTTGGCAAGTTAAAGATGGCTATACCCATCCTATTTGAATGGTTGCAGTCTGCGTGTTCTCAGGCAAAGCACAAGCAAAGAAGCATGATGATACTTTAATGTTTCAAAAAACAATATCCAACATCTTCATCGCCAGTAGCAACATGATGACTGCAAACACTTTTTTCAGCACACCCACAGGCAAGCGATGCGCAAGTTTCACGCCTAAGGGTACAGTCAATACACTCATCCCAGAAATCAACAACACTGCTGGCATATACACATAACCCACACTGTAAGCTGGCAAACTTGCCTCTGTCCAACCACTCAAGGCGTAACCCAGCCCACCCGCCAAAGCAATCGGCGCACCAAGGGCAGCAGACGTGGCAATGGCATGTTGGATTCGAACATTGCACAACGTCAAGAATGGCACACTCATCGTACCCCCACCAATGGCAACCAATGCTGAAATACCGCCAATGCCAAAACCCGTAGCTGCTAGACCCGCGCGATTGGGCAATGTGCGGCTGGGTTTGGGTTTGATGTTGAGAAACATTTGCACGGCAACATAGGTCATAAACACACTAAAAAATATGGCTAAAAATGTGCGTGGTATATAATTTATAAAAAAGGAAAGGGTGAATGTGCCTAAAAGCAAACCGAGAAACATCTTTTGCCACACATCCCACCGCACCGCACCGCGTTTGTGGTGATGATAAGCGCTGGACATCGAAGTGAGCACAATCGAAGCCATCGAAGTACCCAATGCCAAATGTACAAGTTGCACACTATCAAAACCCTGCATCATAAATATCATGATAAGCAATGGCACCATAATGCCACCGCCACCAATACCCAATAAGCCTGCAAAAAAGCCGACTACCAAGCCTAATCCCAAGTAGGGAAGCATCCAAATTAATGTTTCCATTGGCACACACTAACCTAGACCATGAAATATCGTAGCTTTAATGATACGTTACGCCCATGAACCATAAAATAGCCGTTTTATTTGCCCTGATTCTTGGCTCAGCGATGCCTTATGCCTTTGCCCCATTCAACTTTTGGTGGCTTGCATTTATCGCCTTTTCAGGCTGGTTATACTTACTTATCGAACATCCAAAACATCCGCTCAAACTTGGTGGTGCATTTGGCTTTGGCTGGTTTGGTTTTGGCGGTTGGTGGCTTGCCGACACCATTCAAACTTATGGACATTTACCCTATGTCGCAGGGCTTGGCGTGGTGGTCACATTAGCCTTTATGTTCACCCTATTCATTCTATTTTGGGCATGGTCATTTTGTAAACTTCATCAAAGCAAGTTGGATATATTATGGCTATTCCCAGCCCTCGGTGTGCTTGAAGAATGGTTGCGCAGCTTTGTGTTCACAGGTTTACCGTGGACAGCCATTGCCAACTTGAGCATCAGCACGCCAGCATCTTCTTGGTTAAGCATTGTTGGTAGCTACGGGCTGACCGCACTGATACTTTTTATCGCCGCAGCCATGGTGTTATTGTTTGACAAAGCAACACGAAAGCCTGCTTTTATTTCACTACTTTTATCTGGGATCATCGTTGGTTTATCGCCGCATATTGAAGTGCCCGAATCGCCCAGCCACAAAGCTGCACTCATTCAACCTGTCACCCTGCAAGACCAAAAGTGGGATGCACAATATATCCAAGACATTATGTTCAAATTGGTGATGTTATCCGAACAAGCATCTGATGCTGATGTTATCGTATTGCCCGAAGCCGCTGTGCCTATGTATCTTCAGCGCAACCGCAATTGGTTAAGTTGGCTCAGCGACCGCGCCAACCAATGGCAAGGCTCTCTCCTTTTCGGCAGCCTGCAAATTGGTGAAGGCGGCAAGCCGCAAAGTGGCATGTTTCTTATGCAAAAAGACGTTGCAAACCCTGACCAAGCCCTACAATTTGTAGGCAAACATCATCTCGTACCCTTTGGTGAGTATGTTCCCGCTTGGCTACCCTTTTTGGGTAGAATCGTGCCCGGTCTTTCCGATTATCATCCTGCTACCGACGATGGCATATTAACCATGACCACGCCAAACAATCGCCCGCAAAAGTTCGGCTCGATTATATGTTATGAATCTATGTTTCCTGAAGAAGCTTTTCATCGCGTGCGCAACGGAGCAAATGTGTTAGTGGTTATCACCAACGACACTTGGTATGGCACAAGCCCTGCGGCTTGGCAGCACTTCCAAGCCTCCCAAGTTCGCGCCATTGAGAATGGGCGGTATGTATTGCGCGCTGCCAACTCAGGAGTATCTGCAATTATCGCACCAGATGGCTCGGTTACAGCCACCATGCCATGGTGGGAGGAAGGCATAGTACGCGGTGAATACGAGCCGTTATCCCATCAAACTTTATACCAAAAATGGGGCAACATACCCATACTCAGCCTTGCTTTCTTCATCATAGGTGTGGCAATATTAGCTTATTATCGGCGGGAGAAGTTTATATGAATCAACAACATATAACAGTGTGGGGTGCAGGTTCATGGGGTACAGCTTTGGCTATGGTGCTTGCCAAACATGGTCGCCCAGTTGACTTAATCACCCGCAACCAAACCACCGCTGACAAACTGAACGAAGAACGTGAAAACGCTCGTTACTTGCAAGGTATGCCTTTTCCAAGCTCCCTAAACGCCATAGGGCAAGAGCATCCTGATTTACCCAAATTATTAGAGCAATCTTTCGCCACAGTGCTTGGTCTTCCATGTGCTGCGGCTGAAACAGCATTGATTCGTTTGCGCGAATATCAACATCCCGTGATTGCTGCAAACAAAGGCATCAATCCCGATACTTTAGAGCGCGTGGATGAGTTGTTAATTCGCTTTGTAGGCAGAGAGCGCACCCTGCTTTTATCAGGCCCGTCTTTTGCCGCAGAAGTTGCATCAGGCAAACCCACCGCCATCACCCTTGCCGCCAATGATGCAAACTTGGCAAAACGTGTGTCCGCGATTTTTGAAGATGGAAATTTCAGAGTCTACACCAGCACAGATTTGGTCGGGGTTGCACTCGGTGGCGCATTAAAAAACGTGATTGCCATTGCCGCAGGCATGGCTGAAGGTATGCACTTGGGTCACAATGCACTTGCCGCCTTAGTAACTCGCGGCATTGCTGAAATTTCACGGCTTACCGTGGCATGTGGCGGTCAACCTGAAACCATGTCGGGTTTATCAGGGCTTGGCGATTTGCTTTTAACTTGCACAGGCAGCTTGTCGCGCAATCGCAAGATGGGTATGGCATTGGCGTCGGGGTTAAGTGTTGAAAAAGCCCGTGAATATGTGGGGCAAGTGGTGGAAGGCGAAAAAACGGCAACGGCTGCGATTAAACTTGCTGAAAAACAACATATCGAAATGCCAATTTCAAATATGGTGTATGCTGTGCTTCAAGGTGAAACATCACCTAAAAAAGCTTTGCAAACCTTGATGGAACGACCACAGCGCGATGAATGAGGATGACTTATTTGCCCAAATGATGGGTGATAAAGTACAACCCATCAAAAAAGAAAGTCGTGTTCAAGCCAAAAAAACCAATAAATATGACATTATCAATCGGCTTGAAGACAAAGCATTTCAAACCACCGCAGCCCAACATCATGCCCGATTAAGTGTGCAGCGTACCAACACGTACGAACTCAAAGCCGACAGCGTTTCCGCCAAAGATGTTAAAAAACTGGCGCAAATGAACATCCAACATGAATTGGATTTACATGGATTAACCCAAACCCAAGCCGAACAAGCCATGCAACAATTTATCAGCCAAACCATTCATCACGACGAACGATACCTGAGCATCATCCATGGACAAGGCAGACATTCCAAAGAAGGTAAATCCGTGCTTAAAGATTTAACCTACCGATGGTTAGAACATGGTTCTTTTTCCAGCCATATCCTTATCGCCATCCCGTCCAAACACAGCGGTGGTGGCGCTTGCAATATCCTACTTCGCAAACAAAAAGAGATTGCTATTTGTTGAAATGGTAAATCCTAGCTAAACCCAGCAGCAAGCATACACTACAGGATAAATACACCTAAAGAGGAGTGTTCACATTACTTGGCTCACTAGTTTTCCTCAATTAAATAATCTAAAAGATACAGCTTGGGAATCATGTGCCCGTAAAGCGCGAAGGGTTCAAGTAAAAAAGGGGGCAACTCTCTTTCAAGATGGCGATGTTTGCAGAGATTTTGTGTTGGTACTCTCAGGCGTTATCCGCGTGCAAAAAATGAACCCCCAAGGTCACGAAATTCTTTTATATCGCGTTGAAGAAGGGCAAAGTTGTATTTTGACCACTGCCTGCATGATTGGGCACAAAGCATATCCAGCCGAAGGCATTGTTGAACATGATGTTGACCTTATATTAATATCACCTGAAAACTTCAATGATACGATGGCAAAATCTGAAGTCTTTCGTGAATTTGTCATGGCTAATATTAGCTTGAGAATTTGTGATTTAATGCTTTTACTTGAAGATGTTGCATTTGGGCGTATGGACATTCGGCTTGCCAAGTTACTCGTTCGCAACACCTCAGAAAGCCATGGGAAATACATTCTAACCTGCACCCACCAAAATATCGCAACAGAGCTCGGAACTGCACGAGAAGTTATCAGTCGGCTTCTAAAGAGCCTTGAAAAACAAAAACTTCTGCATCTGGATAGAAATAAAATTACAATTTTAGACCTTAAAGGAATTAAATCCATCGCGAATGCTACTCAGTGACATTATCACTGAATAACAATTACCTTAATTTAGCCTTGCCCTTACTTTTCACAACAAGGAGATAAGTTATGAAATCAAATATTGGTGGAACAGAAAGAATTATTCGCATTCTTCTCGGTGCGGGGCTTTTAGCCATTGGTCTTTTGGCAGGACTTGCCACACTTTGGAGTTATATCGCAATCGGTGCTGGACTAGTTTTGTTAGCCACGGCACTACTTAACTTTTGCCCAATATGGGCGCTTGCAGGTGTGAATACTTGTAAGAAGTAAAACCAAGAGGAGTGGACAACCACTCCTCTATTTTGACATAATAAGACCACTGTTCACCAAAGCCTCTCCGACCTCTGTGTGGGGTACGTCGGCAATTGTACGACGAAGTTTACTATCATCCAAAAGCAATTCTTTCTGCCACAAATAGCGCATTTCGAATACACCTTGAATGGCAGTAAGAAAAGGGCGTAGTAATGATAAGAACCACCATGGCATCGGCTTAACCTCGACAGGTTTACCTGTTTGTTCTGCGATAACATATGCCATATCTTGTAAACTAAGCGAATAACCTTTGAAGTGAAA
>DQSL01000025.1 GCA_015663235.1 Mariprofundaceae bacterium
GGTGCTGTGTCGGTGATAACACGGTAGTCATTGTTGCCCAAACCGCCATTGAGAATCGCGATACTTTCTTCAAACACGAAGATTTTTGAGGTAGCAACATAAACAGAAGGCACGTTTTGGCTGCCATCGTTATGCCAGATGGTGATGTTGCGAATGCCCACACTTAAGCTTGCATCCCAGTCTTTAAAATATTTGCCAACACTCATGGCCAGCTCTTGTCGCCTTGAAAATTGCGGCGCATCCATATCAATGTTTAGCGTGACACCAAAGTCGGATGGCAAAACAATACCTAGACCTATGGATGCTCCACCTTTGGAATCATTGTTGGTGGCGGGAATATTGGCAATGCCACCGATTGAAGCAGACATATAATTCAGGGTGGGGGTGAAGCCTGATGGCGCAAGCAAAGAGAATGCAGGCAAAGTAGCTGCGTCGTAAAAGCTGCTCTTTGCTTCATCTGCCGAGGCAGGAAGCATGGCAGAAAAGCAAAAAGCCAAGGCGGCTGCGACTGTCGCCAAGTTGCGCAAAATAAATATCATGCCAATCTCCAAAGTGAAAGGATAGTGGCTATGCACTATGCTTAATGCTAAGCTGCAGTCAATGCACAGGAGTGTTGAAGTGAGTATTTTTTATAAAATTGTATGTGTTTTCGTAATGCTTTTCTTGGGAAGTCAGGCTTCCTTTGCGCAAAAAATTGGCATGATTCAAAGTGTTCATGGTGATGTTTGGCTGATGGAAGAAGGCAAGGTTTGGCGCTTGCAGCAGGGTGATGAAGTCAACCGCGACCACACCATTGTTACCGAAGAAAAAAGTGTTGCCAGCGTTGAGCTTGTGGATGGAAGCATGTTGAATGTGGGAGCGAATACCCGCTTGAAATTACAACAATATGTTCAAGAAACATCGCAAGCATCATCTATGAATTTTAATGTGCTGTGGGGTAACGTGCGTTACTTTGTGAAAAAAATTATCGACCCTAACGCTGCATTCAATGTGAAAACGACAACGGCAGCCATTGGTGTGCGTGGCACAGAATTTGAAGTGCGTATGCCGTATCCTGATAACGTTTCAGGTTTACGTTTTTCGCCAAGTGCCAGCTTATTCAATATTGGCTTGCAAACCACTACGGTGGATATGGAAGAAGGTTTGGTGGTTCTCACCGATTTGAAGGGCAATGAACATGAGCTACCTGCAGGCACGGTGACCACGGTAGATGCTGAGTCCAATGTTGTACAAGTTGTCAAAGGCGCGCCTGTGGTTCAGCCAAGACCTGTTGAGATTCCACAGCCTACAGTTTCCATGCAAAAGTTTGCAGCCAATGCCCAACAAGCGGGTTCACAAGCTGCGATCACCACAGGTGCGAATGCATCAGCTATTCAAAATGTCACCATCACACCACCACGTTTTTCTACGGTTGGCGGACGCTAACTTTTAACAATTACACAAACATAGGATGTAACAAATCATGAAAGAATTTTTTTCTAAGCTGATGAGAGGCATTGAAGGCACACGAAACGTGATGTTGAATATGTTTTTCTTATTTTTTATTGGGTTTCTTATTTATACATTGATGAGTGCGCAACCTTCATTGCCCGAGCGTGTGGTATTGCAATTGAACTTGGATGGTGCTTTGGTGGAACAGGTGCAGCGACCAACGATTGGTTTGTCTTCGTTGACTTCGCCTGCGCCCAAACAAGTGAAAGTACATGATGTGGTCACCGCCCTAAAACGAGCGGCGAAAGATGAGGCTGTGCTTGGTGTGCGCCTTGATTTGCAAAATTTAACCAAGGCAGCATTGCCCCATTTGCAGCAATTAAAAAAGGCAGTGGAAACATTTAAAGAAAGCGGGAAACCTGTGATGGCTTATGCGGATAGTTGGTCGCAAGCGCAATACTATTTGGCAGCATCCGCCGATGAAGTGTATTTGCATCCTATGGGCATGATTGCGTTGAATGGTTATGGCTTGTATCGCAATTATATCAAAGAAGCTTTGGACAAGTTGGACATTGAAGTGCATGTGTTTCGTGCAGGCAAATACAAGTCTGCAGCCGCACCTTTTATCCACACATCGATGGGTGAAGATGAGCGGCAAGCCAACAAAGTATGGCTGGACACACTTTGGGGTGTTTATACCGATGATTTGTTTGATATGCGCGGCATAGAGCCTGCACGATTACAATATGTTTTGGATCACCCAGCCCAAGCTATTGCGGATGCCAGCGGTGATATTGGGCAGCTATTTTTAGCTGAACATTGGGTGGATGATTTGTTGTATGCAGAGCAAGCCGATGCCACATTGATGGCAAAAACAGGCGAGGCAGAGTTGGTAGGCTATAAAGCTTATTTGACGGCAACAGGCAGTGGTTTCTTACCCAATCAACCCCAAGCAGAAGACAACTGGATAGGCATTGTTATGGGCAGTGGTCAAATTTTAAGTGGTGAGCAGCCACCAGGCACGATTGGTAGCGACACCATGGTGGAACAACTGCAAATAGCATTGGAAGATGAACGCATTAAAGCAGTGGTACTTCGTTTGAACACACCGGGCGGCAGTGCGCTGGCATCAGAAAGCATTCGTCATGCTGTGGAAGTATTGCGTGAACATGGTAAACCTGTGGTGGTATCTATGGGCAGCATGGCGGCATCAGGTGGCTACTGGATTGCATCGGCGGCGGATGAAATTTGGGCATCGCCAGCCACCTTAACAGGCTCGATTGGTGTGTTTGGTATTGTGCCGAATATCAGCAAAGGTTTGCAAAAGCTTGGTATTCAGACGGACGGCTTGGGCACGAGTAAAATTGCAGGTGGATTGCGTTTAGATAAATCACTAAGCCCTGAATTGGCTGATTCAATCCAGTTGAGTATTCATCATATTTATCAGCAGTTTACCAAACATGTTGCCCAGGGGCGGGGCATGAGCATGTCCGAAGTAGAGCAGCTTGCTCAAGGGCGGGTGTGGAGCGGTCAGGATGCTTTAGAACTTGGTTTGGTGGATGCTTTGGGTGACATTGATGATGCGATTAAGGCAGCAGCGCAATTGGCAAATATTGAAGCCAATCATGAGCCTGTTGAAATTCTACCTGAAACCAATCCGCTTGAATTGTTATTGGATAATTTATTGAGTGAAGCGGCGGTGAAACTTGCGCCTGAGCGAAGCAGTATTTTAGAGAACATCATGCTGCAAATGCAGCAGCGATTTTCCCAAATATTGTTGTGGAATGACCCTAGAGGTGTGTATGCGCTGAGTGGGGTTGAGCTGGTTCAATAGGCTGTTGTGGCAGTAGTTTTTGGTCTGCTTGGTATAAGAATGCCAACAGTTCTGCCACCACTTGGTATGCATCTTCTGGGATTTCTTGCCCCACGGGGACACGGGCTAAAAGGGGGGCGAGTTGTGCATCATTGTGGATATGTACATTGCTTTCTCGGGCAATGCTTAGAATAGATTTGGCAACATTGCCAAAACCTGCGGCAAGCACTTTGGGTGCAGCACCTAGGTTTTGGTTGTAGCCTAAGGCAACGGCGGCTTGTTGTGTTCTTAAATGATTCATGGTTTATCTATCGCTTTGTACAAGCCAGACTTTAATGCTTCTTTCATCCAAAGGTAATGACAATACTGCTTAACTTTGTTTTGATGCGTATGATTTTGCGAAGAGGTGTTTATGATATTTAAAAGACTGATGCTTTTGTGTGGTTTAAGTTTGCTGGCAATGCCTGCGTTTGCCGCTGATTTGCAACGCGCAAGTTTTAACAATGGCGTGCAACTGATTGTGGAAGAAGACCACTCAGCACCCGTCGCCATGGTACAAATTTGGCTCAAAGTGGGTGGGCGTGACGAGCTTCCTGGTAAAACTGGGCTAGCGCATGTGTTTGAGCATATGATGTTTAAAGGCTCGAAAAAACTTGAAGCAGGCGAATATTCTAAGATTATATCAGCCATGGGCGGCAGTGATAATGCGTTCACCTCCACCGATTATACCGCGTATTTTGAGACTGTGCCTGCTGCTGAAGTTAGCCGTGTTTTAAAGATGGAAGCAGAACGGTTTGCCAACTTAAAACTTAGGGATAAAGATTTTCAGAGTGAAATTAAAGTGATTATGGAAGAGCGCCGAATGCGCACCGAAGACAATGCCAACTCGCGCATGTTTGAAGAATTATCAGCTGCATCTTTGCGTTTGCATCCCTATCGCAACCCCGTGATTGGTTGGATGCAGGACTTGGAAGCGTTGACGATTGATGATGTAAAAGCATTTTATAAGAAACATTATGTACCAGCCAATGTGACTGTGGTGGTGGTGGGTGATGTTGATTTTAAAGATGTGAAGAAAGTGGTTGGCAAAACTTTTGGGCGCATGAAATCGAAGCGTGTTGCACCAAGGTTTAACCCCAAAGAGCCTGAACCTTTGGGCGGAAAACGCGTTGAAGTGCATATCCCCGCGCAATTACCTTTGGTGGCATTTACTTTGCCAGTACCCGCTTGGGAGCCACATAAAAATGATAAAGAGGTTGCAGCGATTGCATTGGCAACGGAGCTTTTGGCAGGTGGGAAATCAGCCATATTGAATCAGGTATTGGTCAATGAAAAGCGGGTGGTGATTTCGGCAGGCGCTGGTTATGACCCATTTACTATGGGTTTGGATTTATGGTATGCCTATGGCGCAACGGGTATTGGGCAGGATGTAGCAACATTTGAGCAAGCCTTTTGGGATTTGATGCAGGATATGGGTGAAACATTGCCCGATGCGCGTAAGTTTGAAGCCGCCAAATTACGCATGATTGCCAACACAGTGTTTGCCCAAGATTCGTTGTATTTAAGAGCGAAACATATTGGTATTTTAGAGACCGTGGGTATTGGTGCGGATGAAAAAGATAGATGGCTGGATTTGATTCGAGAAGTAAGCCCTGAACAAGTGCGTGATGCATTTAAAAAATGGTTTAAACCTGAGCGTGCAACCACGGGTGTTTTGCTGCCTAAGGCGGTGCAATCATGAGAATATTACTGATTGTTTGCTCCTTGTTTGTTTTATCTGTCCAAGCCTTTTCAGCACCCAAGGTGCAACAGCATGTTCTGGACAATGGTTTAAATATTTTACTTATTGAGGCGCATCATGTGCCTATGGTGGCAATGAAGTTGGTGATGCCTGCGGGCAGCCGATTTGATGCTGAAAATAAAGGCGGTTCAGCTTCATTGCTGGCATCCATGTTGATGGACCACACCGCAAAACATGATTACCAAACATGGGCAGCCAAGCTTGATGAAACATCCATTCGACTTGGTGCTGGTGTGGATAAAGATGCGCTATCACTTTCGTTGACAGTGCTTAAAGAAATGGTGGATGAAGGTGTGGGCGCGATGGCGCAAGCATTATTGCAACCTGGCTGGAATCAAAAACGCTTTGATTTCATACAGCAAAACACCATTTCAGGGCTAACCAAAGCGCAAGAAGATGCAGGCACGTTTGCTGCCCTTGCCAAAGGTGAGTTATTGTTTCCCAATCATGTGTATGGGCATCCAGCATCAGGGACTTTGGATTCAGTACAAAACATTCACTTGAAGGATTTGAAGCAGTTGTATCAACAGCAAGTTAAACCTGGCGGGGCAACGCTTGCGATTAGTGGTGACATCACGATGAAAGAAGTTATTTTATTGATGGAAACACACTTGGGTAAATGGCAAGGCAAACCCAAGGTTTCGCTTTCAAATATTGCCAAGCCACAACCTTCTGAAAAACAAAAAATACACCATGAAATGGATAAACATCAGATGCTGATTGAGTGGGTGCGCTTGGGTCCTAGCAGGCATAATGAAGGTTATATTTCTATGATGGTGCTCAATCATATGTTGGGCGGTGGTGGCTTTGGTTCGTTATTGATGGAAGAAATTCGGGAGAAACGCGGGCTGACTTATGGGGTGTATTCCTACTTTCAACCGTATGAAACATCGGGTGCATATGTGATTCGTTTGCAAACGCGAGCGGACCAAGCAGATGCCGCCGAAACAGTGATTCAACAAGTGCTTCAAAGCTTGGCAGATGGTGGCATTACACAAGACATGCTGGATAAAAGTAAAACCAATTTGATGGGTGGTTTTGCCCAGCGCATGGACTCCAACCGCGAACGGGTGGGGCTTTTGGCAATGATGGGTTTGTATCATAGACCCTTAGATTATTTAGAAAACTGGACGAAAAGTGTAGAATCCGTCACGCTTGCCGGTGTGCGTAGGGGTGCGAAAGTCTACTTCCAACCTGAAAGTTGGAAACAAGTTTGGGTTGGCCCTGCCAATTGAACATACATTGAAATAGATAAGGAAAGGTTATGAAGACCGTTTTAGTTGTCGAAGATTCCAATACCAGCCGTGATGTGACCAGCCACTTTTTGCAACAAGGTGGCTTTCGTGTGCTTGAAGCTGAAGACGGACAGGATGCCTTAAATATTTTGCGCAGCCGCCATGTGGACTTGATTTTAACCGATATTATGATGCCAAACCTTGATGGCTGGGGCTTGTATAAAGAGATTCGTGCGGACAAAAGCTTTAACCTCACACCATTCGTGTTTTTGAGTGTTTTGGATGACATTGACGACCAAATCAAGGGTTTAACGCTTGGCGTGGACGACTATTTAACCAAACCAGTAACACCCATGCAATTGATTGCGCGAGTGAACACAGCCTTGATGCGCAGCGAGCGTTTGGAACAATATTTTCATAGAAACCCTGTGACTGAATTGGAAACAGAAGGTTATTTCAAAAAGCGTTATATGCAAGAAGTTGACCGCTGCCGTGATGCGGATTTGGACTTGAGCTTGGTGGTGATTGGCATTGGCAATTATGTATCATTGGCGCGTGGTCAGGCGGAATGGTTTGCTGAAGCCGCAGCGACTGAAGCAGGTGCTGTGATTAAAAGTGAAGCGCGTAGTTATGATGTGGTTGCCGATATGGGGCAAGGTTGTTTTGCTGTGTTGCGCCCTAACGATGATTTGCAAAAAGCAAAAACTTGGGCTGAAGGTTTGGTCAAGGATTGGGATGTGTCTATGATTTGGCCAGATACTGAACAGCGTATTGCTGTGGATGTTGGGTTTACATGTGATGCCATTTCTCCAAGCGATGAAAATGCGCTAGCCATATTGAAGAAAAACTTATCTTCTTTTGAGCGTAAGTGGTAAATCACTAAGTCTTTTTACGATGAGAATCACAGCGGGTTCCATGCGTGGTCGAGTCATGCAAGTGCCAGACATTCAGGGCTTGCGCCCCACGCCTTCTAAAGTTCGCCAAGCCTTGTTTAATATGCTGGGTGATGTTCAAGGAAAATCCTTTTTAGACTTGTTTGCAGGCAGTGGCGTGATGAGTATTGAAGCTTTGTCTCGTGGTGCTGTTTCAGCGCAAAGTATTGAAGCAGAGCCAAAGGCGTGCCTTGCCATGAAACACATTCAAACAGCTTGGGGTATTGAAGGATGGCATATTCATAAAGGTGTTTTACCTCATGTTTTGCCCACATCAGCACACTTTGATGTTATCTATGCTGACCCGCCTTATGACCAAGGCTTAGCTGAAAAAATACCACAATGGTTGGCTGAGCAAGGTATCACATTCAATACATTGGTGATTGAAGAAGCAAGCCGTGCTAATGTTGCTTGGTCGGCGAAAATATTGCCGATAAAACAACGGAAATATGGCGAAACTACTTTATATTTCTTTGCGATGGAGCAAGCTTAATCATGAAAACGGCAATCTATCCAGGTACTTTTGACCCCATCACTTTGGGACATGTCGATGTAGTGCAACGCGGCTTAAAGCTTTTTGATAAGATTATTATCGCTGTGGCAGATAGCCCTAAAAAAAGCCCTATGTTTGATGTGCAAACGCGCCTTGATATGGTCAATGCCACTTTCAAAGATGAAACACGCATCCAAACACTTAGTTTTGATGGTTTGTTGGTCAACCTAGCGCAGGCGCATGGTGCAGTGGCAATTCTGCGTGGTTTACGCGCAGCATCAGATTTTGAATATGAATTTCAACTGGCGGCCATGAACCGAAAATTAGATGCGGACATTGAATCAGTTTTTGTGATGGCGAAAGAGGAATATACCTTTGTCTCATCCAGCTTTATTCGTGAAATATCGGGCATGGGCGGTGATGTGGACGCGCTGGTCCCCCAAGTTGTTCGCCCCTATTTACCACAAGCAAAGGATTAAAACATGACATACGGGTTAAAAGATAAGGTTATTTTGGTAACAGGTGCATCCGATGGTTTGGGTAGAGCCGTGGCTGCGGCTTTGGGCGAAGAAGGTGCAAATGTATTGATTCTTGGGCGCAAAGATGTTGAGCTTGAAGTCACCCAAGCGCGTATTGAAGCGTTGGGCGGCCGTTGCTTGGCTATCCCATTTGATTTGTTAAATTTTGATGATTATGGAAAGCTGTTTTTAGCCCTTAAAGACCAAGTACCACACCTTGATGGTTTAGTGCATTGTGCAGGTGAGCTGGCAAAGTGTTCACCTATGGAACATATCAAAATCAAAGATTTTCGTAAGATGTTGGACATCAATTTAACAGCACCCAATATGCTTACCCAAATCATGCTTCCCCTGCTCAAACGCGCTGCATCGGCATCGGTAATTTTCACATCATGTGACATGGTCGAGGAAGACCAAATGCACTGGCATGGTTATGGCTTGGCAAAACGTGCGTTGCCTTATGCGGCAGCCATGTGGCAAGGTGAAAGTCCAAAAAAACCATACCGCTTTAACACTTTAAATCCAGGGCGCGTGCGCACGGAAATGTTTAAGAAAGCCTACCCTGGTTTGCATGGTCGCCATGTGCCAGCACCTGTGGTCGTTGCACCTGCTTTTTTGCAGCTTTTATCTGATGCGAGCAAAGATATTCGTGGTCAAAGTTTACATGCCATTGATTTGTTGCCCGAGCTAAAAGATTATGTTGCACCTGAAGCGGCAGGGGAAGACACATGAGTGTTTCTACCCCTGATTTAAGGGTTGAATTTGCAGGATTAAAGTTGCAAACACCTTTGGTTCTGCTTTCAGGCTGTGTGGGGTTTGGTGAGGAATACACACGTATTGAAGGGTTTTCCAATAAAGATGTTGGGGCAGTTATTCTTAAAGGGACAACACTTGAACCGCGCATGGGTAACAGCCCACATCGCGTGTATGAAACACCATCGGGCATGTTAAATGCCATTGGTTTGCAAAACCCTGGCACACGTTATGTGATTAATGAAATCCTGCCGCACTTGCCCCACGATGACACCCAATTCTGGGCAAATGCCAATGGCTCAACACTTGATGACTATGCGGAAGTGGCAGCCATGTATGATGATTCACCTGTGACTGCGATTGAAATCAATATTTCATGCCCCAATGTGAAAGAAGGCGGGGTTCACTTTGGTAACGACCCATGTATGGCAGCCAAAGTGGTGGAAGTGATGCGCTCAAAGACCTCGAAACCTCTGATTACCAAACTTTCTCCAAATAATGCAGACATTGCAGAAACAGCACGCCTTTGCATTGAAGCAGGTACAGATGCTTTGTCGGTGATTAACACGCTGGTGGGTATGGCGGTGGATGTGGACAGCAGAACACCTGTGATTGGTAATGTTTCTGGCGGGCTTTCAGGCCCAGCTATTAAACCTGTGGCTTTATGGAAAATTCATCAAACACGAGCGGTTGCGAATCAACACAATATCCCGATTTTAGGGCAAGGTGGTTTAACCACACCTAAAGATGCGCTTGAATTTGCCATTGTTGGTTCAGCAGCTCTGGGGCTTGGCACAGGTCTGTTCTACGATCCTCTATTGTGCCGAAAAGTGCTGGATGGTTTATCGGATTATTTAAGTAAACATGGCATGGATTGTTATCAAGATTTGGTGGGCTCATTATCCATATAAGATTTTTATGGGCAGCTTTTTTTGCTGCTGTATTAAGTGTTCCACCTGCTGTTGCAGGCACATTATCATGGGTGACGCAAGAGCGTTGGGTCACAGTTAAAAGCATCACTGACGGTGATACATTTAAAACGACAAATGGTGAGAAAATTCGCCTTTTGGGTATCAATACACCTGAAACGCGCAAAGATACAAAACAAGCGCAACCTTTCGGCAACAAAGCGAAACAAGCATTAAAAAAAATCATTGCTGGCAAACAAGTCCGCCTAAGCTTTGATAAAGAAAAGAAAGATAGGTATGGGCGCACATTGGCGCATATTTATACCCGAAATGGATTATGGGTGAACGCTGAGTTGGTGCGTTTGGGTTTAGCGCATGTGTATACTTTTGCGCCCAACACCAAGCTTGCCAATCGGCTCACGGCCATCGAACAACAAGCTATTCGTAGCAACTTGGGTATGTGGTCGCATAAGCGTTGGCAGGTTGTTGAGGCGGACAAATTGGCAATAAACTTGCTTGGTCAATTTCGCCTTGTTCAAGGAAAGGTGACCAAGCTTGATAAAAGAGGTTGGGGCTTTAATCTTGGCAAACTTACGGTTACTATTCCCAAGAAGTATAGGCAGTCGTTTGGCAAAAGGCTTAGATTGAAGGTTGGTGATGTTGTGTTGGTGCGCGGAAAGGTAAGGCTTTCTAAGCGAAACAAGTGGTTTTTAAGCATTTACAATAGAAGTGATGTGTATCACATAAAGTGATTATAGACTTACAAGAATACATGCAAATGAATGAACGAGGGTGGTTTATGCAGCGTACGATGAAACATATAGTGATTGGATTTATGCTACTTGCGGGTGCAACGGCCACGCATGCAGGTGAGTCAAGCCAGACCATGTTATATACCGATTTGAATCTCAACATTGAGTTGTTGGATTCGGATGTTTTGCTTGCTGATAATCGTGCGCTATCCAATGTGACAACAGTGCCGAATATCCCTGATTCAGCATTTAAGAAGCCAATATTCACAGAAAATGATTTGCATATGTATCTTGGTTTGGCATCTATGGCGCTTGGCGGCATTGCGGCGATTTCAGCACCAGACGGGTTTGACCCTGACTTGTTAAACACTGTTCATTATAAAGCGGGGAAATTGTCGTGGCAACTTGGTGCGGCAGCGATTGGCACAGGCTTGTGGGCGCATTGGGATGATTTCCATCTCGAAGATGGTTTGTTGGATAGAGATAACCTGCATGTTATTTTAGGCACATTGGGTGTCATTGGTTATTACTTGGCAGTGAAAGATGCAGTGGATGAATACAATGTGCAAAATGCAGCAGGTGTCCGCACGGGATACCCAAGTGAAAATCATTCATCAGCAGGAACTTTTGGTGGTGCTGCAATGCTCACTGCGATTGTTATTACTTGGTAATCAGGAGAAGAAAATGAAAAAACTATTGATTATAACAGCACTATTGGCAACGCCGATGTTTGCGCAAGCTGACGTGATTCAAGAGCGTTTGGATAGTTATAAAGCAGAAGGCGCAAGTAACTTTAGCGCGGAAGCAGGCAAAAAGATGTGGACGCAGGTGCTTCCTTTTGAGAAAAAAGGTGAGTTATTTAAAGATAGAAGCTGCGCAACGTGCCACAATGCAAATCCGACTACGCCAGGCAAACACGCGAAAACAGGTAAAATCATCTCACCGATGACATTAGGTTCAATCACTGTGAATAGAAAAGGTGAAGAAGAAAA
>DQSL01000079.1 GCA_015663235.1 Mariprofundaceae bacterium
AACACATGTTGCAGCAATTCACCCAGCGGACGCTGATGTTTATGACCTTTCATATCCCGATAACGTACGTCCGATTGCAGCATGGTTTCATCCCATACTTGACTAAAACCTAAAATCAACGCATCCATGATTTCGCGTTGTTTGCGTAGGGCTGCCATATCGGTAAACAGCATCTCATCCAAACGTGTTGGGCGCGGCACATCTTTCATGGCAGTGAGGTGTTCTTTGCAAGCTTTGGATGCTGCAAAGCGGCGAAACCAAACCATGTCACCCACCAAGATATGGTTAAGTGTGCCAAGGATAGACGAGAAAAATGCACCTCTGTCTTTGACGATGTCATCATCCGATAACAACATCACTTTTTCATAAAGCTTATGATTCATCCATTGGTTATACCGCGCCATGCGTTGTAAATATTCGATAATTTCACATCTCCCCAGAAGTTGAATCAATACCATACAAGAATGATGGGTAAACCGCAAAAGTAATATTGACACTTGCCGTCAAAAAATCGGCAGGATGAGGGATATCAAACCCTATTAACCTTTATACACAAACAAACAAAAACAGCGCCATACGTTGTAAATAAAGAATGATGACGCATATCACAGCATTTGGCACAAGCTATGCTAATATAGATGTATAACGTGGTTGGACTGGCGTTGTGACTTATAAAACTGAACCGATACGTTTTATATGGAAGCCAATTGGCTGGTGGTGTGCGTTCCCTTTTTTGGGAAACCTGAAACTGGCAAGCGGCATCCCCCTAACATACTTTAGGGTTCTGTTTTTGTAGGTTGCAACGCCAGTCCAACGACTGTGAAAAAGAAGACCTGCCTTCCTCCCCCCTCCCCCCTTAGGCAGGTCTTTTTTTGCCTTCTTTTTAAAAGTTTTACTTCAAATCTTCCAGTTTAATCAGCACATAACCATCGGCAGTGTTGTATATTTCACTACCCACACCCTGATACCGCTTCACGACCTCTTCTTTAGGAAACCCATAGCGGTTTTTATATCCTGTTTGGGCAATCACAATCTTGGGGCGGACTTTCTGCACAAATTCAGTTGTACTTGATGTCGTGCTACCATGATGCGGCATCAACATCACATCTACGGCTTGCAAATTTTGCCAAATCAAACGTTCCACTGGCGCTTGCATATCACCGCCCAATAGCAGCGTTTGCCCTGTGTTTAAGGTAATGTGAAGCACCAAAGATGCATTGTTACTATTGCTTGGACTATAACCTTGGGGCGGCCAAAGCACTTGGATTGTGGTGTTTTCCCCAGCCAAAAACACATCACCTTTTTTCAGCCACTTAATCGGATAACGCGATATAATATCTTTAAAATACACATGATTTTCAGGCACATCAGCAAGCCAAATTTCAGCCACATCATTTAAGTTTGCCAACAAACGAAACCTGCCACCTGCATGGTCAGATTGCGCATGTGTAAACACCACGGCATCCAACCTTAACATGCCTTGATGTCGCATATTTTGTGCTGCAATAGTGCCACCATTGAACTTACTGCCACGCTTACCTGGGGCATCAATCAACAGTTTAAACTCAGGCGCAACCAACAATGCCGATGCACCTTGCCCCACATCCCAGACAAACAAACTGGACGGTAGCTTGCTCACTTCAGACATACCCATCCCCGCATAAGCCAGTAAAATTATGACCAACATTGTGGAAGCAATCATTCGTTTATCTTGAAGCCACAACCAACCCACACCAAGCAAAACAATACCTAAACAAGCAAACAACCACGGCAAATCACTGCGCAACCAGACATTGCCCATCGGCAAACCTTGAATCCATAATAAACTCTGGTTTCCCCAATCAATCACCATACCCGACCAAGAGAACACAATATGCGCCCAAGCGGGCAAGCTTAAAAGTGATAATAATTCACCCACCAATGCCAATGGCAGCACCCACAGCGCATAAAGCGGCACAAGCAAAGCATTGGCTAATAAGCTCCATGTGGGCAATCGCTCAAACACATAACCAATTAAGGGCAAGGTGGCGAGTGATGCAATAATCGACACCCAAAACATACCTTTGAGCCACATCCAAGCTTGCCCATACATACTTTTGCTGACCTTTTGTCTTGCCGCCCAAATAAGCAGCGCTGATGTTGCCGAAAATGAGAGCCACAACGAAATTGAAAGCACTGATGATGGGTCAAACAAGGTTATCAAAACCAGTGCGGCAAACATGGTGTTGAGCGGCACTTGTTTGGCGCGCATCACCCATGCCAACACACCCGCCAACAACATCAAAAATGCGCGTTGGGCAGGAATCGGCCAGCCTGCAAGCGTGGCATAAGAAAACATGAGCAATATACCTGCGCTTAATGCCACAGTGCGCACAGGAAACCACACAATCCAAGCTTCGCGCCGCGTAATAAGCCACCATGCCAAGATAAAGCCCCAACCTGCCACCAAACCCATGTGTAAACCTGAAATAGCCAACAAATGCGTTGCACCACTGGCAGCAAATGCATCATCAATAACCAAAGGAATTTGGCTTCTGTCAGCAAGCAATAATGCCAACAACACACCTTGCTGAGCTTGCGGAATATCTGCTAACGAAACACGAACCTTATCGCGCAACTTATCCAGCCAAGACACATCGCTATCCAGCACACGCAAAGCATCCGACACGCTGCCCGAAGCCGCCACACCCTGCTCAAACATATAACGCACATAATCAAAATAAGCAGGGTTCTTTTTATTGCGCGGTTTGTGCAATCTCACCGTGGCTGCAACTTGCATACCCACTTTCAAATCAAGCTGCTGCCGATACACATACACATCAAGCTTGGCGCGCAGACTTTGCCCATCATCACGCTGAATATGCGTTAAGCGAAGCCGCGTATATTGGGGTGTCATACGTATATCTTCAACTTGCGCTTGAATATGAATCTTTTGATTCAGCCAGCTATCATCAATCGCCGTGATATGTTGTTGCCACATCAAACTTGCAGTGCCAAAAAGTAAACCAGCCAACAAAAAGAACAGCCAAAATTTTCGCCATATCAGCAACACAATGATAGGTAGAAAGAAGTAAGGCAGCGTAATAAGTTCCAATCGGGTAAGCACCAAACCCAATACCCAAGCAAGGCTGGGCAATAACAATGGGATGCTTTTAGGCGGGGTAAACAATGTCCCCACGAATCAACATGTCATTACCCAATATTTGCCGCTCAATGTGTTCAATGTGAACTGCATCTTGCATGGTTTCTGCGCCCAACCCATGCCAAAAGCTCATCGCATCCACACCACCAATCAATAATGGCGCTTGATACAATAATAATTCCTTACTGATATGCAGCTCCAAACATGCCGCATGAAGCTTACCGCCGCCCTCAAGCAAGACTTGCAGACAACCATCGCCCGCCAAGTGTTTAAAGGCAGCTTCATAGTTTCCAACCACTACCACGTCCATGCCCAAATCCCGCCAAGCAGCCGCATCATCATTGTCATGTATGATATAAAAGCGGCTGGGCGCTTCATCTGAAAGAAGCTTGCAACCTTTGAAAGGTTTGGGTGCATGTTTACCCAGCATTACTCGCAAAGGTACTTTACCGACAATCTCTGCATCGCGCACAGTCAACGATGGATTATCATGCACCAATGTACCCACACCCACCACAATCGCATCACACAAAGCCCGCACCTGATGCGCATGTTTTCTTGATGCCTCGCCGCTAATCCATTGCGAATGTTGGGTGCGCGTTGCCATTTTGCCATCCAATGAAGTCGCAGCTTTGGCAATCACCCACGGCATTTTGGTTTGAAGATAGTGAAAAAATGGGCGATTCAAACTGTCCGCTTCTTCTTTACACACCCCTGCAACCACTTCAATGCCAGCGTCTTTTAATATTTGCGCCCCACCAGCCATCTGCGGATTCGGATCGGATGAGGCATAGACCACAGTGGTAATACCTGATGGGATAATCGCGGATGTGCAAGCAGGTGTTCGCCCCTGTGATGCACATGGTTCTAGGGTGACATAAAGCCTTGCACCTGTGACATCACCTGCTGTTTGCAACGCTTCAACTTCAGCATGATTGCCGCCCACTGCTTGCGTAAAGCCTTTGCCCAACACTTGTCCATCCCGCACAATCACAGCACCCACCGCAGGATTGGGATGGGTATTGCCCACTGCTTTCATGGCTTCCGATAAGGCAAGAAGCATCCATTGTTCATGTATTTCAGGCATGTTTTCCTCTGGAGTTGTGCATAAAATCAAAGCGTACATCAAAAATGAGAGTTCACAACATTGATTTATCTATGTTTTTCACGGCAAAAATCGCTATCATGCCGCCTTACACCAATATCCAGCCAAGGAATACGCGCTAATGCCTCAAGATAAACAATCGTATTATGTGACCACACCTATTTATTATGTGAATGATGAACCGCATTTGGGGCATATGTACACCACGATTGCAGCCGATGTTTTGGCGCGTCAGCATAGGTTGGCAGGCGATGATGTTTTCTTTTTAACAGGTGTCGATGAACACGGGCAAAAAGTGCAGCAAGCTGCTGAAAAACGTGGTATTGCCCCCATTGAATTGGCAGACAAGGTTGTGCAACGCTATGAAACCTTGTGGCCTGAATTATCCATCAGCAATGATGATTTTATCCGTACAAGCTCGGATAGACACAAAGCTGGTGTTCATGCGATGTGGAAACGCCTCCTAGATAACGGTTCAATTTATAAAGGTTTTTATGAAGATTGGTATTGTGTGCCGTGTGAAACCTATTGGACAGAAACCCAGCTTAAAGATGCAACACACGGTGAAAACAGCACATGTTTTGAAGCTGAAATTTGCCCCGATTGCAAACGCAGTGTTGAAAAAATCCAAGAAGAATCTTACTTTTTCAAATTAAGCGAATACCAAGACAAAATCATCGCATACATTAAGGAAAACCCTGATTTCATTGCTCCCGAATCACGCAAAAATGAAGTGCTTAGGTTTGTTGAAGGTGGCTTGAGAGATTTATCTATTTCGCGTACCACCTTTTCTTGGGGTGTACCCGTAGAGGATGATGAAGGACATGTGATTTATGTGTGGATTGATGCGTTGAGCAATTATTTATCTGCCCTTGGTTTCCCCGAAGATACAGAAAACATGAAGCATTGGCCTGCCGATTTACATTTGATTGGCAAAGATATTCTACGTTTTCATGCCGTTTATTGGCCTGCCATGCTGATGGCTGCGGATTTACCTTTGCCCAAGCGTGTGTTTGCCCATGGTTGGTGGACAGTTGAAGGCGAAAAAATGGGTAAATCCAAGGGTAATGCCTTACGCCCTGCTGATTTATTGGCTGAATATGAAAGCGATACCTTGCGCTATTTCTTGTTGCGTGAAGTACCTTTTGGTGCAGATGGTGATTTCTCCCACGATGCGCTCAAAGTACGCTACAACTCTGAGCTTGCCAATGATGTGGGCAACTTGCTCAACCGCTCTTTATCCATGCTTAAAAAGTATAGAGGTGGTGTATTGCCAGCGGTTACCGATGAGCAAAGTGAAGATAGAGCATTGATTGCAGACATTGAAGCCATGCAGCGCGAAGTTGCAACGCATTTGGAGAAACAAGCCTTTCACTTGGCTTTGGAGCGCATCAATCAAGTGGTGCGTCATGGCAACCGTTATGTGGCAGAAAATGAGCCCTGGACGTTGGCGAAAGAAGAAAATAACTCCCGCCTCGATACTGTGTTGTATCATTTGGTGGAAGCTTTACGTTTAATCGCAGTGCAACTCTCACCATTTATGCCTGTAAAGTCCGAACAAATGTTGTCACAAATCATGAATACAGACGTGGATATTCAAGCCTTGCGTTTGCATGATGTTGCAGGTTGGGG
>DQSL01000014.1 GCA_015663235.1 Mariprofundaceae bacterium
ACTCAGACCATTGTGAAATATCCATTCATCCAACCTCTTGCATAAGCTGTTAGCATTTGACGCTTTCCATCATGCTGCATAAACTCGCTTAAGAACTATCCGAGGAGAATACGTATGAGGCATCAACAATTGCAAGCACTCTTTTCTAGTCTTGATGAATTACGCAATCTCGTAGGGCGAAAAGTTCGCTATTTAAATGAAGATTATGAAATCACCGACTTGCTTGCTGATGAAGGTATCCTCATTCTTTCTTCGCGTTCAGATGATGTCGTGCAAGACGATTGTTATGGGCGCGCACATCGCATGGTTCCCAAACAGCAACGTTTACGTTTCAGAGACAACGAAGGTAAACCTACCGCAATTTGGGAAGAAATTATCTTTTTGGATGGAGCTTTATAATGGCAGAATGGATTGATGTTTGTAGCGCGGAAAGTTTGCCCAAAGGTGAGCGCACTGTTGTAGATACTGATGCGGGAAAGATTGCTGTTTTTCATCTTAGTCAAGGTTTGTATGCCATTGAAGACAGATGTTCACACGACAATGGCGAGCTTGCCAGTGGGAAGTTAGATGGTGATGAAATCATTTGCCCAAGGCATGGCGCACGCTTCTGTATTTTTAATGGCAAAGCTTTAACCCCCCCTGCCTATGAAGCTATTGATGTGTTTGAAACACGAGTATCCAACGGCATGGTTCAGGTGGACATTGACAACTAATCAAGAGAACAACGTGGTGTGTCGCCAATGCCAACACTATTATATTACTTGGGACGCAGCCTTTCCCTACGGATGCAAAGCATTTGCGCTTAAATCCAAAGCTTTACCCTCGCAAGAAGTGTTTGTGGCATCAGGGAAGTCATGTGTCAAATTTATAGAAAAATCAGGAGTAAAACATGATTAAACATATCGTGATGTGGACTTTGGCAGATAAAGCTGATGCCGAAACCGTTAAAACAACACTGGAAGGGTTAAAAGGCAAAGTGCCAAGTATTATTGATATTGAAGTTGGCATTGATTTTAGCAACACCGATGCATCTGCGGATGTGGTTTTATATTCCACATTTGCCAGCAACGACGATTTAAGTGCATATGTACAACACCCTGAACATCAAGCGGTGATTCCCATGATGCAGCGCGTCACTACATCGCGTAAGGTGGTGGATTATGAAATTTAAACTTATATTCGGTTGTTTACTCTTATCAGCAACCACAGCCCATGCTCAAGACGAAAAAAGCATAGATTTACGCGAAGAGCTAAGCCCTAAAATCAACAATGAGCAGGTGGAAGTGCGCACTTATACCCATCAAGATGATGGTGCGACCATCACTGAATACCGCTCTGGTGGCAAAGTGTGGATGATTAAAGTCCAGCCTGCTGGTGATTTCCCTGCGTATTATTTGTATGATAATGAAGGTCACGGCACATTTGAACAACGTGTTGCAGGCAACAAAAAACCTTCTCCACCGATGTGGATTATTAAAAGCTGGTGAGCATATTCCCGCCCATTCAACTGCTATTGCTCACCGACAGCAAACGCTTTGATTCGCCAGATGTTATGTTGAGCTGCATCGAGCAAGCCATGCAAGGCGGCGTGGATACTGTGGTCTTGCGCGAAAAACATTTGGATTCCGCCAAGCTTTTAAGCCTCGCTTCCAAGCTTCGTGTGATAACCCAAAAACAAAACGTGCGGCTGATGATTCATAGCCAAGCTGCCATTGCCAAAGCAGTGAATGCTGATGGGGTACATGTGGATGCCAAGTCCATACCCGAAATCATGGACATCAAAACATGGCTGGGGAAAGGGTTTCTTGTGTCCGCATCATGCCATGATGAAAGTGAGTTAAAACAAGCCGAACAACAAGATGCTGACTTTGTTTTCCTCTCTCCCGTGTTTCCAACCCAAAGCCATCCAGGCGCACCATCGCTGGGTGCAAACGAATTCTTAAAAATCGCTTCAACCGTGAATTTACCTGTGATTGCACTCGGTGGCATCGAACCTGATGTTATTCCTTTATTGCAAGGTCATGGTGTTGCCACCATGGGTGGTATCCTTGATGCTAAGAGCCCTAAACAGGCATCCTTATTGCTTCATCCCAGCAAGAGAATCATCACCTAAAATATTAATATCATTGTATTTTAAGTGAATATATTCTAATTTTATGACTTGGGTAGGTAGGGGAAAATATTTATGAATCGGTTTCAACGCATGTTTATTGGCTTGTCATTTATAATGTTTCTTACGCCCGCACAAGCATCAGAAATTCACCCCGTCGTATCTATCGGTTATGACTTAGGTGGGGCAACTTTACTTGATTACACTGTCGTTCAAGTAAACGACCGCACCGTCAACCGAGAAGATAAAATCACGGCGGGTAACGGGCTAACCTTATCTTTGGGCGCATATGTGCCTATTTTTGAAGATATTGCACTTCAAGGCACCGTGGGGCTTAAGGTTGATAGTACAACATTTGTTGATACTTACGTTGCTTTCTTTCGCAACCCCATTGACCTACTCGCTATTTACCACCTTGGAAAGCATCATAGTTTTGCAGGTGGTTTAACATACCATACGAACACAGCATTTACCTTTGAATCCACAGCCCAAAATCAAACCTTAAATTTTGATGATGCCATAGGTGTGATTGCAGAATATACTTATGCCGTACAAAACAGTCGAAATGGTGGGGTTAAATTGGGTGTTCGTTACACCAATATTAACTACACGCTGACAGGCACAACAACAATTGCCAATGGCTCATCTGTTGGTTTTATTTTATACGCCTATTAATCATTTACCCATCACTTTTTATGCATGTTGCAACAAGCTCTTGAAACACATTATAACCTACAATAATTTCATCTGAAAATAGTAACCAACAACACTGTTAATTCTTACACATTTGCTTTCGTCAAGTCACTTGCACTTTTATCGCATACCTTTCTCTGCATGGAGAGGAAACTTATGAAAAAAATATTTATTATACCAAGCTTGCTATTGTTTAGCTTCGCAGCACAAACACATGCCGCAGATATTCGGCCTGTTATTTCTTTGGGTTATGACGTGGATACAGGCTCTGATGTTATGTTTACGGGTGTTTTCACTGATGGTTCAACTGATGAAATCACCGGCGGAGAAGGTGTAGTATTTGCAGCTGGTTTATATGTGCCAATTGAAGATGATATGGGCGTGCAAGCAACCATTGGTTACAAATGGGATAGTATAGATGCTCAAAATGGTACTATTGACTTCACTCGAATCCCCATTGATGTATTAGCATTCAAACATTTTAGTGATAAACATAGTATCGCTGCTGGCGGCACATATCACTTGTCACCAACATTCACCTGCGAAGTCACTGCTGTATGTACTGGTTCCGTCGAATTTGACAGCGCTTTGGGTTTTATCGCTGAATACACTTATGCCGTTAAAAGCAATAAAGAAAGTGGCATGAAAATCGGTGTTCGTTATACGAATATTAGTTATGAAACATCAGCCGTGACACAAACTTTCGATGGCTCATCTATTGGTCTTATTCTATACGCCTATTAAACCTGGTTAGACAATCAGTTACGCACCAACTTGCTTGCAATGAATGCGGGCAAGTTGATGTTTATTTGTTTAGCTCAGCATTGTGATACACTTTTTGCACATCATCACAATCATTCAAAGCTTCAAGTAAACCTTTAAAGTCTTCTACATCATCACCCGAAACCGCACATAATGTTTGTGGCTCATATGAAATATCATCCACTTCAAAAGTGATGTCAGGATAAGCTTCAGCAAGCGTTGTTTTGGCTTTGAAATATTCAGTATTTGGAGCCAGCACCGTCATCATACCGTCTTCAAGCTCAATATCCTGCACATCTACATCTGCCATCATCAAAGCTTCAAGCACAGCCTCTTCATCATCACCTTTAAACACAAACACCGCCACATGGTCAAACATATGTGCCACAGCACCTGGCCCACCCAACTTGGATGCATTTTTTGTGAAACAATTACGCACATCGGCAAAAGTACGATTGGGATTATCTGTTAAACAATCGACAATCACCATGCAGCCCGCAGGACCAAAACCTTCATAACGCGCAGGTTGAAAATCTTCACCTGCCCCACCTTCTGCTTTATCCAAAGCATTTTTAATGACATGCGCAGGCACTTGGTCTTTTTTAGCATTATCAATCAAACGGCGCAGTGATAAGTTTCCGCCTGGGTCAGTGCCACCACTTTTGGCGCACACGTATATTTCACGACCATATTTTGAATAAACCTTGGTCTTCATGCCAGCGGTTTTTGCCATATCTTCTTTTTTGTTTTGGTAAGCTCTGCCCATTGCGTTTCACCTTTGTTGACTGATAGATTGCCAACCCTAATTAGTTTAGTTTTTTCTTCAATTCATCCAGAAAAGTTAGCGCATCTAGTGGTCGCATATGATTAATATCTGCTTCTTCAATCATATTTTCAACAACTTCCAAACGTTTCAAACTTTCTTCTTGTTTGCGTTTATCTGCTTCAGCAAATAAACCCAACTGCGTCTTGCCTGATTCAGCTTGCAATTGTGAATCATGCTCAAGTCTATACAAATGTTCGCGCGCCGATTTCACCACATCACGCGGCAACCCTGCCAATTGTGCTACGGCAATGCCATACGACCTATCCGCTGCATCTTCGACCACCTGATGCATAAATATCACTTCACCCTTCCATTCGCGCACCGTCACCGATGCATTAAAAGCGGTGGCATGTGCTTCAGGCAAGTCAGTTAACTCATGGTAATGCGTGGCAAACAAGGTAAGTACATTTTTAGCAGCAATGAGTCGTTCCGCGACTGCCCATGCAATGGCAAGCCCGTCCCAAGTGCTGGTGCCACGGCCAATCTCATCCACAATCACCAAAGATTTGGGTTCAAGGTGGTTCAAAATGGCAGCAGTCTCCATCATTTCCACCATGAATGTAGAACGCCCAGAAGATAGTTCATCACCTGCACCAACCCTTGTAAACAAACGTTTGGTCAGCGGAATACGCGCAGCTTCAGCAGGCACAAAACAACC
>DQSL01000070.1 GCA_015663235.1 Mariprofundaceae bacterium
CAACACACGCAAAGCTGTGGTTGGTGGTGCAGCGATTGCTTTTGTACTCACATTATCAACGCTTCCCTTTCTCGGCACTGAATTTGTGCCAGAGCTTGAAGAAGGCACGATTGCGGTGCGGGTCACGCTTGCGCCTTCGTCATCATTACCCTTTGCCAAAGATACAGGTGAAAAATTAGAAAAAGTCCTCATCGAGAACTTTCCTGAAATCACCTATGTCTCAGCGCGAACAGGGCGAGCAGAAATTGGTGGTGACCCTGAACCTGTGTCCAATGTGGAGCTTTTCATTGGTTTGTTGCCTGTATCCGAATGGACAAGTGCTTCCAACCGTCAAGATTTGCAAAAGCTGATGCGCAAAGAAATGGAAGTTGTACCGGGTTTATTGGTTTCATTCACCCAACCCATTGCCATGCGAGTGGATGAGTTGTTATCAGGTGTGAAAGCAGCACTTGCCATCAAACTTTTCGGGCCTGACCTCAAAGTCTTGGCTGAAAAGGGCAAGGAAATCGAAAAGCTAACCAAGTCCGTAGAAGGTACACGCGATGTGGAAATGGAACAGATTGCGGGTGAAGCGCAACTGGTGATTCGACCTGACCGCAGTGCATTGGATAGGTATGGTATCCCCGTTGATGATGTGATGACCTTGGTGGCTGATGCTATTGGTGGTGCATCGGCTGGGCAGGTGATTTCTGGTAATGAGCGTTATGATATATATGTGCGTTTGGATAAGGATTACCGCAACAATGCAGAAGCCATTGGTGCGCTTATTCTACAAGCAGCATCGGGTGCTTGGGTACGTTTGGAAGATGTGGCTAGCATTGGTGTGGAGCAAGGTCCACCCATGATTAAACGTGATGATGTGCAACGGCGCATTGTGATTCAAAGCAATGTGGAAGGGCGTGATATGGGCAGCATTGTGGCTGAACTTGATGCGCGTATTCAAGCTGAGATTGACTTGCCAACGGGTTATTCCGTGGTGTTTGGTGGTCAATTTGAGAACCAACAGCGGGCGCAAGCCAAACTGATGGTCGTGGTTCCCTTATCCTTGCTCATGATATTCTTGTTGCTCTACTTCATGTTCCATTCGATGGGTCAAGCTGCCCTGATTATGCTGAATGTACCTATGGCATTGATTGGTGGCATTTTGGCATTACTTGTATCGGGGCAATATTTATCTGTGCCATCGAGTATTGGGTTTATTGCACTCTTTGGTGTGGCAGTGCTCAATGGCGTGGTGTTGGTGGATGCGATTAACAGGCATTTGGGTGATAGCGCTGATGTGAACGATGCCATTCGCAACGGTTCTGAAAGTAGACTAAGGCCTGTGTTGATGACGGCACTCATTGCAGGGCTTGGACTTGTGCCTTTATTGTTGGCAACAGGAATCGGTTCTGAAATTCAAAAACCTTTAGCCACTGTGGTGGTCGGCGGTTTGGTTTCATCTACTTTATTAACATTATTTGTGCTACCTTGTTTGTATGCATTCTTTAGTAAAGGCGTTGTGAATGAGTCACGCAGGACATAATCATCCCTTAAACGCTGCGATATGGTTAACTGCATCATTTATGCTGGTCGAGTTTGTTGGTGGTTATATGGCAAACTCGCTGGCATTGATGGCTGATGCGGGGCACATGGCATCCGATGTGATGGCGCTTGGCATTGCTTTGGCTGCGCAACGTATTGCAATGCGCCCTGCTCATGCGGGCATGACTTATGGTTATGGTCGAGTCAAAGTGCTGGCGGCACAGGTGAATGGACTAACACTGTGGTTTCTTTGTGGTTGGATTGTTTGGGAAGCTGTTGGCAGGTTGCAACATCCACCCCAAGTGCAAGGAAGTATGGTGTTAATCATTGCCAGCATTGGGCTTGTGATTAATTTGGTGATTATGCGTTGGCTGCATGGTAGCCATGATTTGAATACGCGTGCTGCGTATTGGCATGTATTGGGTGATGCTTTGGGTTCTGTGGCAGCCATTATTGCAGGGGCTGTGATTATGTTCACAGGCTGGATGCCTATTGACCCCATATTATCTTTCTTTGTGGCTATTGTATTGGCTTGGGGTGGTTGGCGTTTACTGCGTGAGACCACTTTAGAGCTCATGGAAGCCTCTCCGCGACATATTGATTTGGATAATGTTCAACAGCAGATGTTGCAAACAAAAGGCGTGATTGGTGTCCATCATATTCACATATGGCGGCTGCCCAATAGTTCTTATGCAGCTTCGGCGCATGTCCAAGTTGAATCCATGCAAGACTGGTCTAACGTATCACAACGATTAAATGATGTGTTCAAGGCATTTGAAATAGAACATGTGACGCTGCAACCTGAGCTTACGATTTGTCGTGAAAATGACATGTATTGTTCAAACATAAAATAAGAAGTGCTTGTTCATAAAAAACAAAGGTTGTCTTAATTTTTAAGGCAGCCTTTTCTTTTTTACGTTATCGTTTGCCCATGAATGAATCCAGCTTCCAATATATTGATACACCCGATGGGCTTTTAGAAGCCTGCGACACACTAAAAAAGGCTAAAGTTTTATGTGTAGATACTGAATTTCACAGGGAAAAGACCTATTATCCCCAGTTTGCACTGCTGCAAATCAGCTCAACTGATGCTGTATTTATTATCGACCCCGTAAAAATCAAAGATTTAAAACCGCTTTGGGATATTATTCTCGACCCCAACATCCTCAAAGTCTTTCATGCTGGTCGCCAAGATTTAGAAATCATTTTGGAACATGCAGGAGCTTTGCCATTGCCCATGTTCGACACCCAAGTGGCTGCCGCTCTTCTGGGCTATGGTCAACAGGTTGGTTTTGGTAATTTGGTGCAGCGCATCACCAAAAAAGCACTCGCCAAAGGTGAATCCTTTAGTGATTGGTTGCAACGCCCGCTCACCAAACAACAACTTAAATATGCCGCCGATGATGTCATCTTTTTGATGCCGATTTATCAAGCACTCAAGGAAGAGTTGCAAGCGCGAAAACGCAGCACTTGGCTGGATGAAGAACAAGCCATACTGACCAGCCCTGATACCTACAACATGGACAAAAATGAAGTGTTTTGGCGGGTTAAAGGTGTGCAAAAGCTTAAACCAAAACAGTTGGCAGTCTTACGCGGACTTGCCATTTGGCGCGAAGAACAAGCGCAGAAAAAAGATATACCCCGCCGCCGTCTGATTGCTGATGAACCACTGATTGAACTTGCCAAACGCGACAAGTTAAACATGGATGTGATGAAACGTATGCGCGGGCTGCACGAAGGTGTGATTCGCCGCTTTGGTGAGACTTGGCTCAAGCTTTGGCAACAAGGCATGGATTGCCCTGAAGATAAATGGCCTAAGCTTGTGGGTCGCAAAAGCAACACCGCAGGCACAGACCTTAGATTAGAACTATTAGACACATTGCTTCGCCTCAAAGCCGATGAAGCCAGCATATCATCCACAATTTTGGCGAACAAGTCCGAGCTTTCTGCCCTTGCCTCTTGGGGCAACAAACCCAACAACGAACCACCTGAGCTACCCTGTTTACAAGGTTGGCGTGCGGAATTGGTTGGCAATGATTTAATCCGACTTTTGCGTGGTGAGATTTGCCTTCGCCTTAATCCCAACACAGGTTTACCCGTGATTGATGATTATAAAGACGACACCACATCATGATAGGCAAACACAACACTCAAAATAACGTCATACCCAACTTGATTGGGTATCCATATCTTGAAAAAATGGGCGCTCGCTTTTGTGAGCGTGACACAACAGAGGTTAAATCATGAAACTCTTTTTTTCCGTGGATGCCTTATCCTTGCTCGGCAACAAAGCTTGGCGTTTGCAAGATAATCAATCGTGGCGCTCATGTACGTTTGCCGAAGACCTGCAAGGTGCTGATGCAAGGCTAACCGACAAACAGGAAGTACGCAGCTGGGTCAATATGCGTCTGCAAAAAGACAAAGAATTGGGGCTAAAACCCAAAGGCAAAGCAGGCATGTTTGATTTTATGATGCGTGGCATCTTTTCGCATGTGATTGTGCATCGTTTATCCCCTGCCCCTGTGCCGATCAAAGACATCATGGTACAAACCATCGCCCAAGCCGAAGTTGGCACACCTTGGTTGCTCTATTTAGACCTTGTTGGCAACTTTCGCATGTTACACAGCGAACAAACACCCATCATTGCCAACCCAGACATTGCTGTGCGTGGTGAAATCGCATCGTCGGCAGGTTTTATCGGTGAAGAAGCCGTGCAAAACACTGAAATGATGGACACTTTATACCATCAATTTGTCGCAGGTTGGTTGATGCACCTTGAAACCCGCCGTTTATCCGTGTTTATCCCCGATACCGAAGACATCCGCCCACTGGGTGAATGTATTGAGAAGATCCAAGCTTGGAAGCATGAGTATAACGCAATTAAATAAAAACTTTAAAACCATTAAAACAGGATCTGTTATGAAGTATAAATTAGGTAAAAAGCCTAGCATGACTGTAGAACATAACATAGTTTCTTGGAATAAAGTTGAAAGAAGATTACTTGAGCATGGTGTAGCTGAATTTGAACTTTTAGTTAGCTGAACAGAGGGACACAAACACGCCTCAGGGGCAAATGGCTTTATCAAATACTGTATTCGTAGCGGCTGGATTACCAAGGTATAAATTTAAGTGAATCTACCAAAGTTTTTACCGCTTCAAATCCCGATAAAAGTTTTCATGTGAGCCAACTGCCAATAATGTGATGATAATTTGCTTTTCATCATACGAATATGCCAACAAAGCTTGTTGCTCCAGCATTTTAAACTTATATACCCGCAAAAAGCTTAAATCATCCCGTTTTTGCGTGCCTAGCGCGGGGTTGCCTGCAACCAATTTCACTGCTGCATCCAATGCTTGCTTTTGATTGGCTTGAAGCTTCTTCACTTGCTTGGCAAAGCGTGGGGTTTGTAGAATATTCATGCGTTAACCAAACTTATATGGCTCAAGCTGACCTTGCTCTGCTTCGCCTTGGGATAACATCACTTCTTGGATGAAGTTAAACGATAAATCAGGGTTTTCTTCCATCATTTTACCCAGCATTGCCCAATGCTCAATTTGCTTGGGTGGTGTTCTGTGTTGTGCTTTGGCATACAATCTTGCATCATTCACCAACGCATCTGAAAGCTTCATTGCAACTGCCATAACCATCTCCTTTATCTATTTAAGGTTATGGCATCATACATGCAAAAGGTTTCCTTTTGCAACCTTTTGTATGTAGTTGAAACTTTAGCCTAAGGTGAAGAATATTAGAGAGGCCTAAAACGTGTCCGAACATATAAAGGTTGAACCACAACAATGACCCTAGAACCCACATCCATATTACTCGAAAATCTATACTGGATTACCCTGCTTGCGGTGATTGTATCCTCTGCATCAGGTGTGCTTAAAGCGGGGTTCAAGCAATTTGATTTGTTTGGCGTGATGATTATTGCCATCAGTACAGGTTTGGGCGGTGGTTCGCTGCGTGATATGTTGCTGGATAGGGATGTGTTTTGGGTGTTTGACCAAATATTCTTTATTGCATCCATAGGCGCGGCACTTGCCGTGTTCCTTACTGCACGATTTATTATCATCAACCCTAAATTCTTCCTTATTGCTGATGCCGCAGGACTTGCAAGCTTTGCCATTGCAGGCACATTGGTTTCGCTCATGCTCGGCATTCCACCACTCATAGCCAGCTTTATGGGTGTGATTACAGGTGTGATGGGCGGTGTGTTTCGTGATATATTATGCAATGAAACGCCCGTGGTGTTTACCAGCCCCTTGTATGCCACAGTTTCATGGGCTGGCTCACTATTGTTTATCGGATTAATGATTCTCGACATTGACATTACTTGGGCAGCAATCATGGCTGGCTCTGCCATATTCATCACCCGCTTACTCGCCTTGTCTTTTAAACTCAGCCTACCCAAATTTAAGTTCAAATCATAAGGATAACCCATGACCCTCGCATCCAACACAATATCGCCCAACACCTTCTCTCCGCAAAGCGTCATGACCATCAATATGAACGGCATCAGAGCCGCCACCCGCAAAGGGTTTTGGGATTGGTTTGCTCCGCAAGATATTGATATTTTATGTATCCAAGAGCTGAAAGCCAAAGAAGAACAAATCCCCGAAGAAGCCAAACCCGAAGGTTACTTCCGCTATTATCATATTGCTGAAAAAGCGGGTTATTCGGGTGTTGCCCTTTATTCCAAGGTTGAACCCGATGCTGTGCATGTGGGTTTAGGCTCGATTGACCCTGATGTGGATTGGAGCGATATGGATGCAGAAGGTCGGTTTGTGATGGCTGATTTTGGCAAACTAAGCATTATGAGCGTGTATTTTCCTTCTGGCTCAAGCTCGGATGACCGACAAGCTGCCAAAATGAGCTTTTTGGAACGCTTTTTACCTTTGTTTAACCGCCTTAAAGATGAAGGACGAGAATTGGTCTTGTGCGCGGATGTGAATATCTGCCACAAGGAAATCGATTTGAAAAACTGGCGTGGTAATCGCAAAAACTCAGGCTTTTTACCCGAAGAACGCGCTTGGATGGATGCATTGCTGGATGAAGGTGGTTTTGTGGACACATTCCGAACCCTTTACCCTGAAAAAGAGCAATATTCATGGTGGTCGAATCGCGGACAAGCCAGAGCCAACAACGTGGGTTGGCGTATTGATTATCATATCGCTACACCTGCCATCGCCAGCAAGTTTGGAAAAATTGAAGTTTATACCGACGCATGGTTTTCCGACCATGCGCCCGTGCTGGCAACACTCAAACCATAATACACATATTGACAAACATTATTCATGCGCATAATTTATCCGCATAATAAGCGAGGTGAATCCATGCAGATGTATGACCCCAAAGCACAAAAAAAAGCAACAAATCTTAGCCTAAACAGCGACTTGCTCGCCCAAGCCAAAGCTTTGCACATCAACATTTCGGCAACCGTAGAGAAATCACTGGTAGAAGAAGTACGCAAACGCAAGGAAGAAGCTTGGCTGGAAGAAAATAAAACTGCGATTATATCCAGCAATCAATTTGTCGAAAAACATGGGGTGTTTTCTGATCAATACCGAGTCTTTTGATGGCGCAGTTTGATGTGTATGCAAGCAAGGATAACAACACCGCTTACCCCTTGCTTGTTGATGTTCAAAATGAGCTTTTACATACACTAAATACGCGGCTGGTTATTCCACTAACACCCCTTACACTGATTGAAAGCACTATGCCGAGCACTTTGTGCCCTATATTGCATTTGGAGCAAGGCGATTTTGTTTTGATGACACAATTTATGTCGAGTATGCCAACAACCGCGTTGGATACGCCGATAGCTTCGATTTCCAACTTTCATGATGATATTGTTCGTGCAGTTGATTTACTGATTACAGGCATTTAAACCATGCCTGAACTTCCTGAAGTTGAAACGGTAGTTAATGGCTTAAAGCCGCAGATTACAGGTGCTCGATTGGTCGCTGTGTCCAATAGTGGTAAAAACTTGCGCTACCCCCTGCCTGACTTTTCAACATTATTACAACAAAATATTCAAACCGTGGAACGCCGCGCCAAATACCTACTGTTTCATTTTGAACATGGGCAAACCCTGATTTGGCATTTGGGTATGACTGGGCAGTTTCATGTACTGTACAGGTCGGAACAAGTAGCCAAACATGAACATGTCACCCTTACATTTGAAGATGGGCAAACATTGCGCTACCGCGATACTCGCCGCTTTGGTTATGTTGGCTTGTGCGATACCAACTCATTGGCACAACACAAATGGTTCACTAAACTGGGCGTAGAGCCGCTTTTGGATGATTTTAGTGGTGATTACCTGCGAGACATGCTCAAAACGCGTAAGACCAGCATTAAACAAGCGATTATGGATAATCATATCGTGGTTGGAGTGGGTAATATTTATGCATCGGAATCGTTGTTTCGTGCAGCTATCCATCCGCAGCGTATTGCCAGTCATCTTAACAAAAAAGAATACCAAGCTCTGGTGGCGCATATCAGGTCTGTGCTTGCTGAGGCAATTGAAGCCGGTGGTAGCACCATCAGTGATTTTGTTAAAACCGATGGCAAGCCTGGTTATTTCGCCTATAGTTTTAATGTCTATGGCAGAGCTGATAAACCTTGTTTAACATGCAGTAAACCCATTCAAAAGGTTGTGCAAGGTGGGCGAGCAACATTCTTTTGCCCGCAATGCCAAAAACGCAAGTGAAGTTCACTTGCTTGTCACCCCGAACACCGTTGAGGGGTCTCATACTACGAGATTCCTCCGCGATGGTCGGCATGACATTAGAGCTATAATCATGTGGGTTGAGCCACCACGCCCGCTAAACGAACTACCAACTGAGCCTGGCATTTACCAAATGTTGGATGACAAGCGTAAGGTTTTGTATATCGGTAAAGCCCGCAACTTACGCAAACGCGTATCTTCCTACTTCCAACGCCAACCCGATTCGCTTCGTACCCAAGCCATGGTTGTACTTATTCGTGATATTGAGTTTAACACAACCCCATCCGAAGCCGATGCTTTGGTGCTTGAACATAACTTGATCAAACAAATCAAACCGCGCTACAATGTGTTGCTCAAAGATTCCAAAACTTATCCCTATATTTTACTCCGTGATGAAAAGTTTCCAAGGCTGCAAATGTATCGCGGCAACAAAAGCGTTGCAGGTGAGTATTTTGGACCATTCCCTCACGCTGGTGCGGTTCACACCACCATCCATTTGATGCAAAAGGCATTCCAACTTCGAGATTGCGAAGACAGTACATTTCGCAACCGCTCACGCCCTTGTATGCAATATCAAATTGGGCGCTGCTCTGCCCCATGTGTCGGCATGGTGAGTAAAGAAAAGTATGCGCAACAAGCCACCGACGCACGTTCTTTTCTCAAAGGTCAAGACCAAGCTTTAGTTCAAGGTTGGCAGCAACACATGCTTGAAGCCGCAGCAAATAAACACTTTGAACTGGCAGCCGTATTACGCGATAGAATTGCCGCACTGCGCAGTATTTTCGCCAATGCTGAACAAAGTAAATTGCCTGACCATGCAGATGTGCTTACAATTATCAGGCAAAGCCATGGGGTGATGGCTGCCATTGGTGTGCGCCGTGGTGGGCGTGACTTGGGCGTTCATACCATCAAAGTGAATCAGGCATTGGATGCCGATGATTTGGAAGTGTTACAATCACTAATTATTGAACGCTATCGCCGCGACACACCACCGCAACACATTTTGTTGACTTGCGATGAAAGCCACCGTGATGCACTTCAACATGTGCTCAAATTACTGCACCCTTCGTTTAAAGCGCAGCTGCATTTCCCCAAACGTGGTGAACGTTTTGAGTGGTTAAATGCGGTCACCCAATCCGCCAATCAAACCTTAGCCGCACGCACCAGCGACAACCAACAACCCGCTTTTGAAGCCCTACAAGCCTTACTCGCGTTTGAAACAACACCACAACTGCTTGCCGCCGTGGACAATGCACATTTGGGTGGCAAACAAATGTTGTCTGCTATTGTTTATGCCGACCACAACGGCGCGCGCAAAGACTTGTATCGCAAATACAAGTTGGATGATGCGGGTAAAGCTCACCCTGTACTTGATGGTGATGACTATGCAGCCATGACCCATGTGCTCACCCGCTTTTTCACCGCGATTTTGGATGATGACATGCCCAAACCTGATGTAATGTTGATTGATGGCGGTAAAGGTCAACTCAAAGCTGCTCTGCAAGCTGCCAAACAAGTGGGTTTAAACATCACATTACTTGCCGTTGCCAAAGGCGATAAACGCAAAACAGGCGAGGAAACATTATGGGCAGGTTGGGATAATGCGCCCATCGCGCTCAAACAAGGTTTAAAACCAGGTGTTCACAGCCCTGCCCTGCTGTTAATTGCTCGCGTTCGCGATGAAGCACATAGGTTTGCCGCCCAATTCTTACGCAAACGCCTCCAAAAACATGTGCTTAAATCAAGCTTGGATGGCATTGAAGGTATTGGTGCGAAAAAAAGAACCGCGCTACTGCAACATTTTGGTGGCATTGCCAGTGTGAAAAAAGCATCGAGAGAACAACTACAAGAGGTGTTGGGTATTTCGCAAACTTTGGCAGCGCGAATTTTTACCACGCTACACCGTTAAACATTTAGAAAATCATCACACGCCTGAATCACATGTTCAGGTAAAATATTACCCATACATGGATGATCTTGAACATCACACTCCCGCTGTAAACAAGGGCTGCACTTGGCAGGTTTATACAGCACTTGGACGCGCTTACCTGATGGTGAGGTTCGTGCAGGATTGGTTGCACCAAACATAGTTACTGTTGGCACACCTAGGCCTGCGGCAACATGCATCAGTCCTGAATCATTACACAACATCAACTTGGCAACGGATACCAATTGCAAAGCCTCGGTCAACGATGTTTCCCCTGCTGCGTTCCAACATGAGTTGGTTATATGCTGTAAACACTGCGTTGCTATATCTCGCTCTGCATCTGTACCCAACACCACAATATGCCAGCCTTGCGCCGATAAATGTTCTAAAACAACAGCATAAGACTCCCCAGGATAGCGCTTTGCTCCACCAAACTGCGCGCCCGGCGCTACACACACCACTTTATTGATGTCCAAACCTTTGTTTAGTAATAAGATTTGTGCCTTGGTTTTGGCATCATCAGGTGCTACAAGTTCAACCTCTTCAAAGGGCGTTTGAAGACCATATTGCTGCAACAAGTCCAAATAATAAAACAAGTGATGTTGTGTAATTAAATCAATGCGTGGATTGTAACCATGCGTGAGTAACAGGCTGCGTCCATCTTTGCGAAAGCCGATACGTTGCTTTGCACCAGACTTCCATGCTTGCCAAGCTGAGCGAAGGCTATTGGGAAATAAAAACACGGCATCTGATTTTTTAGGCAACTCACTCACAAATTGAACAGACGCATGTTCAAGGTTAAGGAAGGGTAACAATTCAGGCAGCCAACCCCGTCCAAACACGAGGGTTTTCGCATCTTTGTGTTGGGTAGTAATGGCGCGCAATGCAGGTTGAGCAAGCACTACATCACCCAACCAGTTGGGCGGCATCAAAACAATTTGTTTAGTCATGTTTATGTTTACAGACAAAAAGCACTTCTTTCTTAAAAAGTAACCAAGAAAAACTTGGGCTAACAAGGTGTTCTTCTTGGATTTCAAAGTGACGCAACAACGTATTTCGGAAACCTTTGTGTGTATAACTATACAAGCGATTAAACTGCGGTAATACAGGCACTACCCGAAACAGAAAATAATGCAGCCACGCTAACCACAGTGGCCAGATGTCCATGCTGACAATAAAACAGCCATCTTGCTCAAGCACATCATGAACTTTGTGCATCACCAGTTCTGGGTTATGCACATCACTTAATGTGTCTAAGCATAAAACGAGATTAAAAGATGATGATTGAAGTTCTATTTTTTCAGCCATGATGGAGATATATTCAGCTTTTTCGGGCATCACTCCTGGGAAGAGTTTACGGTAATCATCAATAAGTGGGTCAACGTATACATGGTGACCTTTTTCTAAATATTGGGCTGCACATACTGGTCCTGAACCTATTTCTAAAACCTTAAGGTCTTCCGAAAAGCTGCTAACGTATGGTTTTATCAGAGGCAAGTAGTAGCGTTTACTGAAAACTTGGCGTGACTTCAATGCCCGTTCATTACTCCAAAATTGAAATACTCGCTTTTGAAACACGCTCCACAATTGTTTGCTCACAGCATGATATAAAGCTCGATGAGGCGGATGATTGAAAGTTTCTTTTGCGCTTGTCAAAGTAGGATCTTCCATAAGCTGCAAGACTAAACCTGCTATCATTGTTTAGCACCAAATTTATGCAAAGTAAAAAAATACCCGCACAATGGCGGGTATTTTTATCAATCACATCATGCTTTAATTAATGAACATCTTTCCAAACTTCTCTTTTCAACAAATACAATACAATGGTAAGTAAAAGCAAGAATCCTAATACATATTTACCTATTGCACGGCGTTCATTTTGATGCGGATCACCAATGAATGCTAAAAATGCAGCCACATCTTCTGCTTGTTGTTCCAACTCAGCAGTATCTTCTGCATCATGGTCCAACCAACCCAATGGGTCAGGCATAGCAATACTATTTCCTGGGAAGTATGTATTGTAGTTTCCATCAGGAACCTTTTCATTATGGTCATGTGCATAACCTGTTAATACAGAATATACATAATCAGCACCACCACGACGACCAGGCACAATCAATGATAAATCTGGCGGAACTTTACCATAAGATTCAGAAGCATCTGCTGGAGATAAATCTGTAATCATACCAGACATCATTGGTTTATCTCCGCGCAATTCATCAGCAAATTCACGGCTAATGCCCAGCTCAGGATAGTCCATCAATCCTTTGTAGGTAATATATTTTGCAGAGTGACAACCCATACAAACATCACTAAATACAGTCAAACCACGCAATAATTGCTCTTGGTTAGTTACATCAACATTTGCATGTTTTAAAACATGCCCGCCACCTGAAGCCAACGCAACGTTTGATGTAAGCATCATACCTGCCGTAGCAAGGCTTAATAAAATTGTGTTCAACTTCATGTTACACTCCCTCCGGCAATGGTTTTGTTTTCTCAATTTTTGGCAAGAATAATAGCCCAATAAAGAATGCAAAATAGTAGAATGTTGCAATTTGACCCACGATTTTCAACGTCTCTGTCGGTGCTGAATGCCCACAATAACCCAATACAACCACATCAATAAAGAACAAAATGACCATGCCACGATACATAGGACGGTAACGCGCAGAGCGAACCTTAGACCTATCCAAGAATGGATATACAAACAATATCGCTAATGAAGCACCCATCGCTGCAATACCCACGAGCTTCACTTCAAATGAGCGCAAGATAGTGTACCAAGGTGTTAAATACCACACTGGTGCAATATGTGCAGGTGTTTGCAAATTATTTGCAGGCACATAGTTGTCCACTTCGATAAAATAACCACCCATTTGTGGATTGAAGAACACAATATACATATACAAAATCAAAAACAATGACACTGCAAATGCATCTTTCATCGTCACATAAGGATGAAACATCACTACATTTTTCGGATCACTTTGATCCAAGTCGATGCCGTCAGGGTTATTGGAATGTACAGTATGCAATGCATGAATATGCCCGCCAACAATAGCAATCAACAACAATGGGAACAAATAGTGCAATGAGAAGAAACGATTTAGTGTTGGGTCACCAACAGAGAAACCACCCATCAACAGTTGTCCGATGAGGTCACCTAAAACAGGAACAGCACCAAACAAGTTGGTAATTACTGTTGCGCCCCAGAAAGACATTTGACCCCAAGGAAGCAAGTAACCAAAGAATGCAGCGCCTTGCATAATAAGCAAAATCACAACACCCATAATCCAAATCAACTCACGCGGCTCTTTGTATGAACCGTAATACATACCGCGACCCATATGAATATAAACGACAAGGAAGAACATGGA
>DQSL01000015.1 GCA_015663235.1 Mariprofundaceae bacterium
ATAAACTTCAGAAAGCAAGTCTGAAAACCTACCCCAATCTAATAAGTGGTAAACTTTGACCAATTGATGGTCAGAACCTAAACGTGATTCAATCGTTTTAGCTGAAAACCCAAGCATAAAAACCTCCTAGAAAACACATAAAGTTTAATGAAAACAATATGTTATCCAATACTTTGTGTAAAAGCATGGTGCAGAGGTCTCCGTTACGAATTTAACAAAGTAGTAAAGCGTTATAATGGGGAGAAACATGCAGGCAGCATGAGCTGTTGGACACAGTTTTGCGCTATGCTTTATGGTCAGTTAAGTAGTCGAAAATCACTCAGAGAGATAAGTTTAACTTGGGGGAGTCATCGCCATAAGCATTACCATATTGGTGCTTCAGAAGCCAAGCGTTCAACATTATCCGATGCCAATCAGAATCAACCTTCTGGGATTTATTTGGAAGTATTTTACAAGCTTTTGAATCAACTTCGAGAGCCTGGGATTCAGCATAAAGATGCCGTCCGTCTGATTGATTCAACCACGATTGATTTATGTAAGCAGCAGTTTGGCTGGGCAACATTTCGCACGGGTAAGGCAGGCGTAAAGATTCACACCGTCTATGATCCCAAAGCCAATGTGCCGACGTTCTTTTCTATCACGGCAGCAAGTAAAGATGATAAAAAGGCGGCTGAAAACATGCCGCTTTTAGACGGTGCAACCTATGTTTTTGATAGAGCCTACAATGATTATGCGTGGTATCATGCTATGAGTCAGCGAGGCATTCACTTTGTCGGTCGAATGAAGTCCAATGCTCAGTTTGAGGTGGTAGAAAAGCTTGAGCCGATGGGCGAAGGGGTGCTGAAAGATGAAGTTATTCGTTTATCTTCAGCTAAAGCGAAGTCTGACTACCCCATTAATTTGCGGCGTATTCAGTTCATCTGCAAGGAAGATAACAAGCAGTTATCATTCATCACCAACGATATGAAACGCAGTGCCAAAGAGATTGCAGGGCTATACAAACAACGCTGGGAAATTGAGTTGTTTTTCAAATGGATTAAGCAGAACCTGAAAATAAAACGGCTGGTCGGGCAGTCAGAAAATGCCGTTAAAACGCAAATTATTATCGCTATGATTGCTTATCTTCTACTCAAGCTTGCCAATAAAAATTCTAAGTCAAAAACGACACTTCAACAGCTCGCTGTATTGGTAGCAGTGAACATCATGGAAAGGCGAAATATTAGCGAACTACTGATGCGAAAAAAACCTCCAGAACCTATGAAACAAAATCTGAATCAAATGCTAATGGCATGGGCATGAGTTTCGTCGGACAGTAGTGAACGCAGTTAATAAAACACACTTCAAAAATGCAAAAGGTCTGATAAACACAGACCTTTTACACAAAACTTTACATTTTACTCTATGGTAGCCTCTAGAACGGAATATCATCATCCACGGGTGTTGAATTAAAGTCTGGTTGGTCAGCAAATGGGTCAGCCTTTTTTGCTGCTTGTTGCTGCTGTTGTCCACCGCCTTGATAACCACCACCTGATTGTCCGCCGCTATCATTGCGACCACCAATCAATGTCACATCATTAACATTCAAATCGACGGATGTGCGCGTATTACCATCTTTATCCGTGTATTCACCCAAGCGAAGTTCGCCTGAGACTGCAACTTGTGTACCCTTTTTCAAATACTGTGGCAAACCACCTTCGGCACGTTTACCAAATAACGAACAACGTACCCAGTTCGTGCCTTTTTTGTCGCCAAATCCAAAATCCACTGCCACTGTAAATGAGCAAATTGCCATGCCAGCTTGGGTGAATCGTTGCTCCGAATCGCGGCTTAAACGCCCTGTAAAACTATATACATTCATACCCTACTCCTATCTTTCCCTACTATTATAACGTCTGTTTTAACTTCTGTATTCAGCATTGATGCTGATATAATCATGGGTCAAATCACCTGTCCAAACCGTGGCAGACGCATCACCTAAACCAATATCCACAGCAAGTGTAAACTCTTGTTTGGCAAACACTGCCATGCCCCTTGCATCAGTATAATCAGGGTGCAAGTTACCATCTTTTAAAATCAAAACATCATCGGCTTTGATACTCACCTTATCCGACTGAATAAATGAACCACTATTACCAATCGCCATAATGATTCTGCCCCAGTTGGCATCCGAGCCTGCAAATGCAGTTTTAACCAAGGGCGACACCGCAATAGTGCGCCCCAAATCACGAGCTTGTTTCTCACTTTCAGCACCTGAAACTTCAATGCTGATAAACTTGGTCACACCTTCGCCATCGCGCACAATCAATTGTGCCAATTCAATGGCAACTTCAGTCAATGCTTGCTCAAAAGCTGAAGTATCTTCTAACTCTGTATCACCCAAACCCAAACCTGAAGATAACAAATACACCGTATCATTGGTCGATGTATCACCATCCACGCTGATGCTGTTAAACGATACATCCGCAACCTTGGATAGTATATCTTGCAATATTTCAGTGCGAATCGGCGCATCAGTAGCTATAAATCCAAGCATGGTTGCCATATTCGGATGAATCATGCCGCTACCCTTAGATACGCCTGTAATGGTATAAGTCTTGCCCGATATATTTTGTTCAAACACCTCAAACTGACGTGAGGCATACTTGGCAAAAGTATCTGTGGTGCGAATCGCTTCTGCGGCTTGCATCCAGTTATCTTCACTTAACGATGTGGATGCTTCACCAATGGCATCTTGTATACGTTCAATCGGGAAAGGTTCACCAATCACGCCTGTTGATGCAGACAATACTTGATGCGACTCAACACCCGCCGCATCTGCACCCAAATCAATCAATTGCTGCGACCAAACCCGCTCCATTTCGCCCACACCTGCATTGGCATTGCCTGCATTGGCAATAATGGCGCGAATATCTGTGGCATGTTCTCGTACTGTTTTTTCACCCAAATCTACACATGCCGCACGAAACGCGTTTTGCGTAAACACAGCCGCCGCTTGCGCAGGAACATCCGCAACAATCAACGTGACATCTTGACGTTTACCCTTTAAATCTGCGGATTTCACACCGCAAGAAGCCGAACCAACCTTAAACCCAGGAACAGGAAGCGGCTTCTCCAATACATAAGGAAGCACAGGCATGGTTAACGTTTTTTACCGTGACACTGTTTGTACTTTTTGCCCGACCCACAAGGGCATGGGTCATTGCGCCCAATTTTTTCGCCTTTGCGCTGATATGTCTCCGTCACAGGTGCAGGTTCTTTGGCTTGAATGTTGTAAGTAATCGTTTCTGGCTCAGGTTCTGGTTGTGGCTCAGGCTCTTGCACCTCAACACGAAACAACGATACAATGGTTTGCGAACGGACACGTTCTAACATTACACTAAATAACTTAAATGACTCATGTTTGTATTCTTGAATTGGGTTTTTTTGTGCATAACCCCTCAGCCCCACACTTTGGCGCAAATGATCCATCGCCAATAAATGGTCTTTCCATAGGTTATCAAGGATTTGTAACAGCAGCCATTTGGCAAAGTTGCGCATTTGCTCTTCGCCAGCAGACTCTTCTTTGGCTTGAAGGTGTGCAGTCAGTAATGCGACAAGTTTTTTATGCATGTCTTCAGAGTTATGAACATCATCCGAGTCCACCCATGCTTGCGCATCCACATCAGCAATGGTCAATTGCTCCAACAAATCTTTTTGCAAACCATCAATATCCCAGTCGCTGGGTGCATCGGACAGGAAGCGTTGCACCAAGCCATCCACATAGTCCAACATCATGTCTTCAATCACTTCCTGCACATTTTCAGTTTCAAGAATTTCACGGCGTTGCGCATAAATCACTTCACGCTGCTGATTCATCACATCATCATATTCAAGCAGTTGTTTACGCATATCAAAGTTGCGTCCTTCAACTTTCTTTTGCGAATTGGCAATCGCCTTGCTCACCCAAGGATGTTCAATAACTTCGCCTTTATCAAAACCCATTTTTGTCAGCATACCCTGCATTTTTTCGCCACCAAAAATGCGCATCAAATCATCTTCAAGCGAAAGGTAAAAACGCGTTGAACCAGGGTCACCTTGACGACCAGAACGACCACGTAGCTGATTATCAATCCTGCGTGATTCATGACGTTCTGTACCAATAATATGTAAACCACCAAGGGCAACAACTTCATCATGTTCTGCCTTGCAAGTTTCTTTGATTTCAGCAGCTTTCTTTTCGCGTTCATCATCGCTTAATTTGTTCGGAAGTTGCGCAATCATCATGTCAGCATTACCACCCAACACAATATCCGTACCACGCCCTGCCATATTGGTAGCAATCGTTATCACCCCTTTACGTCCCGCTTGCGAAACAATTTCTGCTTCTCGCTCATGATGTTTGGCGTTCAATACTTCATGTTTGATGCCTTTTGTTTTCAATATCTCAGAAAGCTCTTCTGATTTATCGATAGAAGTCGTGCCCACAAGCACTGGTGCGCCAGTTTTGGATGTACCCACAATATCTTCCACAATCGCATTGAACTTATCTTCTTGGTCGCGGTAGATTAAATCGCCCAAATCACTACGTACCATATCCCGATTTGTTGGCACAATAACCACTTCAAGCTCATAGATTTTTTTGAATTCTTCGGCTTCAGTATCCGCCGTACCTGTCATGCCCGCCAAGGTGTCATACATGCGGAAGAAGTTTTGAAAGGTAATCGATGAAAGGGTTTGATTTTCTGCTTGAATAGTCACACCTTCTTTGGCTTCAATGGCTTGATGTTGTCCATCGGAATAACGGCGACCTGCCATCATACGACCCGTGAATTCATCAATAATCACCACTTCATCATCACGCACGATATAATCTTTTTCCCGCGAAAATAAGGTATGCGCTCTCAAACATTGGGTTGCAGCATGAAGCAGGTTGATGTTTTCAGGGTCATACAACCCACCCTCTTGTAAAGAGCCTGCTTCACGATAAAGCTCTTCAATATGGCTCATACCCCTTTCAGTGTACGATACATTTTTGTCCTTCTCATCAAGCTCATAATCATCTTTATCAAGCTTGCGAACCAGGCTGTTGGTTAAGGTATAAAGTTCGCTGGCTTGCTCTGTTGGTCCTGAAATAATCAGCGGTGTGCGCGCTTCATCAATCAGAATCGAATCCACTTCATCGACAATAGCAAAGTTGTAGCCGCGCTGCACCAAGTCTTCCACTGAAAATGCCATATTATCGCGCAAGTAATCGAAGCCGAATTCATTGTTTGTACCGTAAGTTACATCAGATGCATAAGCTGCTTTCCTATCTTCATGCGCCATATTACTCACAATCACACCAGTGGTTAAACCCAATGCCGAATACAGTCTACCCATTTGTTCCGCATCACGGGCTGCCAAATAATCGTTCACTGTCACCACATGCGCGCCTTTGCCTGACAATGCATTCAAATATACAGGCAGCGTTGCGGTTAAGGTTTTACCCTCACCTGTTTTCATCTCGGCAATTTTACCTTGGTGAAGTATGATACCACCTAAAATTTGTGCATCAAAATGGCGCATACCCATCACGCGGCTTGATGCTTCGCGCACCACAGCAAAAGCTTCGGGCAATAAATCATTCAAATGTGTACCTTCAGCAATGCGAGCGCGAAATTCATCCGTTTTAGCCTGCAGCTCTTCATCACTTAATTTTGCTGTTACATCGGCAAAATCATTCACCTTTTTAACAAGTGGATACAAGCTTTTTAATATACGATCATTGCGATTACCAAAAACTTTGGTCAGTAACTTTAACATGGATTCCCCTAACGGCGTGTTGCAAATTCAGAATTGCACGCAAGATAGCGTGCTTTGTTTATAAAATCATGTGATTTTTCATCACTTACTTCTTATTCAGCCCACGTCTCAAATCTTGGCAGTTGGCACACTTCATCTATATCATACCACGGCGCTTTTTCGCTCAGCCAAATGTGATGCCCCTGCTCAAGTTGCGGGTCTCCATCAAGCGTACCCAAACGAAGTTTAAAGTGGTCTTGGTCATCGCGTTTGGCATAAATATGTGAGCCACAATGACTGCAAAAATACCGCTTCTTACCAGATGAAGATTCAAAGTGTTTCAACAGACCTTGCCCTTGTGTAAAGGTCAAACCATCCAGCGTCACATTGGCAACCGATGAAAAAGCCGTGGCATGGGTTTTCCTACATGTTGGGCAATGGCAGTGCACGATAGCACCTATTTCACCTGTAATATCATACTTCACACCACCACATAAACAGCTTCCAGAAATCATTTTACATTCTCCTTTATCTTGCTGCATCAAGGTTTCAAGCTCTTGGTAACCTTCCATCGCCATCAATAGTTTGCTCTTTCATGCTGCGCAATATCCAACCAGCTTCTACCTTGCAAAGCGCCCACCAAAGCATACAAGAAATTCAAGCTTGGTTTTAACCCTTGCTGTTTTAAGGCAACAAAAGCTTGCACCGCACCCATCTGCTCCAAATCAGCAACCGTCAACACCCCAACCTTGGCTAAAGTCTGCTCTGATTTTTCTCCCAAACCTTGCAAGTCTCGAATGCGTTTCATTCGCCACAAACACCAATCACTCGCACTGTATCCCCCGCTTCTGTTTGCAGGGTTTTCTCAGCATCAACCGTTTCAATCGGCAATAAAGCAATGCCTTGATAAACATCACCACCTTTTGCCAAGCTAGTAATTTCGCCCACCTTGGCTGTGGTCAACACTGGGCAAGGTAAGTCCACTTCTTTCTCAAGTTGAACACGATACAATTTCTTTTTGATGCCGCCGCGCCAGTGCATACGGCTGGTCACCTCTTGCCCCACATAACAACCCTTATCAAAATCAACACCACCCCGCTCAATCAAGTTGGCATTCAAGGGATGCAGTTTGGTTGTCCAATCAATACCAAGGCGCGGTATACCTTGTAAAATGCGCTCGCACTCCGCTTCACTCTCTTCAATATTCGCCTGCAATGCCAAATTTGCCCCTACAACCCAAACACCGTTGCCTGATAGCTCTGGTGTTCGCAACACGGATACATGTTCATCATGCGCAGCAGCAAGTTTGTTGACAGCTGGTATCGGCAGCTTTTGTTGCGCCAAAAATCCATCCACATCATCACCCTGCACACCCATCACTTGCCATGAAGACACCTTGCCCATGCGCAACTCATAACCCATTGCAAACATACGCAACCGCTCTACCAAGTTTAATGCAAATGCGCTTGGGCATAAAAACATGACTTCTGCCCAATTCCCTTTTGCTTGGGTTTGTAAAAGGTAAAAGTCAGTGACCGCTTTGCCTTGAGGATTGAGAATCACCGCATACAAAGCTTGTTCCGAAGACATCAGTTTGATGTTTTGGCTTATTTGACCTTGTAGGTATGTCAAAATATTTTCACCCGATGCTTTAATAATGTCAAAAGTAGTTTGTTGTGATATTTTCATAAACGCAAAA
>DQSL01000038.1 GCA_015663235.1 Mariprofundaceae bacterium
CAGGCATCAACTTTGTTCTGTAAGCTTTGTCGAAATTCATTGGCTGTTGTTTCTTGCATGGCTCGCCTCTTTTAACATTAAGGCTAATAGTGCCGTCCTTTGGTACTGTTGCCTAGAAGACTGATAACCATGATTGACTAAACTGCACTATTTAAACTCAAAATAGTTTTATGCTTAAACTTTGCTAAACTGTGCCAAAATCTACTTTGAGAGGGCATAATGGCTGAAAAACAAGCAACAGAAGACACACCAGTATTTAATTTACAACGGATTTATGTGAAAGATATTTCTTTTGAGAATCCCAATTCACCTGAGGTGTTTGCAGAGGCGAATAAACAGCCTAAAGTGAAGATGAGCTTGAATTTATCGCATCGTAAGGTGAATGATGAACACTGGGAAGTGAGCATCAAAATCAATGCGGAAACTCGCGTACAAGAAACAGACAAATTGGTATTTGAAATTGAAGTGGAGCAAGCGGGTGTGTTTTTCTTTCACAATATTCCTGAAGAGCATGTGCCACTGCTGTTGAATGTGGATTGCCCAACGATTATTTTTCCATACACCCGTCAAATCATCAGCCAGTTGAGTGTGGATGGTGGGTTTATGCCATTTACCTTAGAGCCTGTGAACTTTAATGCCTTGTATCAAGGTAAGTTGAAAGAAGCGGCTGCTTCAAGCAAAGAAACGATTCAATAAGAGGTAGGGTGTGGCGTTTATTTAGCGTTCACACCCAACCAAATCATATGTTTGCTGCCTTTTTTGCCAAATGCACGACATGGCACTTCTTGGGTTTCAAACCCTGCTTGTTTCATGCGCTTGGTAAAACGCGGCTCAGGAAATGCCGACCACACGCCCAAAACACCCTTGGGTTTTAATGCAGCAATGGCAGCTTTTAACCCCTGCGGGCTGTACAATGCGGCATTTTCTTGGCGGGTTAAACCTTCAGGGCCATTGTCTACATCCAAAAGTATGGCATCGTAGGTGTCGCGATGTTCACGCATCAACTCTCCCACATCGCCTTGATACAGTGATACCCGCTTATCTTTCAAAGGGTTACCTGCAAGTTCTGCAAGGTAACTTCGATTCCACTGAATCACGGCAGGTACAAGCTCGGCAACCATCACTTCGGCATTCTGATGCGTGTGTTTTAATGTTTCTGCCAGTGTAAACCCCATACCCAAACCACCAATCAACACCTTGGCTTGTGGGGTGTGGCGAATATGTTTGCAGCCCAATTCCGCCAATACATCCTCAGAAGAATGCATACGGCTGTTCATCAATTCGGCATAACCCGTTTTGATGGAATACTCATCACCACGGCGATAAAGCTTCATCTCTTTGGCTTCGCCAGCTACGGGTGAGCTGTCTAATAACTCCCATGGTCTCATGAAGCAACACCTAAACTCTTGTTAGCGATTTCAAGTACATCACCCGATAAACCTTGGGTGTTTATAATGCGCTGAAGCTCGGTTTTCATCAAAGCTTGGCGCGTTGGTTCTAAGCGTTTCCAGTCCATCAAAGCGCGTACCATACGCGCTGCAATTTGTGGATTCATTTTATCCAATACTAGAATTTGTTGGCTTACAAATTGATAACCCAAACCATCTTCAGCATGAAAATTCTTAGGGTTACGCATGGCAAAGCTACCAATCAATGCGCGTACCTTATTGGGGTTTTTTATAGCAAATTTAGGATGTTGCATGAGTTCTTTCACATGGTTTAAGGCTTGCGGGAGCGTTGTTGCAGCTTGTACACCAAACCATTTATCCATCACATTCGCTTCATCCGACCAGCGCGATTCAAAAGCATTTAAAGCTTGCTTGCGTTGCGTACAACCATGGTCGGCGAGCAACGCCAAAGCTGCATATTGGTTGGTCATGTTATTGGCTTGTTCAAACTGTTGATAAACCAAATCAAGCATATCAGCACCCGATTCAACCAAGTAGGATAGGCATACGTTTTGTAGTTTACGTTGCTGCATGGCCTTATCGCTTAAATCAACGGTATCAGAAGATTCTGTGCTACTCATGGCTTGATACATAGCCAAGAACTCAGCTTTGAGTGCTATCGCAACACTGCGCTTTAAGCCTTCTTTGGCTTCAAACAATGCCACAGGATTCATGGTGTCGTGGTTGCTTAGCCATGCTTCCTGAATATCGGATAAAGAAGGCAGGCTTAACGCTTCGGCTTTGAGTGCAGGTTCTAGGCTTTCATCAGCAAGCAACGTTTTGAAGGCTTGGATGATCGTTGCACTTGGCGATTCTGGATGTTCAACCAAAGAAAGGATTGTTTGTGTGGCTAAAGCTTGTGCTGCTGCCCAACGGTTAAACGCATTGGCATCAAACTGCATCAAAAAGGCGTAATCGTTGTCTGAATAATCATATGCGAGGATGACAGGCGCAGAAAAATCACGCAACAAAGATGGGGTAGGCTGGCTGCTGATATTCTCAAAGACAAAGTTTTGTTTCTCCTTAGTTATCAATAAGGTAGATTCATTGCCTAAAGTGTTTCCATGTGCGTCTAATAGCGCCATTTTCAGCGGAATAAGGTATGGCTTTTTATGCTTAGATTCAGAGGTAGCAGGGCAGGATTGTTCGCAAGTTAAAGTGCAAGTTTGGCTATTTTTATCGTAGTCTAAGCTTACTTTTAAGCGCGGTGTACCTGCTTGCTCATACCATGTTTGCATTTGTGATAAGTCGGTATCATTGGCATCAGCCATGGCACTTAAAAAGTCTTCCGTGGTCACAGCTTGCCCGTCATGACGTTTGAAATATAAATCCACGCCCTTGCGGAAACCTTCCTCTCCAAGCAATGACTGATACAAACGCACCACCTCTGCACCTTTTTCATACACCGTCACGGTATAAAAATTGTTGATTTCAACAAATGATGCAGGGCGAATGGGATGCGCCATGGGGCTTGCATCCTCGGCAAACTGGTGGGCGCGCAACAATCGAACATCTTCAATGCGTTTTACAGCTTTTGCATGATGGTCTGCGGTAAATTCTTGGTCGCGGAACACGGTTAATCCTTCTTTGAGGCTAAGTTGGAACCAATCGCGGCATGTCACCCGATTTCCCGTCCAATTATGAAAATATTCATGCCCAATCACCGCTTCAATAGCGATATAATCGTTGTCGGTGGCTGTTTCAGGGCTGGCGAACACCAAACGCGAGTTAAAGATGTTTAAACCCTTATTTTCCATCGCCCCCATATTGAAATCATCAACTGCGACAATCATGAACAAGTCCAAATCATATTCCAAACCAAAGCGTTGCTCATCCCAAAGCATGGCACGTTTAAGCGATGCCATGGCGAAATCACATTGTTTAATATGATGTTCTTCGGTGAAAATTTGTAGGGTGATATTGCGCCCTGATTGGGTGGTAAATGTATCTTCGACCTTGGCTAAATCACCAGCCACCAAAGCAAAGAGATAGCAGGGTTTGGCGAATGGATCATGCCATTCGGCGAAGTGTAGCCCGTTATCTAAATTGCCTGAAGCGACTGGATTACCATTGGATAGCAGCACAGGGTTGGTTTGTTTATCGGCAATGATTTTTACACTAAATGTCGCCATCACGTCGGGTCTATCTTGATAATAGGTGATGCGTCTAAAGCCTTGGGCTTCGCATTGGGTGCAATAGTTGCCTGATGAACGGTATAAACCTTCCAAAGCTGTGTTGGCTTGGGGATTGATGTTGGTTTTGATTTCTAAAGTGAAAGCATCGGGAGCATCTGGGATGCTTAAACCCTTGTCATGCACGGTATATTCGCTTTCGGCTAAGGCTTTGCCATCTATTGTGATGCTTTGCAGCTCTAAACCTTCACCATCCAAGTCTAAAGCACCTGCCTGATTGCGTTGGTATTGCACGGTTGATGTCACCACCGTAGTTTCAGGCATTAACGCAAAGCATAATGATACATGCTGCACATTGAAGTTGGGCTTAGTGTAATCTTTTAAATAAATGGTTGGGTTCATGTTTATCCTTTTTTACTGTCATTTCGAGCTTGTCGAGAAATCTTAGATGCCTCCACGCTGGTCGGCATAACAGTTTCACCTAGCCGAACAATAGTTTCAGCCCAATCAAAATGGTAATGATTTCATAGCTTCGTTTAATCAGGGTGTTGCCTTTGAGTATCGCCAAATGGCTGCCGATATAACCACCGATGAACGAACCAAGCAATAGCGCAATCAGCCAATCCCATTTGATGTCGGACAATAAACCCACCGTCACCGCACCTGCGCCATTCCAAAACACGCCCACCATCACCAAAGTGTATGCCACGGCATGTTTATAATCCAAACCAAACCAACGGATGAGGAATAGAGTGACGAATAACCCTGTGCCTGAAGTCAGCGAGCCATTGAGTATGCCAATGATGAACAACACCAGCCCGCCAATGATAAAACCAGGCTGTTGCATGTTTTTGGCTTGGCGGATTCAAGGTATAAGTGCAACAGCGATTGAGGTTAAATTGCTGTCATGGGAAAACATTATCACCACTTAACGTGTGAAGAACGGAGCTTGA
>DQSL01000081.1 GCA_015663235.1 Mariprofundaceae bacterium
AAACAGGGCATACTGAAGAGGCTGGCTATTGCTTAACAGCGGCTGTGGAAAAAGGAAATATGCGTTTGGTGTCTTCTTTGTTTGGTACTGAATCTGACAAGTCTAGGCATGAGCAGTCCAAGGTGTTGCTCAAGTACGGTATGCGCCAGTTTGTCACTATGCAGCCAAGAGATAAAAAAATTAAACGCAAAATTGAAGTGTTTGAAGGTAAAGATGATGCTATTTGGCTTAAACCTGCCAAGCCCATTTGGATTACTGTACCCAAAGGAAGTGAGCGTAAGGTTGCCTTTAAACTTGATTACACTTCACCCCAACGCGCACCAATTACAAAAGGGCAAGTGATTGGTTCGATTCAGGCAGTGTTGCGTACAGGTGATGAAGATGTGGTATTGCAGACTGTTCCCATGTTGGCGCAGCAGTCGGTGGAACGCGCTTCTTGGTTTGGACGAAAAACTGATGCTTTGAAACTATGGTGGAGAAGCCAATAATGACTCAGCCATTACAGGCTTATGTGAATGATGCATTTGTCCCTATTGCTCAAGCTTATGTGCATATTGAAGACCGAGGTTTTCAGTTTGCAGATGGTGTGTATGAAGTTGTAGCCTGTTTTAATGGCACATACCTTGACCTAAAGCCACATCTGCAACGATTGGCGCGTTCATGTGCTGCGATTGACATTCCACTACCTAAACCTATGGCTGAGCTTGAAGCGTTGGTACAACAAGCTTATGAGAACAATCCTTTTGAAGATGCGATGGTGTATATTCAAGTTACACGCGGTGTTGCGCCGCGTTCACACGTTGTAAAACAAGCCTTGATCCCGACACTCATTATTACAGTTCGAGAGCTGCCACAACCCAGCGATGAAAAAATCCAAACAGGCATGTCGGGTATCACCCTTGATGATATTCGTTGGAAACATTGTGAAATCAAGTCGATTGCTTTGTTAGCCAGTGTGATGGGCAAACAAGAAGCTGTTCGCCAAGGTGTTGATGAAGCTTTTTGGCTGGATGGGCAAGGGCATGTTTTAGAGGGTTGTGCGACAAATATTTTTGCCGTGATTGATGACGTTTTGGTGACGCATCCCTTAGACCATCAGGTTTTGGGTGGGATTACACGTGATATGGTCATTGTTGCGGCGAAAGCGCTTGGTATAAAAGTAGAAGAACGGAAATGGCGCTTGGATGAGCAAGGGTTGAGTGAATGTATGATGAGTAGCACAACCAATGCTGTGATACCTGTATGTTACATGAATAAACAAGCCGTGGGCGAGGGTAAACCAGGCGAAATTGGTTTGAAGTTGAGGGCGCATTTACTGGGGCAGTTGCAAGCTTTACGAGAATCATGAGTAAGCTTAAGTTTGAAGCAGTATTGTTGGATTTGGATGGCACGTTGGTTGATGCGTTCACGCCAATTATTGCTGCTATGCAACAGACACTACAAGCCTTTGATTTGCCGATGATGAGTGATAATGCGATTCGTAGGCACACTGGTCGCGGCGATTGTTCGATGACGGCACTGTTTGGTGATGCCAAAGAAGATGCGACCCGTTTTTTCATCGAAGTGCATGACCAGACGTATTTAAATGATATTCAACCCATGCCAGGTTCAGAAGTTTTGTTGGATTATTGTAAGCAAATAAACATGCCAATGGCAGTGGTGACCAGCAAAGGGCAACACCGCGCTGAAGCACAATTAGATATGTTGGGTTGGTTGCCATATTTCGATAGTATTATTGGTAAATTGGATGGGCGAGCGTCTAAGCCTAATCCTGAACCGTTGCTTTTGGCATGTGCAGACTTGAGCGTAAACCCTGAGCGCGCTGTGATGATTGGTGATGGCGAAGCTGACGTAAAAGCTGCTGCAAGGGCAGGTTGTTTGTCAATTGGATTAACCCACTCCTTCACTGAAGAAGAACTTAAAAAAAGCGGGGCAAGTGTTTGTTTTAAAAGCTTAAATGAGGCTTTAGAATGGTTAAAGTAAAGGATGAGCTTATCCGCTTCCTTTTGCCCGATGCTAAAGCGCGCGGTGCGCTTATGGATGGCTCGCATATCATTGAAGAAGCGACCCGAATTCATGGTTTAGAAGGAAAACCTGCCGAACTTTTTGGGCAAGTATTGCTCGCATCTATCATGTTGCTAAGTGTGAGCAAAGGTGGGGTGCGTCAGGTGTTGCAGTTGGATGCCACGGATGAACAATCACCGATTCAGCGTATGCAGGCAGAGTGTCGCAACGGGCAAGTTCGAGGTTACGTGCAGTGGCGTGATGCGGCTGTACAGAGTGTTGAAGGGGATGGTGTGTCGCCTTGGATGGGCAAAGAGATGCTGCTATCCACGGTGCGTGATTTGGGTTTTGGGCAACCGTATGTGTCTACGATTCAACATGATTCCGACTGGCTTGCAGAGCATATTATGCACTACCTTGCGCAATCGGTGCAGGTCGAAGCAGACGTGGTGCTGCACAAGGATGTGGCATTGATGATTGAAGCCATGCCAGGCTCGGATGATGATTCATGGTTTGCTGCTGTGGAAGCGTTGGCAAAGATTAGCAATCAAACATTGGCGCAAAAAAACACTGATGAAATACTTCAAGTTTTTACAGCTTTGGGTTGCCAAGTGGTGGGCAGAGATAGTTATACTTATGCTTGCTCGTGTTCCAATGAAAGTATGCAACAAGTGTTGCAAGCGATGGCTGAAGATGACTTGCGTGACTTGGCAAATGATGATGGCGAAGTCATATTATCGTGCCAATATTGTAAACGTATTAGTAAAGTAAATGTAAAAGAGGGGCATGTGCCGTGAGATTAAGTGCTGAATTTCGAGCGCAATATAGTCAACATGAAATGCGTACACATGGGCGAAAAAATGGCTTCGTGACCACAGGACAAGAGGCAAGGTTATTGAAATGGTTGCCTATTGTTGGTTTGCCTAAAGATAAAACATTGGCAAAGTCGAATATTGCTGAAGACAAACCTGTTGTGCTTGAAATTGGCTTTGGTAACGGTGATTTTCTTGTGGATTTGGCAGAAAAACATCCTGATTGGACATTGGTGGGTGTTGAAATTTACTTGCCAGGTGTGGCAAAAGCGGTGTCTAGGCTTGAAGATGCAGGTGTGATTGAGCGAACACGCATTACCCAATTGCCAGCGCAATATGTGTTGGAGCATCAAATTCAAGCAGAGCAACTCGATGGTGCTTTTATCAATCATCCAGACCCTTGGCCCAAAACAAGGCATCATAAGCGACGCATTATCCAAAAAGATTTTGCAACGTTGCTTGTATCACGTATTAAATCGGGTGGTTTTGTTAAGCTTGCCAGTGATATTCCTGAATTGGCGGAGTGGATGCGTGATATTTTGGATAACACGGAAGGATTAACCAATATGGCAGGTAAAGGTGGTTTTGTTGGGCGTGATGAAGATAGGGTGTTTACCAAGTTTGAAGAGCGTGGGTTAAAAGCAGGTAGAAAAAGCCAGTTTTTACATTACAAAAAGCTTTAGGTGTTCTTATTAATATGGGCTTGCTTGCAGCGTGAATAAGCTCTACACTGGCTTAAGGGATTAGGTTTAATCAGAGAAGGCTAGGCTGGCAACCTTAATTGAAGGGGAGTAATACATGGATATTTCTGAGTTATTGGCATTTTCAGTGAAGAATGGTGCTTCGGATTTGCATGTTTCAGCGGGTGAAGCACCGATGATTCGTATCAATGGTGATATGACCAAGATTAAAATGCCACCCATTGAAGACAAGCAGGTGCAAGCCATGGTGTACGACATCATGAACGATAGCCAACGCAAACACTTTGAAGAGTTTCTGGACTTAGACTTTTCTTTTGCGCTCGGTGATATTGCACGCTTTCGTGTGAACTGCTTTTGGCAAAATCGTGGTATGTCCGCTGTTTTTCGGACGATTCCCACAGAAATTTTAACCTTAGAGCAGTTGGGTGCCCCTGAAATGTTTAAAGACTTAGCGATGATGCCGCGAGGCATTTGTTTGGTGACTGGGCCAACAGGTTCGGGTAAGTCGACCACGCTTGCGGCTATGATAAACCACAGAAACCAAATGGAAAAAGGACATATCTTAACGGTTGAAGACCCTATTGAATTCGTTCATCAAACGAAAAACTCATTGATTTCACAACGGGAAGTAGGTCCGCATACCAAATCTTTTGCCACCGCACTTAAAGGAGCGCTTCGTGAAGATCCCGACGTTATCCTTGTTGGTGAGATGCGCGATTTGGAAACGATTGGTTTAGCGTTGTCAGCTGCTGAAACAGGTCACATGGTGTTTGGTACATTGCATACATCATCTGCGCCCAAAACCATCGATAGGATTATTGATGTGTTTCCTGCGGCTGAGAAAGATATGATTCGAGCGATGTTATCGGAGTCTTTAAAAGCTGTTATTTCACAAAGCCTGTTGAAAACAGCGGATGGTAAAAGCCGAGTTGCAGCGCATGAAATTATGTTGGGCAACCCTGCGATTCGTAACTTGATTCGGGAAAACAAATTGGCACAAATGGTGTCTGTGATGCAAACTGGGCAACGTGAAGGTATGCAAACTTTGGATATGTGCCTGCAAGATTTGGTTCGCAAGCGTAAAATAACGCAAGAAGCAGCCTTGGAAAAAGCACAGAATAAAAAATTATTTGGTGGGTAGAAGATTATGAGCGCAAGAGCACCCGAACAAAAAATATCTATTAAACAACTTTTGCAGGTGATGGTGAAGCAGGATGCTTCAGATTTGTATATCACTTCTGAAATGCCGCCAGCTTATCGCATCAACTCAAAGGTTGTGCCGCTCAAACAAGCGCCACTTACGGCTGTGCAATGTGAGCAGCTTGCCAACTCAACCATGTCTGAGAAACAGCGGGCAGACTTTTCAGAAAATATGGAAATGAATTTGGCGATTGCTTATGAAGGTATGGGTAGATTTCGGGTGAATATCTTTCGCCAGCGTGGTGATGTTGGCATGGTGATTCGTAAAATAACGACGGATGTGCCGACCATTGATGACCTTAACTTACCGCAAGTATTTAAAGATATTATCATGAATAAACGTGGGCTTGTGATTATGGTGGGCGCTACAAGCTCAGGTAAGTCCACATCGCTTGCAGCCATGATTGACCATAGAAATAAAAATGCAGCGGGGCATATTATCACTATTGAAGACCCCATTGAATTTGTGCATAAACATCAAAAGTCGGTGGTCACCCAACGTGAGGTAGGCACGGACACACTGGACTTTCAACATGCGTTAAAGAATGCATTGCGCCAAGCGCCAGACTTGATTCTTGTTGGTGAAATCAGGGATAGAGAAACCATGGAACACGCGCTTGAATTTGCTGAAACAGGGCATGTTTGCGTGGCGACACTTCATGCAAACAACTCCAATCAAGCGTTAGAGAGGATTCGCAACTTCTTCCCAGAAGAATTGCATTTACAAGTGCAGCTGAACTTAGCCATGAATATGAAAGCGATTTTGTCGCAGCGTTTGGTGCGTACTGTTGATGGTGGGCGCACGGTTGCGACGGAGATTTTAATCAACACCGCACGTGTTGCAGATCAAATCACTGGTTGGGATATTATGGGCATTAAAGAAACCATGATGAATGGTGTGAATTATGGCATGAGCACTTTTGATCAAGCTTTGTTGAAGTTGTGGAAAGATGGTAAAATCAAAGAAGATGAAGCACTGAAAAATGCGGATGCAGTGAATGATTTGCGCTTGAGTATGAAAATGTCGCGCTTGGAATCTACCGATGGTGACAGTGGTTCAAGCTTGGATCAACTGCCAACAAGTGGTAGTGGTCTATCCATCTAACTTTCCCTCAAAGTGGATACGTTAAGGAGCTAATATGAGTGAATGGCATATGGTTGATGACTTACTGTTAGCAGCCAATAAACACGGCGCGTCCGATTTGATTGTGCGCACGGATGATAGAGTAAGAATGCGTTTGAATGGTGCTGTTATCACAGTGTCCCCCGATCAAATCCCAGTGCAGAACCGAGAGCAAGTGAAAGCGATGGTGGAACACATGCTGCGCGACCATCATGAAGCTGTGGATATTGAGCAGTGTAAAAGTTTAGACTTTCATTATTCATTGGAAAACGTTGCACATTTTCGTATCCATATGATGCGTACCAACGGTAATTTTGGTATTGTAGCAAGGGTGATTCCCAAGAAAATACCAGGCTTTGATGATTTGAATTTACCGCCTGTGATTCGTGAAATCACAGACAACCGAAACGGATTAATTATCATTGCAGGTGCAACAGGCTCAGGAAAATCGACCACCATGGCAGTTATGCTTGATCATATTATTAGCCATAGAGCGGTGCATGTTGTGACCATAGAAGACCCGATGGAGTTTCGCTACAATACCAGTAAAAAAGGAACAGTTTGCCAGCGTCAACTTGGTGAAGATGTTGCAACCTATGCGGATGGCTTATCCGATGCATTGCGTGAAGCTCCCGATATTATTGTGGCGGGTGAAGCGCGAGATAGGGAAGTGATTCAGTTGGCATTGCAAGCATCAGAGACAGGGCATCTGGTGATGGTGACGGTACATGCAACGACTGCCGTGGGAACGATTCAGCGGTTAATGTCTGCATTTTCTTTGGATGAGCAAGATGCGATTCGTGAGCGTTTAGGTCAAAATTTGAGATCCATTGTGGTGCAAAAACTTTTGCCGACAAAAGATAATAAAAGTAGGATTGCGGCGCTTGAAATACTGATTTGCAATTCGGTTATTCGTCATTACATCTTAGAAAATCGGTTTTCAGAAATTCCTAAAGCCATTGAAGAAGGCACTACGATTTATGGCAGCCAAACCTTTGATCAACACTTACAAGTATTGGTAGAAAAGGACTTGGTTGAATATGAAGAAGCACTTGCTAACGCTGTGCAGCAGGAAGATTTTGTGATGCGTATGGGTAGAGATGTTGAAGTTTAAGCAGGGTAGAGGAATATAATTCATGCCAAGTTTTGATGTTGTTTGTGAAATAGATATGCAAGAGATGGATAATGCGGTGAATCAAGTGCGAAAAGAAATTACCACACGGTATGACTTTAAACACAGCAAGGCATCCATTGAGTTAACAGATGGTGTGGTGAAGTTGACGGGTGATGATGTGAATAACCTGAATACCGTGTGTGAAATTTTACGCACTAAGATGGTGCGGCGTAAACTTGATGCGAAGTCGTTAGAGTACGGTGAAGTTGAAAGTGCATCAGGTGATACCAAACGACAAGTATTAACCATCAAACAAGGTGTGGACAAAGATCTTGCCAAGAAAATTGTGAAGTTAATCAAGCAAGAAAAAATGAAGGTACAAGTTGCCATTCAAGGTGAACAAGTGCGGGTGACGGGCAAAAAGCGGGATGAGCTGCAAGCTGTTATGGCATTGGTGCGCCAAATGGATGCAGATCGACCCTTACATTTCACCAATTTCAGAGATTAGTTATGAGTGAAACATCACCGCTCAAAGCCATTGCTTTGGTGGGTGCAACGGGTTCAGGTAAATCTTCACTCGCCTTAGACATCGCGCAGAAAACACATAGCTGCATTATTTCTTGTGATTCGATGCAGGTATATCGTGGGCTGGATATTGGCACATCCAAAGCCAGCAAAGATGAGCAAAGCTTGGTTCGGCATCACTTGATTGATTGCACAGAGGTGTCGCAAATTTGGAATGCGAAAATTTGGGCAGATGCTGCCAAAGCCATAATTCAACAAGAAAATGAGCTGGGTGTCGTGCCGCTTATTGTGGGCGGAACGGGTATGTATCTTAAAGCATTAACCCATGGTTTTGCTGATATTCCACCTGAAAAAGATGGCGTGCGAGCGCATTTTGAAGCTTTACAACAGCAACATGGCACACCCTATCTGCATGAAGAACTGACAAAAGTTGATTCTATTTTGGCACAGCGTTTAGAGCTTCAAGATACACAACGTATTATTCGTGGTTTGTGTGTCTATAAAAGCACAGGTAGCAACCTTTCAACATGGCATCAAAAGCAACGTGAAAGCACAATCCAAGCGAAACAAGCTTTGGAATGTCCAGTGTTTGTATTGGATGTGCCTACGGATGTTTTAAGAGAAAAGATTGCCCATCGTTTTCAGCAAATGATGGCGCAAGGTTGGTTAGATGAAACACAATGGCTGCAATCACTTCATTTGCCCAATACGCACCCTGTCATGCGTGCTGTGGGTTATCGTCAGCTCCTAGACCACCTTCAAGGTGTGTATACGTTAGATGAGAGCGTAGAAAAGGGTGTCATTGCAACACGAAAATATGCCAAACGCCAGCGCACTTGGTTCCGCAATCAAACACCTGATGCCAAGCGGGGCGATGCAGCAGTTTTGTCCAGCCTTATCTACAAGCAAGTCCAAATGTGTATATAGAAAAAGAAATCAAGGATTTGCAGCTTAGTCAGTCTATTGCTGCCATTTGGACTTATGAGCACGATGATGGTTCGGAGGCTCATAACACTATCTTTCCCGATGCTTCGGTTGATATTATATTCAAACAACGCGCTGACAATATGGAAGTCTGGCTGTGTGGGGTGATGAACAAAACCATGCAGGTGCAGCATCAAGATGGGGACAAATATTATGGCATTCGTTTTAAGCCGGGTTATGCGTGGGCATATTTTGATAAATCCATGCATTCCACATTAAATCAAACACTTCCATTGCATCATTTTTTTGAACAACAAGCGGTATTGGTTGAGCACTTAAAACATGATACACCTAACCTCGCTGCATTTGAGCAGCTTGTACAAACGCAATTATTACGAAAGGTGAATATTGATAAATTAAAGGTTGTTGATGCACATACTCAGGCTTTGAATGGTAAAGGTTGTGGCTCTACTTTATCGGCGGCTTTAGCACTTAAACTTTCACGAAGACACTTCTCAAGATGTTTCCAAGCCATGTATGGCATATCCCCGCGTGATTATGCAAATATTCAAAAGTTGAATGTTTTGCGCGGATTACCGCAGGATTTTAAGCACATGCCTTTGGTAGAATTGGCTTTAATGCTTGGTTATTGCGACCAATCACATATGAATCATAGCCTCAAAAGGCTGACAGGTTTGACACCTAAGGCATTGATGTCCCAATCATACAATACATGATTTAGGCAGACTTTAGTTTTCGTAAAAACTGGAAGGAGTAATGATGAAATTATCGTATGTTATTTTGTATGTGCAGGATATTGAGGCATCTATTGTGTTTTATCAAAAGGCATTTGCTTTAAAGCATAGGTTCACCCATGAAAGTGGTGATTATGCGGAGATGGATACGGGCGCAACCACATTGGCTTTTTGTTCGCATGAATTAGCAAAGAGTGTCGTGGATGGTCAGTATATGAAGGCAGCGCAGGATATGCCTATTGGCTCACAAATCACATTTGAACCAGATGATGTTAAAGAAGCGTATCAACATGCTCTCCAAGCAGGTGCAAAATCTATTTCAGCACCTGTGGTGAAGCCGTGGAACTTTGAAGTGGCTATGCTTCAAGATGTGGATGGACATATGGTTGAACTGGCTAAAAATTTAGCATGAGTTTACCTGCGATTGCCAAGGGTATTGTCGATGTTATTCATGATGAATTTGATGAGCTAGAAGTTGGAGAAAAATATGGCGGTACGGTTTTTACTGCTCAAGGCTCGAACCAGCTTATTTGTGGTGTGTTAGTTTATAAAAAACACATAAGCATCGAATTTAACAAGGGTTACCTATTGCAAGACCCAAGCAAAAAATTGCAAGGTTCGGGTAAGTTTCGTAGGCATTTAAAAATTAAGACGCAATATGATGTTGATATGAACTTATTAAAAGCCTTGATTGCTGAGTCTTTAGTCGTGCGCTAAAAAGAACAGGTTTATTAGGCAATGATTATTCTATACGCCCTCTGCGAATACGCTGCACAGCAAAGTTTTTTTGGCTGATACCGTGTTCATCAAAATAGTAGTTGCCGCTGATAGCTGGGAACTCAATGGTTGTCGCTAGCGCATCAATCGCATCATCACCCTTTAACCCAAGCCGCGAACCCAAGGTGGCAATATTCATGGCTGTGTCATATGCTAGTGCAAACAATGGGCTCATATCATCGGCATCCCAGATGAGTCTGTATTGGCTTTTGATGTCAGCAACAGCTTGGTTGGGTTGCTCGGTGTTGGTATAGGGTGCAGCAAATTGTGCACCACTGAGATAGCGACCTTGGTCACCCAGAAGATGCCCATCATGCCAACGGTAGCTTCCGTAAAGCTGCATTCCACGAATATCGGAGTATGCCATTTGCCCGGCAAGCACGGCGACTTTCCTGCCTTTTTCAACAATATACATGGCATCAAATGCCAATGGCATCTTGATGTCCATATTCAATTCTGGGCTAAACAAATTCAAATCATCATCCAAGCTTGCCAAAAGTTCCTCATCATCCGTGCGATAGCGCATGGCAATCAAATCAGGGCGGTTGTCTGAAAAACCTTTCTCAAGCTCTACAATATCAAGAATTTCACCGCCAGCATCCATAAATGTTTGGGCAAATGCTGCGGCTTCCTCGAAAGCTGAGTCGCTGTAACCATGAAGGATGACAATGTTTTCTTTACCCTCTTTTATGGCATGTCGCGCCATAAAGTCAGCTTGCACAACTTTGGCAAGGCTATGAATAAATAAAGCAGGGGACTCAGCAGCCAATTGGATTTTATTGGACAAGGCAATCACAGGTATATCTTCAATCAAGAAAGGTACTAAAGCTTGCGTATTGCTGCTTAATAATGGGCCAATTACCCATTCTGCGCCTTGGGCTAGTAATTGTTGGTAGGCGAGCACACACTGCTCTGCATCACCTGCGGTGTCTTGGATGTGCAACACAATAGCCGATTCAAATTCAGGGCGACTGATTGCCAAGCGAATGCCCTTTAAAACTTGCTGACCATAGTTGGCATATTTTCCTGTTAAAGGCAGCAACACACCGATGGTCACACGGCTTCCTTCGTTGTTTGCCCAAGATTTAACGACTTCGTACACTTCCGTTTCAGGCATATCATTTTCTAATATTTTGGCAGTAAGGCGCACCGTTCGATAATCACCAATCATCAGACGTTGGCGGGCAAAATAAAGGTAAAAATTCACTTGCCCTAGTGTTAAAGCATGGCCAGAGCGGCGCAACTCTAAGATATAATCAAGTGGGGCAATAGCCGCAGCTTGGCGCAACCAAAAATCACGATTTTCAATATCATGCAAGGATGCAGCAAGCATCCAATTCAGTTGCGTGGGTTGGCTTACGGATTCGAGTAAACTCTCAGCTAAATCAATGTTTTCAGCCAAGGTGTAAGGGTCAACTTGGGGTTGATAAAGCGCTAGCGTTAGCGCATCTATGGCTTTTTCATTATTTTCCAGCGCCGACCATTGAAAAGCAAGTTGATTGTATAACTTGGGCAAATAAGGATGATTAGACCATTGATTTATGGCTTGTTGGCTGACGAGGAATGCATCAGCTCTCTCAAATTCAAAGAGAAGTTCGGCATGTCGTAATGCTGCCAAACCCTGACTTTGTTTTGGTATATTTGGGTCTTGGCTCATGGCAAGCAGCATGTCCAAGGATGTCGTTTCAGGGTTTTCTAGGCGAGCTTGGGATACCAACTGTTCAATACTTTTTTGGTGCAAAGTATTTTGTTCTGCGATAATTTTGGCTTCTTGCGCCGCTTTTAAATCAGCCTCTTGCTGTTGGTTTACATGGATGGTGGTTCGTTTGCTACCACCACCACAGCTTGTAAGCACCACTGCGCTGAGTAAGATTGCAGATATTAACGTAAACGGGTAAGCTGATTTGAACATGGATACGCAAACTAAACTGAAACAGTCAAGTGGTAAACTTTTCATTGTTGCCACCCCAATTGGCAACCTGCAAGACATGACATTTCGCGCTGTGCAAACGCTAAAAGATGTTAATGTCATTGCCTGTGAAGACACGCGAACCAGCCGCAAACTGCTGGATTTTTATAGCATTGATACAAAACTCATGCCTTGCCATGACCACAATGAAAACAAAGCCGCCAAGCAAATCATGGGCTTACTTGATGATGGTAAGGATGTGGCATTGATTTCTGATGCAGGCACACCATTGATTAACGACCCTGGTTATCATGTTGTTCATTTATTGCGCGAAAAGGGTTTTGATGTAATCACGATTCCTGGCGCATGTAGCCCGATTGCAGCCTTGGCAGCATCAGGTTTGCCTACGGATATATTCACTTATTTAGGTTTTTTGCCACGCAAAGGTAAGGTTAGGACAGTTTTGTTGCAGCGCATACAGCAAGCCAGAGACACCCAAGTCTTCCTCGAATCACCCAAACGTATTTTAAAAACACTGCAAGCTTTGCAAACCTTGGAAAATATGGGTAACCGCCCATGCGTGGTGGGGCGTGAACTCACCAAAATATACGAGGAATTTGTTTGCGGCACATTGGATGAAGTTGTTGCTCATTTTGCAGCCAAAGATGGGCGCGGTGAAATGGTGGTGATGATTGGCGCGGGCGAACACCAAATAGCTGATGATGCCATGATTTTCAAAGCTTTGGAAAAAGCACAAGCCAAGGGCTTATCGGCATCAGCATCTGCCAAACAAGTGGCTGCTCAGTTCAATGTATCGCGTTCCAGAGTGTATGACCTTATCCACCCCAAAACTGAAGAAAAATGAGCACTGCCAAAGGTAATCAGGCTGAAGATGCTGCTTGTCAATGGTTGCAAAAGAAAGGTTATGTGATTGTGGAAAGAAATCGAAGGTTAGGGCGCGGTGAGCTGGATATTATTGCAATACATGATGATATATTGGCGTTTGTGGAAGTAAAGGGACATCAAAATAGGACATCCAGCATAGAAGCTATGCACCGAGATAAACAACAGCGCATGGTGTCTGCGGCGCAAACGTGGTTAGGGCAGCATGCAGAATATATGCATCATCAATGCCGCTTTGATTTGGTCATCGTTACACCACCAACTATGAGGTTTTTGCCCTCCAAAGTAGAACATGTCGAGGATATTATTCGTCTTTAGTGTTTAGTGTCGCCACTTCTTTGAGTGTTTTGCTCAAACTTTTGATGTGTTCGGCTGATAATTGTTCCCCATTATGTTGAATGAAAAATACATCGACAATACGCTCACCAAAACTGGAAATGGATGCGCCATTGATGATGAAGCCAGCATGTGTGATTTCATAACTAAGGGCGGCAAGTAAGCCTGCTCTGTCTGCGGCGGTGACTTCAATGGCGGTTTGGCTAAAGGAAGCCAGTGGAAGGGTGCGCACACGTACAGGTACACGCTGCATCAACACATTGCTGCGAATGGTTGGTGTTTTCGGTTCTTCAAGTGGTTTGCCTTCTTGCAACATGGTTTTGATGCGCATTTGCAGTTTGTCCAAATCCTGTGGTTCGATCAAAGGCTGTTTTTCTCTGTTTTGGATATGAAATACATCAAGAATATTACCATTATCCAGTGAAAATGCATGGGCAGCCACCACATTGATTTGTCCCGCAGCAATCACCGATGCCAGCTTCACAAACAAGGCTGGGCGTTCTTTGGCGGCAACCATCATCATGGTGTCGCAACGTTCGTGGTCGATGAAATGACCCACAGCAAAATCAGCTTGGTTATTCATGAAACCAGAGTCAGCCAAAAGTTCTGTAATAGGCACAAGTTGATAGGGTGGGAAATGGGCAATAAATCGGTTGGGTAATTGTTTTAAGACAGGTTCAATCAAGTCAGCCTTTTTAGACAGTTGAAGGGTGCTTCGGATGCGCGACTGTTGCTGCTTTTCCAAGACTTCAGGGTTAATCTTTTCGCCCATCAAAGCATGGCGGGTGGCATGGTAAAGTTGGTTTAATAATGAACCTTTCCAATCATTCCAAACATTGGGCCCCACGGCTGCAATGTCTGCCACCGTCAAACACAAGAGGCAGTTAAGGCGCTCCATACTTCCCACTTTGTCAGCAAAAATTTGAATCACTTCAGGGTCAGATAAATCAAAGCGTTGCGAGGTGACAGCCATAGTCAAATGTTTACGTACCAGCCATGCAACAAGGTTGGAAGCATCTTCAGTTAAACCGATAGATGCACAAAAATCTTGCGCTAAGACTTCTCCATTTTCAGAGTGGTCGCCCGCCATGCCTTTGGCAATATCATGAAAGAGTAGGGCGAGATACAATAACTCGGGGCGTTTGAGGCGATGAAAAACTTCTTGGGCAAGCGGAAGACGCAACTTTCGGTCGCCATGTATCATATTTCGCGCCTCGCCAATGGCGTAAAGCGTATGTTCATCCACAGTGTAAGCGTGGTATTGGTTGAATTGACCCAAACCAACCACGTTATAAAATGCAGGCACAAAACCGCCCAACACACCTGTATCTTTCATTTCTTTAAGTGCCCATGATACATTTCGCGGGTGTTTCAAGATGCGCATGAATAAACGGTGGGCTTCAGGGTTGGTGCGGAATTCATCATTCATCAGATGCCGCTCATCTTCGCGGATTTGGCGCAGGGCTGCATTGCTAAGTTGGCGGTGGTCTTCTTGACCAACATTAAAAATCCGCAATAGATTTAATGGGTTATCTTTAAATACATTTTCATGGCGAATGCCGACTTTGTTGCCAGTAAGTGTAAAATCATCATCAATATTTCGTGTAAAAGCAAAGAAAGATTCATTCATGTGCTCATCAATATCTTGCAAAATCAGGCTAGAAACGCGGGCAATGCGCCCAGCTTGACCAAAGTAATCCTTCATCAACGCATCCACAGGCGGCAAATGACCTTGGGCTTGATAACCCATGCTATCTGCCAGCGTGACTTGCTGCTCAAAGGATAATCTATCATTGGGGCGTTTGGTTTGTAGGTGTAGCCCAACACGGCAACGCCATAAAAAGTCTTGCGCCATCAATAAATCATGTATTTCGCGTTGCGATATATGACCCTTTGTCACCAGCGCATCAAGGTTATCCGCTTCAAACCATGCTTTGCTAATCCAAAACACCGATTGCACATCGCGCAAACCGCCTTTGCATTCCTTGATGTCGGGTTCCATCATAAATGCAGAATCACCTGTGCGCTCATGCCTTAATGTGTGCTCTAGAAGCTTGGCTTCCACAAACTTTTTACGTTGTTTTTTGAAAAAATTGGTGGTTTCTTGGGTTAATTCATTAAAAAGTGATGCATTTCCGCATAAAAGGCGCATTTCTTGGGCGGTGGTTGCTGAATTCCAATCTTCTTTGATATGGGTGATGGTTTCTTTCACAGAGCGTACTGCATGACCAATTTTGGCGCTCATATCCCACATCACATACATAAAACTTTGAATATCATCAGTCATTTGTTCTGTGGCATCTTCGGGTAGAATAAACCAAATATCCCAATCCGATTGTGGTGCAAGTTCACCTCTACCATACCCCCCTACGGCAACAAAAGCGATGTGTTGGCTTGATTCAGGGGCGACTTCTTGCCAAATGTGAACCAGCATGTCATCCACACCATCGCACATCATTTGCACCAGTTCTAAGCCGCTTTTTTCAGCCTTGAATGAAGCTTCAACATCTTGATAACATTGATTTAAAGCTTCCTTTCCGTAGTTGACGAGTTCGGGATTTTTTTGGCTCATAATTGCTCACCTTGAGGGAATAAAATGGTGTCTTTGCTGTCTTGGCTTTGTTCAGGATAATCTTTAATATAATGCAAACCGCGTGATTCATGGCGTTGTTGCGCACTGCGAATCATCAAATCAGCAAGCAAGGCAAGATTTCGAAGCTCCAATAAGCTGCGACTTAGTGGATGTTGCCAATAGTAGGCGGCGATTTCTTCATGAATCAACATCAGCCGTCTTCTGGCACGGCGCAAGCGTTCGGAAGAGCGTACAATGCCGACATAGTTGGACATGATGGCTCGAATTTCATCCCAGTTTTGTTTGATTTGCACGCGCTCTTCTTCAGGCACAACACCGCTGCTATCCCATGCGGGAATGGGCATAGTTAAGGTCACTTTTTTATCTTTTGCAATCCGTTCTGCACATTTATCTGCCATGACCAAACATTCGAGCAGTGAGTTGCTGGCAAGCCTGTTTGCGCCATGTAAACCTGTGCAAGATGTTTCACCAATCACTGATAATCCTGTCACAACCGTTGCGCCACTGACATCTGTTTGCACGCCACCACACATATAATGCGCTGCAGGCACGATAGGAATGGGTTGTTTGCTCATATCCAAGCCCATTGCCAACAATCGGCGTTGGATATTGGGGAATTGAGTATTGATTTTGTCTGCACCCAAGTGAGTCACATCAAGGTACATACAATCTTCACCCGTTTTCTTGATTTCTCGGTCGATAGAGCGTGCCACAATGTCTCTGGGGGCAAGTTCCCCGCGTTCATCATCATCAAAAGCGAACCGTCGCCCACCTTTATCAATCAAGTGTGCGCCTTCACCGCGTAATGCTTCGGTGAGCAGCATGGTTGAACCGCTTGGATTGTATAAACATGTGGGGTGAAATTGCATAAACTCCAAGTTCATCACAGGGCAACCTGCGCGCCATGCCATGGCAATGCCATCACCCGTGGCTGCATGAGGGTTGGATGTATACATATACACTTTACCTGCACCACCCGTGGCGAGAATGACTTGTTTGGCAGCAATGCTAAACACATCACCTTGTTCAGGCAGAATGTATGCGCCCAAACATTGATTCTTTTGATGGAAAACACCCAGCTTATGTGTGGTAATCAAATCTACGACCATATGCCGTTGTAAGCAGGTGATGCTTTCATTGTATTGCACATGTTTGAGCAATGTTTCACCAATGGCTTTGCCCGTTGAATCCTGCACATGAGCAATGCGCCTATGCGAATGCCCACCTTCGCGGGTGAGGTGCAGCGCGCCGTCATCCATGTCAAAGGGTGTGCCTAAGTTTAGTAATTCTTCCACCATATCATGCCCACGATTAACGATTTCACTGACCACACCTTCATGGCAAAGCCCAGCACCTGCTTTGATAGTGTCTTGGATATGGCTTTCAATGGTATCGTCTTTGGTGATAAAGCCAGCAATGCCGCCTTGGGCTTGGAAGGTGTTGGAATCAGGAAAACCTGATTTATTCACCAACACAACGCTGCCATGTTCTGCCAAGCGGTGCGCTGCCATCAGTCCCGCAGCACCGCTGCCGATAACCAGGTAGTCGCAGCTTGATGGAATACGTGATACTGGTTGCTCGCATGTTTGCTTGTTTGATGATGAAGGCATGGGCATAGCTTAAACGTGAAACTGAATGATTTCACCTGTTGCTTTACCGTCATTCCCGCGCAGGCGGGAATCCACATTGCTCACAAGCCTGCAGTTTATAGGTTTAATCAGTGCTTTATGCGTAGTGTGTCCATAATCGAATGATTTTTACTGTTTTTTCATCGTTGTAAACTTGATAAACAAGTCGATGTTGAATATTGATGCGCCGTGAATATGCGCCTGCTAAATCACCAATCAATTTCTCAAACGGTGGCGGGTTTTGGTAAGGGTCTTGCTCCAAAATGGCTAAAAGTGATAATGCTTTGTTTTTCAAACCTGATGAAGCCAGTTTTTTCGCATCTTTTTGTGCTTGTTTGGTGTAAACAAGTTGCCAAGTCACCCCAAGTTACCAATCTAGCTCGGTATCACATTCAGCGATGGGCTGCTTTAAGCCTTGGCGAATAGATTCCCGCATATTGGGTACTGACAATAGATGCAGTGTTTCAGTGATTGCATTCCAATCTTCTTCTGCGAGCAACACGGCATTACCTCGTTTGCCCGTGATGGTAATGGGCTGGTGGGTTTTAGAAGCTTCATCAATCAATTTGTATAGGTTTGTTCTTGCATCAGTAACGGTGAGAATAGACATGGTTTATGACCTCAGCACAAAGCGTACGTTATTCCGTTCTTTTGTCAAGATTCGTGCTGATGGCATGATAAGCACTCAAAGACATTTGAAGCTAAGGCAACTCTGAACAAGCGCGTACTTTTCGCTGTAAGCATCAAGTTTTGTAATTTTAGGGAGAATCGACCAGCATTCTCTTAGTTTTTCTCT